>NZ_JACDDD010000002.1 GCF_013817205.1 Polaromonas sp.
GGCGCTGGTGTGGCGGCCGCTGCGGGCGCGCCAGCAGCAGCTTCCAGCACCAGCAGCACATCACCCACATTGATCTTGTCGGCCAACTTGACCTTGAGCTCCTTGACAACACCGGCCTGGCTGCACGGGATTTCCATCGAGGCCTTGTCAGACTCCACAGTCACCAGCGACTGCTCGGCCTTGACGGCGTCGCCGACTTTCACCAGCACCTCGATCACAACGACGTCCTTGAAGTCGCCGATGTCGGGCACGCGGATGTCGATGGAGCCGCCAGCAGCGGCTGGTTCTGCTATCGTTTTTGTAGCTACCTGCGCAGTAACGACGGGGGATGCAGCCTGTTTTTGTTCTGAATCCGTGGCTGGAGCCGCAGCAGGCGCCGCAGCAGGCGCCGCAGCAGCCTCGCCCGCCTCCAACACCAGCACGACCGTGCCTTGTTTGACCTTGTCGCCGAGCTTGACCTTGATCTCTTTCACAACGCCGGCCTGACTGGACGGGATCTCCATCGAGGCCTTGTCGGACTCGACGGTGAGCAGGCTCTGGTCGGCCTGGATGGTGTCGCCGGGTTTGACCAGCACTTCAATGACGGTGACCTCGTCGAAGTCGCCGATGTCTGGAATGGTGATGTCTGCCAATGCCATGTTCTTGTCTCCGTTCGCCGTGCTCAGGCGTAAAGCGGGTTGATCTTGTCGGTGTTGATGCCGTACTTTTTGAGAGCCTCGGAAACCTTGGCAGCCGGCACCGCGCCGTCGTCGGCGAGCGCCTTCAACGCAGCAACCACGATGTAGTGGCGGTTGATCTCGAAGTGCTCGCGCAGCTTGCTGCGGAAGTCGCTGCGACCGAAACCGTCGGTGCCCAGCACCCGGTAGGTCCGGCCCTTCGGAATGAAGGGGCGGATCTGCTCGGCGTAGGCCTTCATGTAGTCGGTGGAGGCGACCACGGGGCCGGCGCTGCCATCGAGCTGCTGCGCGACGAAAGGCACACGCGGGGTGTCTTCCGGATGCAGCAGATTCCAGCGGTCGGCGTCCTGGCCGTCGCGGGTCAGTTCGTTAAAGCTCGGGCAGCTCCAGACACCTGCAGCAATGCCCCAGTCCTTCTCAAGCAGCGCCTGGGCAGCAATGCTCTCGCGCAGGATGGTGCCGCTGCCCAGCAACTGGACGGTCGGCGCCTTGGCGTCCAGAGCCGGTGCCTGTTTGCACAGGTACATTCCCTTGATGATCTGCTCTTCTGTGCCGGGCTGCAGGCCAGGCATGGCGTAGTTCTCGTTGAGCAACGTGATGTAGAAATACACATTGTCCTGGCGCTCGACCATGCGTTTGAGGCCATGGTGCAGGATGACGCCGACTTCATGCGCAAAAGTCGGGTCGTAGGAAATGCAGTTCGGAATGGTGCTTGCCAGGATGTGGCTGTGGCCGTCCTCATGCTGCAGACCTTCGCCGTTGAGCGTGGTTCGGCCCGAGGTGCCGCCGAGCAAGAAGCCGCGCGCCTGCATGTCGCCGGCGGCCCAGGCCAGATCACCCACGCGCTGGAAGCCGAACATCGAGTAGTACACATAGAACGGGATCATGATCCGGTTGTTGGTGCTGTACGAGGTGGCCGCCGCAATCCAGCTGCTCATGCCGCCAGCCTCGTTGATGCCTTCCTGCAGGATCTGGCCCTTCTTGTCTTCCTTGTAATACATCACCTGGTCCTTATCGACCGGGGTGTATTGCTGACCATCGGGGTTGTAGATGCCGATCTGGCGGAACAGCCCTTCCATGCCGAAGGTCCGCGCCTCGTCCACCAGGATAGGCACGACGCGTGGGCCGAGCGCCTGGTCGCGCAGCAGCTGGGTGAGAAAACGCACATAGGCTTGGGTGGTCGAAATTTCGCGGCCCTCAGCGGTCGGCTCGATCACCGACTTGAAGGTCTCCAGCGACGGAACGGTGAAACTTTCATCGGCCTTGACGCGGCGGTGTGGCAAATAGCCGCCCAGGGCCTTGCGGCGCTCGTGCAGGTACTGCATCTCGGGCGTGTCGTCGGCCGGTTTATAAAACGGGATGTCGGCCAGCTGGCTGTCCGGAATCGGGATGTTGAACCGGTCGCGGAAGGCCTTGATGTCTTCGTCGGACAGCTTTTTGGTCTGGTGCACGTTGTTCTTGCCCTCGCCAATCTTGCCCATGCCAAAACCCTTGACGGTCTTGATCAGCAGCACGGTGGGCTGGCCCACGTGATTGACTGCCGCGTGAAAGGCCGCGTACACCTTCTGGGAATCGTGGCCGCCACGGCGCAGCTCGAAGATGTCCTCATCGCTCATCTTGGCGACCATCTCCAGCGTTTTCGGGTCCTTGCCGAAGAAATTCTTGCGCACATAAGCGCCGTCGTTGGCCTTCATGGCCTGGTAGTCACCATCGACCGTGTCCATCATGACCTTGCGCAGGGCGCCGTCCTTGTCGCGCGCCAGCAGAGGGTCCCAATTGCTGCCCCAAATCAGTTTTATGACGTTCCAGCCGGCGCCGCGGAAGTCGCCTTCGAGCTCCTGGATGATCTTGCCGTTGCCACGCACCGGCCCGTCCAGGCGCTGCAGGTTGCAGTTGATGACAAACACCAGGTTGTCCAGCCTTTCACGCGCGGCCAGGCCAATCGCGCCCATGGATTCGACCTCGTCCATCTCGCCGTCTCCGCAGAACACCCAGACCTTGCGGTTTTCGGTGTTGGCAATGCCGCGGGCGTGCAGGTATTTGAGGAAACGCGCCTGGTAGATCGCCATCAACGGGCCCAGGCCCATGGAAACGGTGGGGAACTGCCAGAACTCGGGCATCAGCTTGGGATGCGGGTAGCTCGACAGGCCCTTGCCGTCGACTTCCTGGCGGAAGTTGAGCAACTGCTCTTCGGTCAGGCGACCTTCGAGGTAGGCACGTGCATAAACGCCGGGCGATACATGGCCCTGGATGTACAGGCAGTCGCCGCCGTGGTTTTCGCTCTCGGCATGCCAAAAATGATTGAAGCCGGCGCCAAACAGACTGGCCAGCGAGGCGAAGGATCCGATGTGGCCACCCAGATCGCCGCCGTCAGCAGGGTGCAGGCGGTTGGCCTTGACGACCATCGCCATGGCATTCCAGCGCATGTAGGCGCGCAGCCGGCGTTCGATCTCGAGGTTGCCGGGAGAACGTTCTTCCTGGTCCACCTCGATGGTGTTGACATAACCGGTGTTGGCCGAAAACGGCATGTCGATGCTGCCCTGACGGGCGTGCTCGAGCAGTTGCTCCAGCAGGAAGTGGGCGCGCTCCGGGCCTTCACTTTCGATGACGGCGGTCAGGGCTTCGAGCCACTCCCGCGTTTCCTGGGAATCCTTGTCCAGCGCGTCATTCGCGGCTGCGTTCAAAGTGTCCACACGTGCCTGTTCCGGATTTGCAGCCATGGTTTTGTCTCCTGCTGTTGGCTGGGGTTGTCAGCCTGTGTTGAGTAGCATCTTCATCACGTTGTAACGCAATTTGGATTCAAGCCTCCAGTTTCCCACAATTAATCCAAAATTTCAAATAGCGCCTGCTGATTTCATATTGTGATATATCGATCCTCCGGGACCATTCGCTTCGGTATCGCTTCGATATCAACAGCATCGGGCCGACAACGCGTCATGACGGGCGGTACGGCAACGGAAACACGGTCGGCAGGGCGTAAACTTGATCGCCCACCATGACCCTGCCCACACCCGCCCCCCCAGTTCGCCCGTCTGGCACCGCGCCGCTGGCGCAATGGCGCCGCTGGTGGCGCAAACAATCGCCGACCCGACAGGACCGCTTCGTCACCCTCGGACCACTGCTGGCCGTGATGCTGTTTCTGGCGGCGGTGATCGCCGCCTTCGCCTACCTGCGCATTGAGGAAATTGATCGCGAGCAGCAAGCTGTGAAACGCGATGTGGAGTATGCCCAGCAGAGGCTGCGCCTGCGGCTGCTGGAGCGCCAGGAGCAACTGATGCGCCTGGGCCGCGACGTCTCCAACAAGGACGTGGACAGGGAGGAATTCACTGCCCAGGCCGAGTCGCTGGTCAACCAGTACCCCGAGCTGCTGGCCGTGACCTGGGTGGATGCACGCCGCAAGGTCCGGGCCGCCTATGTCTCCCCCAGTGCGAATCTGGCGCAGGCGCGAGTTTCCGGAGACCAGCTCAAATACGGTGAAACCGAAGGCACCTTCGGCCTGGCCCGCGATTTGCGCCAGCCAGTGTATTCACGCCCATTGAGCAACAAGGACGACGCCAGCTACAACGGGCCCACGCTGCAGTTGCATGTGCCGCTTGATGACCAGGGCAAGTTCGGCGGCGTGATCCTCGGGGAATACGCGGTGGACGGCCTGCTTCGCTTCGGTGTGCCGACCGAGGTGACCGCCAAATATGCCGTGGCCCTGCTTGACGACCAGGGCAAACTGCTGGCCGGCAATTTGCCACCACCGCGCAACACCGCCGCCAAGCTGCTGCCCTGGTCCGACGCGGCGCAGGAGTATGAAATCCCCGTGTCGCCGGTTGGCAACGGCTTGTTGCTCAAGGCCCAAGGTTATCGCGCCTCGCTCGGCGTCGTGGGAAGCGGCTTTTTCTGGCTGGTCAGCGCACTCAGTGGCCTGACCGTTTGGATGCTGCTGGGCACCTGGCGCCATACGCGGCGGCGCGTGCAGGCCCAGGAAGCGCTGATCTCCGAGACCAACTTCCGACGAGCCATGGAAAACTCCATGCTCACCGGCATGCGTGCCCTGGACCTGCAGGGCCGCATCACCTACGTGAACCCGGCCTTTTGCCAGATGACCGGCTGGAGCGAGGGCGAACTGGTTGGTCGCACCGCGCCTTTCCCCTATTGGCCGGAGCAAGACATGGAAACGCTTGCAGCCCGTCTCGATGACGAGTTGCACGGCCGCTCCACGCCGGGCGGTTTTGAGGTGCGCATCAAACGCAAAAGCGGCGCGATTTTTGATGCACGTATGTACGTCTCACCGCTGATAGACCCGCGCGGCCAGCAGACCGGCTGGATGACCTCAGTCACCGATATCACCGAGCCCAAGCGCGTGCGCGAGGAACTCTCCAACTCCTACGAACGCTTCACCACCGTGCTGGAAGGGCTGGACGCTGCGGTGTCTGTCGCGCCGCTGGGCAGCGAGGAGCTGCTGTTTGCCAACAAGCTGTACCGCGCCTGGTTCGGCGGCGATGTCGCAGGCCACATGAATTTGATCGCACAGGCCGGGGTGCCAGCGGTGCACCCTACCGACGACACGCTGGACGCCGTGGATGGCCTGGCGGGCTTTCCGACCGACACCCTGACTACGGCGCAGTCCGAAAATGCCGAGATTTTTGTACCCGAGCTCGGCAAGTGGCTGGAAGTGCGCTCGCGTTACCTCACCTGGGTCGACGGCCGGCTGGCCCAGATGGTGATTGCCAGCGACATCACGCCGCGCCGCCATGCCGAGGAGCAGGCCGCCCTGCAGGCCGAACGCGCCCAGTCCGCCAGCCGCCTGATCACCATGGGCGAGATGGCGTCCAGCGTGGCCCACGAACTGAACCAGCCGCTGACCGCCATCAACAACTATTGCAACGGCATGGTCTCGCGCATCAAGGGCCAGCAGATCAGCAATGAAGACCTGCTGGTCGCGCTGGAAAAAACCGCCAAGCAGGCGCACCGCGCCGGCCAGATCATCCAGCGCATCCGTTCCTTTGTGAAACGCAGCGAGCCGAACCGCAGCTCGGCCGACGTGGCCACCATGGTCAGCAATGCGATGGAACTTGCCGACATTGAGCTGCGCCGGCATAACGTGCGTCTGAGTCACTACATTGCGGCACGCCTGCCGCCGGTGATGGTGGACCCCATTTTGATCGAGCAGGTGCTGATCAACCTGATGAAAAACGGTGCAGAGTCGATCGCGCAGGCGAAGCGGCCGACAGCGCGCCGCAGCGTCGAGTTGCGCGTGGTTCCCAAAACCATTGACGAACAAAACGTGATCGAGTTTTCGGTGCTGGATTCGGGCAAGGGCATGTCACCCGAAGTCATCAGCCGGCTCTATGAAGCCTTCTACTCGACCAAGGCCGAAGGCATGGGCATTGGCCTCAAGCTATGCCGCAGTATCGTTGAGTCGCACCAGGGCAGGATGCAGGCGGAGAACCTCTACAATGGCGACGAAGTGGTGGGGTGCCGGTTCACCTTCTGGGTCCCCGTGACTCCCCTGCTTTCACCAGCCCTGGCTGCCACAGAAACGCCGTCCCCGCCGGCCGGCGTTCACTGACAAGCTGTTTGATACCGTCTACGCAAAAGGTTTGGCATGAGCTTGATTCCGAAAAAAGGCACCGTGTATGTCGTCGACGATGACGAAGGCGTTCGCGACTCGCTGCAGTGGCTGCTGGAGGGCAAGGACTACCGCGTACGTTGTTATGACTCCGCCGAAACCTTTCTGAGCCGCTACGACGCCCGTGAAGTCGCCTGCCTGATCGTGGATATCCGCATGGGCGGCATGACCGGCCTGGAACTGCAGGACCGCCTGGTCGAACGCAAGTCGCCACTGCCCATCGTGTTCATCACCGGTCACGGGGATGTGCCCATGGCAGTGGACACCATGAAAAAAGGCGCGATGGACTTCATTCAGAAGCCTTTCCAGGAAGAAGCCCTGGTCAGCCTGGTCGAACGCATGCTGGGCCAGGCCAAAGAGGCCTTCAGCGAACACCAGCAGTCGGCCAGCCGCGACGCCCTGCTGGCCAAGCTGACATCGCGCGAAGCCCAGGTGCTGGAACGCATCGTCGCCGGCCGGCTGAACAAGCAGATCGCCGACGACTTGGGCATCAGCATCAAGACGGTCGAAGCGCACCGCGCCAACATCATGGAAAAACTCAATGCCAACACGGTGGCCGACCTGCTGAAAATCGCCTTGGGCTCGAACGCGCCCAAAGCCTGAGCCCGCCCTCCTGCTGCTATCGTTTTTATAGCTGCTTGCGCCCGTAGGTCAAAGACCGGCGGGCGTTTTTACTTGAAAATCAACCACATGACCGCACAACTGATCGACGGCAATGCCTTGTCCAAACAACTGCGCGGCGATATCGCCAGACGGGCCGCCGCCCTGAGCGCGCGCGGCGCCACGCCGGGCCTCGCGGTGGTACTGGTTGGCGAAAACCCGGCCAGCCAGGTCTATGTGCGCAACAAGGTCAAGGCCTGCCAGGACAGCGGCCTGCACTCGGTGCTGGAGCAATACCCCGCCACCTTGAGCGAAGCCGACCTGCTGGCGCGGGTGGATGCCCTGAACCGCGACCCGGCCATCCACGGCATCCTGGTGCAGTTGCCGCTGCCTGCGCACATCGACGCGCAAAAGGTGATCGAAGCCATTTCGCCGGCGAAAGACGTGGATGGCTTCCACGTCGCCAGCGCCGGCGCGCTGATGGTTGGCCAGCCCGGCTTCTGGCCGTGTACGCCCTATGGCTGCATGAAGATGCTTGAAAGCATTGGCTACGAGCTCAAGGGCAAACACGCAGTGGTCATCGGCCGCAGCAACATCGTCGGCAAACCCATGGCCCTGATGCTGCTGCAGAAAAATGCGACGGTCACCATTTGCCACAGCGGCACGCAGAACCTCAAGGCCCTGACGCTTCAGGCCGATGTCGTGGTGGCTGCCGTCGGCAAGCGCAATGTACTGACCGCCGACATGGTCAAGCCCGGCGCGGTGGTCATCGACGTGGGCATGAACCGCAATGACGAAGGAAAGCTCTGCGGAGACGTGGATTTTGGGGGGGTGAAGGACGTCGCGGGATGGATCACGCCGGTGCCGGGCGGCGTCGGCCCCATGACGATCACCATGCTGCTGGTCAACACCCTGGAAGCTGCTGAAATGGCCCCCACGGTCGCTCGCTCCGCGTAGCTCCCGTGGCCTTGCAGGCCGTGGCTAGCGAGACGCTTCGCCTCTGTCGCCTGTCCAAGTCTGCTCAAGCAGACTCGGAGCCGCAGGCTCCAGCCCCTCGGGGGCCGCTGCGCCTGCGGGCTGGCTAAGCCAGACCCGCGGCCCCTGCTTGCAAAGAGTGCTGCGGTTCCTGGTTGCTCATTGTTTTCTCTGAACGAAGAGATTGCGTTTGGCGTCTCCGGGATACGCGAACGTCACAGCGCCATTTTTGACCTGTCCCATCACCAGCATATTGGCCGAGAGGGCATCCTTGTCCAGCTTGCTGAAGGGCTGGTCGTAGGTTGCAACAACCCCGTAGTAGGTACGGTTTTTGTTCTCCAGCGATGCCTTGATCGCTGGCCCGCTCAGGTTGCCGTCGCGAATACCCAGCAGGGCATAGACCAGGATATACGTGGCGTCATAGCCCTGCGCTGCGGCCATTGGCACCGGAATTTTCTTCACATTGAATTTTCGGGCGTAAGCTGTCAAAAACGAGGCCCGGCGTTCGTTGCTGGGTTCAGCAATAAACGTCTGCGCCATGAGTGCACCATCGGCTGCCTCCTTGCCACCTTCAACGAACGACGGGAACGACAAAGGCCACGCACCCACCTGCGGCACCTTCCAGCCCAACGCCTGACGCCCGCGCGCAATGACCGCGTTTTCAGGACCCACGGTGTAGCTGAACACAACATTAGCGCCTGCGGTTCGTGCAGCTTTCAATTCCACGGTCAGGTCCGTCACGCCCAGTTTGAAACGCGTGACATAAACGGGCAGCAATTTTTTGGCAGTCAGGGCGCTTTCGACATCCTTCAGGCCCGCTTCGCCGTAGCCCGTGGTGTCTGCGAAAATGGCAACTTTATCCCAGCCACGCTTGAGAATGTCATCGACCACAAACGGCGCTTGAATCGCATCCTTGGCCGATGTTCGGAAAATATAACTCTCAGCCGGTGGAAACTTGGCCGTCAGTGGGGAGCCGGTTGCGCAGGGAATGATCAGCGGCACCCGATTGCTTTGAAACACATCAAGCGATTTCGCCGCCACGCCCGTATTGCAAAAGCCGATGGTTGCCGAAACCTTCTCCGCTATGAGCTCTTGCGACATCTTCAGCCCGGTGTCGGGATCGGCCTTATCGTCCTTTTTTACCAGTTCGATCTTGCGACCCAGATACCCGCCTACGGCATTGATTTCATCGACTGCCTGCTGGACGCCGTTGAACATCGGAACACCGAAATCAGCCGACGCCCCAGTCAAGGGGCCGATGACCCCAATCTTCAAGGGATTGCCACCGGGCGCTGCGGCGCCTTGCGCCCAGACTGCCCCTGCAGTTGTAAGGACTGCAGCGGCTAAAAGAAATTTGAGGGGAACGGTCCCAGCGCGGGAAAGCCGCCCGAAATTTGCGCGAATCAACATCATGTGCTCCTAAATACCGCTAGCCTGAGGGCACAGACGATAAGAGAGGAGCGAGTTTTCCCGCAGCGGCCATGTAGCTGTCAGCAAGTCGTCAGACCGCTATTGGCACCTCACATACGGGGATCAGGAGGCGCGCGTATTACCTGACAGTCGCAACAAGACCATTCCGGCACACACCCACTGGAGCAGGTACATCGCGCTGCCAAGCCCGTGCCAGAAACGAAGGTCACCGCCGCTGGCGCGCGCAGTGACGATCTTCGACGCCACGCCGAACTCCACCAGCACCGCCAGCAGCAAGCCAGCCACTACATATTTCATAGCAGCTTGCGCAGACGGGGAAAGGGCTGGAGCCTCTTTTTTATTCAAGAGCAGCAGCAGGAGCATGGCGCAGGCCACGCTGAGCCAGGTCTGGGCGGTGAACAGTTTCGCTGCCATGGCACCGGCCGCAGCCGGACCGGGCAGGTGAATGAACAACATCGGCACCACGATGAAACCCAGACCGGTCAGGCTGCCCCACCAGAGGGCAGCCAGCAGGATGCTGATGTGTGACCGGGTGTTCAAGATCGGGGCCGGGGGTGCCCCGCCTCAGAATGAACGGCAGCGAGCTGCGCGTGAGCACTCATTGTTCAAGCAGAGGCGCATCAGATGTACATCACCGCGATGATTTCATAGCGGCGGATGCCGCCAGGCGCCTGCACCTCGGCGGTGTCACCCTCGTCCTTGCCGATCAGCGCGCGCGCAATCGGCGAGCTGATGTTGACCAGACCCAGCTTGATGTCGGCCTCGTCCTCGCCGACGATCTGGTAGGTCACCTTGTCGCCGGTGTCTTCGTCTTCGAGCTCGATGGTCGAGCCGAAGACCACCTTGCCGCCGGCGTCCACCTCGGTCGGGTCAATGATCTGCGCCGCCGACAGCTTGCCTTCGATCTCCTGGATCCGGCCTTCGACAAATCCCTGTTTGTCCTTGGCGGCGTCGTATTCCGCGTTCTCGCTGAGGTCGCCCTGGGCGCGCGCCTCCGAGATCAGGTTGATCACATGAGGGCGCTCTACCGTCTTGAGCTGGTGCAGTTCGGCCTTGAGCTTTTCTGCGCCTTTTTTGGTAATGGGAATGGTTGCCATGTTCAAGTCCTGCAAAAGCGAAACCGCCGGGCATCTGCCCGGCGGTATGTGGTCCCCGGATTATGCCCCGAAAGACCGGCCCCAGGCCATGGCAGCGCGCCTCAGTCTCTTCCCGCTTCAACGATCTTTTGAGCCAGCAAGGCAGGGTTGGTGAAACATATCTCGTGGCTGCCGGCACAGGCCACCAAGCGGAACAAGCCCAGCCGCTCGGACAGGCGTGGGTGCCAGGGCATGCTGTGCGGCATGGCCGCGTCCTGCTCCACATTGATGTAGCTTTTGCCGATTTCCATCGCAGCCAGTTCGCGAGTCAGGGAAATGGCTTCGGTGAATGTCCGGTACGGCTGGAGGTTCAGCCGGTCAAAACTGCTCTGCGCCAGCGCGGCGTCAGCGTCGTTGATGAAGGCCTCACGCCAGATCGGAAAGGGAAGCATGACCGCGTTGTCGCTTGCCGCAGCAATCTGATCGAAAAGCGATTTGTAATGCGGCGGCACCATGTCGTTGAGGCATTGGCCGTTCAGTGGCACAAAGGCATTCTGGTAGACCAGCCGGCGCAGGCGCCCGGGCACCACGTCAGCCGCCTTGGAGATCACCATGCCGCCGTAGCTGTGACCTACCAGACGGACATCGCTCAAGTCGTTTTGCTCGAGGTAGTCGATGAGCGATTGAGCCGCTTCCGTGAGACCCACAGTCGCGCGGTTGTCGACCGCCCGGTTGCCCGTCAACGTCGGGCACCAGACGCTGTGGCCCATCGCACGGATGTGCTCGGCCACCGGTTCGAACAACTCGCCGGTGTGCCAGGCACCATGAACCAGGACGTAGGTATCAGCCATGAAGGTCTCCTTGAATGTTGATCAGCGGCCCTGCAAAACTGCAGTGCACGAGACCAAGCTTAAGGGCCAGAAAGCGCTGGAATGGCCGGATCGCGCCAGCGCAATGGCTGCTGCGCGCCAGCTCAGGCTGGCGTGCGCCGGCGGCGCCATTGCGCTGGTGTACTTCCTGACAGGCGGCGGAACTCCCTGACGAAATGCGAGGCGTCCGAGTAGCCGCAACGGCGCCCGATCTCGGCAATCGTGAGGCCAGCCAGCCGTGGCTGCTCCATCAGGCGGCAGGCCTGCGTCATCCGTTGCCGGCGCAGGGTGCCGGCAAAGGTGAGGCCCTGGGCCGAAAAGCCACGGTGCAAAGTCCGCACCGACAGGCCCAGCTCCAAGGCCACCTCGATCGCGACCAGCCCTGGCTGGTCCAGTCTGCTGCGCAGTATGTGTACCGCCCGTCGAACAGTGTCTGCCGCGCCGCCGGATGCGTCAACTGGCACTGGCTCAAGCGCCGCAGCCAGCGTCGCGCCGAGCTGGTCCGCCAGAAGCGTTTGTGGATAGCCGAGCGCGAGTGCGGGGTCCTCGCCAAGCTGCAGGCACAGCGCTGACAGCGACTTGCCCCAGCCCCGGTCGCGTGCCACCGTTCTCGGAAGTTTGCTGCCGGGGTTGGCCAACCAGCGCCCAACCCAAGCGCGTGGCAGCTGCACCGACAGGCAAGCCACGGCTTCGGGGAAATGCAGCTCATAAGCATGCGACGAATCTACAAGCACGGCATCGCCCGGTCGCAAGTGGGCCACATGCCCGCCCTGCCGCACGTGCCAGGGACTGTGCAGCTGGGCAATCAGATAGAAGGGATGGCACTGCCCACGCGCAATGCCTGCGGGGGTGCGGAAGACATCCTGCGTACTGGCCTTGACCTGGTTCAGCGAGAGCTCGTCCAGGGCGACACTGCTCAGGGTTCCATCGAAAGCAAAATCCTCGCGTGAACTGCAGTCCATCTCGAGAAAGGCCTCGCAGATGGCGCCAACCCAATAGTCGAGCCGACGTCCCTGGTCCACCACATCGGTTGACCAGGTCCGAACGGTCGCAGCGGTGGGAGCGGCGGCGGAATACATCCGCGAAATTTACCGCGCCGCCCCATGCGTGACAAGCGAGCTTTCCTCAGCTTGGGCTCAGGCGACCAGCTGGGCGTGTAGTTCCTGGATCGAATGCACGGTCAGGTTGTCCAGGTACTTCATTCCCTCGACCGCCGCTTCGGCACCGGCAATCGTGGTGAAGGTGGTGACCCGGGCCAGCAGCGCCGAGGTGCGGATCTGCCGCGAATCGGCAATCGCATTGCGGCGCTCCTCGACCGTATTGATGACCAGCGCAATCTCGTTGTTCTTGATCATGTCCACCACATGCGGCCTGCCTTCGGTGACCTTGTTGACCACACCACACGTGATGCCGGCCGCCGTGATGGCTGCCGCCGTGCCCTTGGTGGCCACCAGATCAAACTTCATGGCGGCCAAGGCACGTGCCACGTCCACGGCGCGTTCCTTGTCGTTGTTCTTGACGGTCAGGAAGACCTTGCCCGAGGTCGGCAGCTTGGTGCCAGCGCCGAGCTGCGACTTCACAAAGGCCTCGCCAAAGGTCTTGCCAACCCCCATCACCTCGCCAGTGGACTTCATCTCGGGGCCAAGAATGGTGTCCACCCCGGGAAACTTGACGAAAGGAAAGACGGCTTCCTTGACGCTGAAGTACGGTGGCGTGACTTCCTTGCCTATGCCTTGCGCGGCCAGGGTCTGGCCGACCATGCAACGCGCCGCCACCTTGGCGAGCTGGATGCCGGTGGCCTTGCTCACGAAAGGGACGGTGCGCGATGCGCGCGGATTCACTTCCAGCACATAAATCACGTCCTTGCCATCCACACGCTGGATCGCAAATTGCACGTTCATCAGACCAACGACATTGAGGGCCTGGGCCATGGCGGCGGTCTGGCGCTTGATCTCGGTGATGGTTTCCGGAGCCAGCGAGTACGGCGGCAGCGAACAGGCTGAGTCGCCGCTGTGCACGCCGGCCTGTTCGATGTGTTCCATGACGCCGCCGATGAAGGTCACACCGTCCGGGTCGCGGATGCAGTCCACGTCACACTCGATGGCGTCGTTCAGGAAGCGGTCCAGCAGCACCGGCGAGTCATGGCTGACCTTGACGGCCTCGCGCATGTAACGCTCGAGGTCGCGTTGCTCATGGACGATTTCCATCGCGCGGCCACCCAAAACGTAGCTGGGGCGCACCACCAGCGGGTAGCCGAGGGCAGCGGCTTTTTCGAGTGCTTCGGGCTCGGTGCGGGCCGTAGCATTGGGCGGTTGGCGCAATTTCAGTTCATGCAACAGCTTCTGGAAACGCTCGCGGTCCTCCGCTGCGTCAATCATGTCAGGCGAGGTACCGATGATGGGCACGCCGTTTTTCTCCAGGTCCAGCGCCAGCTTCAAGGGGGTCTGACCGCCGTACTGCACGATTACACCCAGCGGCTTTTCCTTGTCGACGATTTCGAGCACATCTTCCAGCGTGAGTGGCTCGAAATACAGGCGATCAGAGGTGTCGTAGTCGGTGGACACGGTCTCGGGGTTGCAGTTGACCATGATGGTTTCGTAACCGTCCTCGCGCATGGCGAGTGCAGCATGTACGCAGCAGTAGTCAAACTCGATGCCCTGGCCAATGCGGTTCGGACCGCCACCCAGCACCATGATTTTTTTATTACCGGTCGGCGCGGCTTCACACTCACTGCCTTCGGCCTCGTAAGTCGAATACATGTAGGCGGTGTTGGTGGCGAACTCGGCCGCGCAGGTGTCCACACGCTTGTAAACCGGACGCACACCCAGCGCACGGCGCTTTTCGCGGATAGCGGTGTCGGTGGTCTTGAGCTGTTTGGCCAGGCGCCGGTCGGAAAATCCCTTTTGTTTGAGTGCGCGCAGCGTGGCGGCGTCCAGCTTGTCCAGTGACGTGGTTTCCAGCTCCAGCTCGATCTTGACGATCTGCTCGATCTGCACCAGGAACCATGGGTCGATTTTTGTGAGAGCAAACACCTCGTCCACGCTCATGCCTAGCGCGAAGGCATCGCCGACGTACCAGATGCGATCAGGGCCGGGCGCGCCGAGTTCCTTCTCCAGCACCTCGCGATCCTGGGTTTTTTCGTTCATGCCGTCCACGCCGACTTCCAGGCCGCGCAGGGCTTTCTGGAAGGACTCCTGGAAGGTGCGACCCATGGCCATGACTTCGCCGACAGACTTCATCTGGGTGGTCAGGCGCGAATCGGCTGCGGGGAATTTTTCAAACGCGAAACGCGGAATCTTGGTCACCACGTAGTCAATGCTGGGCTCGAAACTCGCAGGCGTCGCGCCGCCGGTGATCTCGTTGCGCAGTTCATCCAGCGTGTAGCCGACCGCCAGCTTGGCCGCGACCTTGGCAATCGGGAACCCCGTAGCCTTGGACGCCAGCGCCGAGGAGCGCGACACGCGTGGATTCATCTCGATCACGACCATACGGCCGTCAACCGGGTTGATCGAAAACTGCACATTGGAGCCGCCGGTATCGACGCCAATTTCGCGCAGCACAGCCAGCGAAGCATTGCGCAGAATCTGGTATTCCTTGTCGGTCAGGGTCTGGGCTGGTGCCACGGTGATCGAGTCGCCGGTGTGCACACCCATGGGGTCCAGGTTTTCAATCGAGCAGACGATGATGCAGTTGTCGGCCTTGTCACGGACCACTTCCATCTCGTACTCTTTCCAGCCCAGCAGCGACTCCTCGATCAGCAACTCGTTGGTTGGCGAAGCTTCAAGGCCGCGCTTGCAGATGACTTCAAACTCTTCCGAGTTGTAGGCAATGCCGCCACCGGTGCCACCCAGGGTGAAGCTGGGGCGGATGACGGTCGGGAAACCCAGCGTCTTCTGCACCGTCCAGGCTTCTTCCATGCTGTGGGCAATGCCCGAACGCGCCGAGCCCAGCCCGATCTTGGTCATTGCGTCCTTGAACTTCAGCCGGTCTTCGGCTTTGTCGATGGCTTCGGGCGTGGCGCCTATCAACTCGACCTTGTATTTGTCAAGCACACCGTGGTGCCACAGGTCCAGCGCGCAGTTCAGCGCGGTCTGCCCGCCCATGGTCGGCAGGATCGCGTCGGGCCGCTCCTTGGCGATGATCTTCTCAACCGTCTGCCAGGTGATAGGCTCGATGTAGGTGACGTCGGCCGTGGCCGGGTCGGTCATGATCGTCGCCGGATTGCTGTTGATCAGGATGACCTTGTAGCCTTCTTCGCGCAAGGCCTTGCAGGCCTGCACACCCGAATAGTCGAACTCGCAGGCCTGGCCGATGATGATGGGGCCAGCGCCAATGATGAGGACCGACTTGATGTCTGTGCGTTTTGGCATTATTTTTTTCCTCCATGCTGTTCCATGAGGGCGGTGAAACGGTCAAACAAATACGAGATGTCGTGCGGGCCGGGCGAGGCTTCCGGGTGGCCCTGGAAGCAGAAGGCCGGCTTGTCGGTACGGGCGAGACCCTGCAGCGTGCCGTCGAACAGGCTGATGTGGGTCGGACGCAGATTGGCTGGCAGGGTTTTTTCATCGACCGCGAAACCGTGGTTCTGGCTGGTGATGCTGACCCGCCCGTTGTCGAGGTCCTTCACTGGATGATTGGCGCCGTGGTGGCCGAACTTCATCTTGAAGGTCTTCGCGCCACTGGCTAGCGCCATGATCTGGTGGCCCAGACAGATGCCGAAGGTCGGGATGCCGGTCTCGATCAGTTCGCGCACGGCGGCAATGGCGTAGTCGCAGGGCTGTGGATCGCCTGGCCCGTTGGCAAGAAAGATGCCGTCAGGCTTGAGCTTGAGAATGTCGGCCGCCGGCGTCTGCGCCGGTACCACCGTGATGCGCGCGCCGCGTTCGGCCATCATGCGCAGTATGTTTTTCTTGACGCCGAAGTCAAAAGCCACCACGTGGAATTTCGGCGTGATCTGCACGCCGTAACCGGCGCCCAGTTTCCACTCGGTCTGCGTCCACTCGTAGGTCTGTTTGACCGACACCACTTTGGCCAGGTCCAGGCCGGCCATGCTGGGGGCCGCCTTGGCGGCAGCAATGGCCTTGTCTTTGTTGGCCTGGGAGACATCTTCACCGGCAGGCAGCGCCAGGATGCAGCCGTTTTGGGCGCCATGGCTGCGCAGGTGACGTGTCAGCTGGCGGGTGTCGATCCCGGCGATGGCAACGGTGTTTTCCTTGACCAGATACTCGGTCAGGGTCATGTCCATGCGGAAGTTGGAGGCCAGCAGCGGCAAGTCCTTGATGATCAGGCCAGCGGCGTGGACTTTTTCGGCTTCGACGTCTTCGGCATTGACACCGTAGTTGCCGATGTGGGGGTACGTCAGCGTGACGATCTGCTGGCAATAACTCGGGTCAGTCAGGATTTCCTGGTAGCCGGTCATCGCGGTGTTGAACACCACCTCACCGACAGTGGAGCCCGGGGCCCCGATGGAATTGCCGAGGAAGACCGTGCCGTCTGCGAGCGCCAGAATGGCGTGCGGGGTTCTTCCTGATTTTCCCTGTAGAGACAAAAGCACTGGGTTCTCCGGATGGGTTACGGTTCGCCCAAGCGTGCACAAGAAACGTCTCGGTAAGACTCTTGCGGGCTGCTTTTGTGAGGGGGTTGGCTTGGTATGCGCTGGGCGAAGCTGTGTTTTGAAAAGCCACTGATTATATAACGCCCCCACGTTCGTTCGCTTCGCGTAACTCTCTGCCCCCCAAGGGGGCCGCTGCGCCTGTGGGCCGGCGGAGCCGGACCCGCGGCCCCAACTGGTAAAGAAAATATCCCGAGCTAATCGAGCCTAGCGAGCAGCAATCGAGCTGGCGTAGAGGCAGATTGCAGCGGCAGCTGCCACATTGAGGGACTCCTCGCCGCCGGGCTGGGCGATGCGGACCTTGAGGGCAGCTCGCGCCATCAGGGCGTCGCCCACGCCCTGCCCTTCGTGACCCATGGCCCAGGCACAGGGCATGGGCAGGGCTTGCTGATTCAAAAAACTCCCGTGGTGGGAACTCGTGACCAGAACCGGTACCGTCAGCGCATCGAGTTCTTCGGGGGCCAGGCCTTCAATCAGCTGCAGCGCGAAATGCGCACCCATGCCGGCGCGCAGCACCTTGGGCGACCACAGCGCGGCCGTGCCCTTGAGCGCCAGCACCTGGCTGAAACCGAAGGCCGCTGCGCTGCGCAGCATGGAACCGACATTGCCAGCATCCTGCACCCGGTCCAGGATCAGCGAGGCGGCGCCCGGTGCCAGGGCGGCAGGCGCCGGCAGGTCCAGAATAAACCCCATGCGCGCGGGCGACTCAAGTCCGCTGATGTCGGCCATCAGCAGATCCGGGATCACTATGGTTTTGATAGCTGCCTGCGCCCATTCGGCGGGGGCTAGAGGCCAAAAAGACTCAGAAAAAACGGCCACTGCAGGCCTCAAGCCGCGATCCAGCGCCGCACGGCACAGGTGGTCACCTTCAAGCCAGATGCGTTGCTGCTTGCGGTAGGCCGTGTTGTCCTGCGACAGCCTGCGCAGGTCCTTGAGCAAGGTATTGTCGCGGGACGTGACAAGGACCGGCGCACCGGCGCTCAACGCAGCACCTCTGCCACCGGGCTGAAGGAGCGGCGGTGCTGCGGGCAGGCACCGTGCTCGCGCAGGGCTGCCAGATGTTCCGCCGTACCGTAACCCTTGTGGCCGGCAAAACCGTATTGCGGGTACTCCAGATGGAACTGCTCGCACCAGCGGTCGCGGTGCACCTTGGCAAGAATGGAGGCCGCGGAAATCGCCGGAATGCGCGCATCCCCTTTGACAATGGCTTCAGCAAGGATACTCAGCGTCGGCAGGCGGTTGCCGTCCACCAGCACCTTCACAGGCTTCAGGCGCAGGCCCTCGACGGCGCGCCGCATCGCCAGCAGGGTGGCCTGCAGGATGTTGAGACTGTCGATTTCTTCGACCGTGGCCATGGCAATTGAGCAGCACAGCGCCTTGGCGCGGATCTCGTCATAGAGCCTTTCTCGGCGCAATGCGGTCAGAACCTTGGAGTCGGCCAGGCCCTTGATCGGCTGCAGATCGTCCAGGATCACGGCGGCAGCCACCACCGGGCCGGCCAGCGGGCCCCGGCCGGCCTCGTCCACGCCAGCCCACAGGCCTGGCGTGTCCCAGGAAAGCATGGCCTGTTCAGCCTGCAAGAATGTTCTGGATCGCATCGGTGGCTATTTTCGCGGTATCGCGCTGCAATTCCTCGTGCAGCTTTGTGAATCGTTGTTCAAGTACGCGGACTTTTTCGGGCGCGAAGATTTTCGCATCCACCCAGTGCAAAACGGCATCTGCCAAGGCTTGCGGCGTGGCAGCGTCCTGCAGCAGTTCAGGCACCACAAAATCGCGGCACAGAATGTTGGGCAGGCCGACCCAGGGCTGGAGCTTCTTGCGCCGCATGATCTGCCAGGACAGCCAGTTCATGTTGTAGGCAATCACCATGGGTCGCTTGTACAGCGCCGCTTCCAGCGTGGCGGTGCCGCTGGCAATCAGCGTGACATCACAGGCGGCCAGCGCAGCGTGCGACTGACCGGAAACGATCTGCACATGCGCCAGCATGCCAGCGGCCTGTGCCGCCTGTTCAATCTGTGTGCGCAGTGCGGGAATCGCGGGCACTATGATTTTGATAGCTGGGTGCGCACGCCGGACAAGGGCTGCAGCCCTGAAAAAGCGCTCAGCCAGGTAAGCAATTTCGGAGTGGCGACTGCCCGGCAACAGTGCCAGCACCAGATCGTCCGCCTGCAGCCCAAGCTGCTGCCGCGCTGCGGCCTGGTCAGCTTGCATGGGTATCACGCCGGCCAGCGGATGCCCCACATACGTGGCAGCGATGCCGTGCTGGGCCAGCAGCGCCGGCTCGAAAGGGAATATGCAGAGCACGTGGTCCACGCTGCGGCGGATCTTGTCGACCCGATCAGCCCGCCAGGCCCACACGGCAGGACTGACAAAATGCACCGTTGGAATGCCCGCCGCCTTCAGGTCGGCCTCCAGATCGAGGTTGAAATCCGGTGCATCCACGCCGATGAACACGTCGGGCCGGTCAGCCAGCAGCTTCTGCCGGAGTTGAGTACGGATACCGACAATCTCCCGGTAATGCCGCAGGACTTCGACATAACCACGCACCGCCAGCTTTTCGCTGGGCCACCAGGCCCCGAATCCGCGCCGCGTCATCTGCGCGCCACCAATGCCGCCAGCACGCAGGTCCGGCCAGCGGGCCTGAAAACCATCGAGCAGCAGCCCGGCCAGGAGGTCGCCGGAAGTTTCGCCGGCTACCAGGGCCAAGAATGGGGTGGTGGTGGGTCCAACCACTCCACGGACCGGCAGAGAGCTGGGCGCTTGCGGCATGAGGGCCTAGCGCACGATGCCGCGTTGCGGCGAAGTGCCTTCCAGAAAGCCCAGCATCATCTGCACATCGGCCTCAGCTTCGGGATGCTGGGCCGTCAGCGAGGCGATGCGTGCCCTCGCCTGCTCCAGCGTCAAGTCTTCACGGTACAGTGCCTTGTGCATGCCCTTGACAGCCGCGATGCGGTCCGGGGAAAAACCACGGCGGCGCAGGCCTTCGAAGTTCATGGAACGGGCTGCGGCGGGCTGGCCCTGGCTCATCACAAAAGGCGGCAAGTCGGCAAACAGCAGCGAACACATGGCGGTCATGCTGTGCGCCCCGAGGCGCACAAACTGGTGCACCACGGTAAAGCCGCCCAGGATCACCCAGTCACCCACATGCACGTGGCCAGCCAGTTGGGCGTTGTTGGCGAAGACGGTATGGTTGCCCACATGGCAGTCATGCGCAAGGTGCACATAGGCCATGATCCAGTTGTCGTTGCCCACCCGTGTCACACCGCTGTCGCCGGGCGAGCCGATGTTGAAGGTGCAGAACTCGCGCACGGTGTTGCGGTCACCGATGACCAGCTCGCAAGGCTCACCCGCGTATTTTTTATCCTGGGGAATGGCGCCCAGCGAGTTGAACTGGAAGATGTGGTTATCCCGACCGATGGTGGTGTGCCCCTCGATCACACAATGCGCGCCGATGGTGGTGCCGGCGCCGACGCGGACATGCGGACCGATCACCGTATAGGGGCCGACGCTGACGCTGCTGTCGATCTGGGCCGCCGGATCAACCAGCGCGGTGGAATGAATAACCGTCATGAAAAAAAGAAATGTGTAACACCAGTAGCCGTGCGAGAAAGCGTCCCTTCAAGCCGGGGCCGCGGGACTGGCTCCGCCAGACCGCAGGCGCAGCGGCCCCCTCGGGGAGCAGCGCACTACGCGGAGCGAAAAGCGTGGGGGTCATGTGATCGTGCGCATGGTGCACATCAGTTCAGCCTCACAGGCCATGTTGTCGCCCACGCGGGCCACGCCCTTGAACTTGAACACCCCGGCCTTGAGCCGCTCCAGTGTCACCTCCATGACCAACTGGTCGCCCGGCTCCACCGGCCGTTTGAAACGTGCGCCGTCAATGCCGGCAAAATAATACACAGTCTTGTCGTCGGGGGTGATGCCCTGCATGTCAAACGCCAGCAAGGCTGCGGCCTGCGCCATGGCCTCAAGCATCAGCACGCCCGGCATCACTGGCCGGTGCGGAAAATGCCCGGTGAAAAACGGCTCGTTCATGGTGACGTTTTTCAGGGCCTTGATGCGCTTGCCTTTCTCGAGTTCGAGCACCCGATCCACCAGCAGAAAGGGGTAGCGGTGTGGCAACTGCTTGAGGATTTGGTGGATGTCCATCATGATTTTTCTTCTTTCCTTCGCGAGGCGGTGGCTGTGGTTTGCTCCAGCACCTTGAGGCGTTCACGCAAGCCATGAAGCTGTTTGAGCGTGGCAGCATTTTTTTCCCAACTCGCATTGTCGTCGATGGGAAACAGCCCCGTGTAATGCCCCGGCTTGCGGATGGAACGTGTGACCACCGACGCTGCCGAGACATGCACGTGATCGGCCAGGCTCAGATGCCCCAGCACGACCGCACCGCCGCCTATGGTGCAGTGGGCGCCTATGGTGGCACTGCCTGCCACGCCGACGCAGCCAGCCAGTGCGCTGTGCCGCCCAATATGCACGTTGTGGCCAATCTGGATCAGGTTGTCGAGCTTGACGCCGTCCTCGATCACGGTGTCTTGCAGCGCGCCGCGGTCTATGCAGGTGTTGGCGCCGATTTCGACGTCGTTGCCAATACGCACCGCACCGAGTTGCTCGATTTTGACCCAAGTGCCTTCATGCGGTGCAAAACCAAAACCGTCGGCGCCTATCACCGCGCCCGGATGCACAATGCAGCGCTTGCCGATCACGCAGCCGTCGGCCACGGTAACACGCGCGGCCAGCCGGGTTTGCGTCCCGACAATAACCTCACGACCGATCACGCCATGCTCGCCGACACGCACGCCCACCTCGAGGACAGCATGCGGCCCGATACAGGCAAACGCTCCCACCGAAACGCCTTTCGCCAGCCGCGCCAACGGATCAATGAATGCAGTGGGATGAATCCCGCCCATATCGGCGATTTGGTGAAACTTTTTCCAGAGATGCGTGATGCGGGCGAAGTAAAGGTAGGGATCGCCAACCACGATGCAGGCGCCGCGCAAAATCGCCGCCTGTTCGGCCTGGGGCCCCACGACCACACACGCGGCAAGCGACTGGCTCAGTTGTCCCTGGTATTTGATGTGACTGAGAAAGCTGAGTTCGGTGGGACCGGCTGTGTCGAGGGGCGCGAGCCGCTGGATCAGGACATCCGGGTCACCTACTAACCTGGCGTCAAACTCACCGGCCAGTGACGCGACGATGTCCCCGAGTCTGAGCGTCACGCCTGGCCTGTGATGAACACTTATTTGGCGGCGTTAAGCGCCCTGATGACCTTGTCGGTGATGTCATGCTTGGGATTGGCGTACACCGCCTCCTGCAGCACCAGGTCGAACTTTTCAGTCTCGGCAACCGTTTTGACCACCTTGTTGGCACGCTCGATGACCTGTTGCAGCTCTTCGTTCTTGCGTGCATTGAGGTCTTCCTGGAATTCCCGACGCTTGCGCTGGAAGTCCCTGTCCTGCTCGACCAGCTGCTTCTGGCGTGTGGCACGCTGGCTCTCGGAAAGCGTGGGCGCTTCGCGTTCAAACTTGTCGGCCACTGCCTTTAGCTGGGTGCCGAGGTCGCCGAGCTCTTTTTCACGCCGGCCGAACTCCTGCTCAAGCTTGGCCTGGGCCGCCTTGGCGCTGTTGGCCTCCCGGAAGATGCGGTCAATGTTGACAACGCCGATTTTGAACTCTTGCGCACCTGCAGCAAAAGCGGCAAATGCCAAGGCGGTGGCCAGAAGAAACTTGTATGTGGAATGTTTCATTAGAACGATGTACCAATCTGGAATTGCAATCTCTGGAGTTTATCCCCGGGCTTCTTCTTCACTGGATGGGCGAACGCCAAGCGCAAGGGCCCCAGTGGAGAAATCCAGCTGACGCCTATACCCGTCGAGGCCCGAAGTTCGCGAAGATTGTATTTTTCCTTTTCACCAAACACATTGCCTACGTCCACAAAACCGAACAAACGCAGCGTCCGGTCGTTGCCAGCACCGGGAAAGGGAGCCAGCAATTCAGCATTGAGCGTGATCTTTTTCGGACCACCAATAGAGTTGCCATCTGCATCGCGTGGGCCCAGGGATCCAGGTTCAAAGCCACGTACCGAACCCAGGCCGCCGGAGTAGGAGTTCTTGAACACCGGGAAAGGCTGTCCATTGAGTCCCTTGCCCCAACCCAACTCGGTGTTCATAGCAACCGTGAACTGCTTGTTCAGCGGAACGTACTGCTGGAACTGATAATTGCCGCGCAGGAACCTGGCGTCACCCAAAACGCCCCAGTCACCATAAACGCGCTGGAAACGTCCTGTTGTTGGAACCAGCGCACTGTCTCGTTCGTCGCGAGACCAGCCCAGAGTCAGCGGGAAGGTATTGCTTTTTGCACCAAAATCTTTGACGTATTGCCGGTAGACCCCCGGGAGATTGGTTCCGGAAATATTGATCTGCTCTACGCCGACACCGAAGTAAACCGTGTCGACCTCGCTGAATGGCACGCCGAAACGGATGCTTGCACCGGTTGTCTTGAGTGCATAGTTGGATCCGAAAATCCCGTTCTGACTGTCATAAGGCCGGGATGTACGCGTATACAAATCGATGGTGCGCGAAATGCCATCCGCGGTGAAGTAGGGGTCCACGGTGCTCACGACGAGCTGGCGATTGTATTTTCCGGTGTTGACTTCCAGACCGAGGTAATTGCCGGTACCAAAGGCATTTTCCTGCTTGAAGCCGAAGGAAAGCGAAACCTTGTCCGCACTGGAATAACCGGCGCCGAGCTGAAGGTTGCCTGTTGGTTTTTCAACCACCGCCAGATTCAAATCCACCTGATCAGGCGTGCCCGGCACTTCCTGGGAGTCGATGTTAACCTCGGTGAAGTAGCCGAGGCGGTCCACGCGATCACGTGACAAGCGAATTTTGTCGCCGTCATACCAGGACGCCTCGAACTGGCGAAACTCCCGGCGAACCACTTCATCGCGGGTGCGGTTGTTTCCACTGATGTTGATGCGCCGCACATAGGCACGGCGCGATGGGTCACCCTGCAGTACAAAAGCGACGCGGCTGTTGGCCCTGTCGATCTCCGGCTTGGCCTCGACCTTGGCAAAGGCAAATCCAAAGCTGCCGTAATACTCGGTGAAAGCCTTGACGGTTTGGGCCACCTGGTCGGCGTTGTAGGCAGCGCCGGGCTTGATGACAACCAGCGACTTGAACTCTTCCTCACGCTCAAGGAAATTGCCTTCCAGCTTCACACCAGACACGGTGAAGCGCTCGCCTTCGGTGATATTGAGCGTCACCGAAATATCCTGCTTGTTCGGCGAAATGGCCACCTGGGTGGAGTCAACCTTGAACTCGAGGTAACCCCGGGTCAGGTAATAAGAACGCAGGGTTTCGATGTCGGCATTGAGCTTGGCCCGTGAGTACTGGTCGGACTTGGTGTACCAGCTGAGCCAGCCACCGGTATTCAGGTCAAACAGGCCGCGCAGGGTGGATTCGCTAAAGGCCTTGTTGCCGACGATGCGGATTTCCTTGATCTTGGCGATATCGCCCTCGATAACGCTGAAGGTGACATTGACCCGGTTTCGCTCGATCGGGGTCACTGTGGTCAGCACTTCCGCGCCGTAGAGGCTGCGGTTGATGTACTGACGCTTGAGCTCCTGCTCGGCCCGGTCGGCCAGCGCCTTGTCGAAAGGCCGACCGTCGGCCAGCCCGATGTCGCGCAGCGCCTTTTTCAGAGCTTCCTTGTCAAATTCCTTGGCACCGACGAAGTCCACATCGGCCACGGTCGGCCGTTCTTCCACTATCACCACCAGTACGTCGCCGCTGACTTCCAGACGGACGTCCTTGAACAAGCCCAAGCCGAACAAGGTGCGAATTGCGCTGGAGCCCTTGTCGTCGCTATACGTATCACCAACGCGGAAAGGCAGCGACGCAAAAATGGTTCCAGGCTCCACCCGCTGCAGGCCTTCAACGCGAATGTCACGCACCGTGAAGGGGTCCACAGCCCAGGCGGCTTGCGCGATCAAAAAGCTGGCCACCATCGCCGAAACACTGCGAAGCTTGAATCGTTTGATTTGTTTTTGCATGAAAAGTACGGAATTAACCCAAAGCCCTAACCCAAAAGCCGGGTGATATCATTAAACAGGGCAACAGTCATCATGCCCAGCAGGATGGCAACGCCACCGCGCTGCAACCGGTCCATCCAGGCGTCAGACACGCTCTTGCCGGTTATAGCCTCCCAAAGATAATACATCAGGTGTCCACCGTCCAGAACCGGCAACGGCAGTAAATTGAGCACGCCAAGGCTGACGCTGATCAGGGCCAAAAACAACAGGTAAGCGCTCAGGCCGATGCTCGCCGACTTGCCGGCGTAGTCCGCAATCGTCAGCGGTCCACTGAGGTTTTTCAGGGACGCCTCGCCGATCAGCATCTTGCCCATCATCTTGAGCGTCAGCACCGATACCTCCCAAGTGCGCACTGCACCTTTCCACAATCCGTCCAGCGGCCCGTAACGCACCGTCAACATCGCAGGCGGGGTGCCCACATAGGCGTTGATGCGGCCGATGGACTGCCCGCCCTCCTCCCGGATCTCCGGCGTTACCTGCATTTGCAGGGTCTGCCCGCCCCGCAGGATCTGCCAGCTCTGCACGCCTTTGGCGCTGCGTATGGTTTCGCGCAGTTGCTGGCCGTCGACGATGCCCCGCTCGCCGATGCGCTGCACCACATCATCGGCGCGCAAGCCGGCTTTCTCCGCAGCACCGCCCGGCATGACCTCGCCGATCACTGCCCGCGTCCAGGGGCCCAGGATGCCGATTTTCCTGAACAACTGGGCATCGGCATCGGCGGCATTGAGCTGCCCCAGTGGCAACAGCACGCTGCGCGTCACCGAGACGCTGCCGCCGGCGGACTCGCCCACACCGTCGGTCACTTCCAGGCGTACGTCGCGCCCGCCCAGGGCCGCGCGGGTCAGGCGCCAGCGCAGGTCTTCAAAGGAACGCACTTCCTCCAGCGTTTCACCTTCGACGCCGGCCTGCTGGACACGTTCACCGCCGCGCAGGCCAGCACGTTCGGCAATCGAGCCGGCCACCGGACTGGCCAGCACCGGCTGAGGTTCCTGCATGCCGCTCCAGTTGACGATCGCATACAGCACGATGGCCAACAGCAGGTTAGCGGCCGGGCCGGCCGCCACAATCGCGGCGCGTGCACCCAGGGGCCGGTTGTTGAAAGCCAGATGGCGCTCAGCCGGATCGACCGGGCCTTCGCGCTCGTCCAGCATCTTGACGTATCCGCCCAGCGGCAGCATGCCAATGGAAAACTCGGTGGGCCGAGTCTTCAGCCGCCAGGTGTAGATCGGCTTGCCAAACCCCACCGAAAACTTCAGAACCTTGACACCGCAAGCTACCGCCACGCGGTAATGGCCGTACTCGTGGATGGCAATCAGGATGCCCAGCGCAACAATAAAGGCGACCAAGGTCAGCATGGCAATACTCCGCTCAGGTGGTCAGTTTGGCAGCTAGACCAGTCGCGACTGCGCGCGACTGCTCGTCCAGTGCCAACAGATCGCCGATGCCGCCAATGGCGGGCGCAGAAACTGCGTCCAGCGTTGCGCGGTTCACGGCGTGAATCTGGTCAAAGCGTATCCGTTTTTCAAGAAATGCGGCGACCGCCACTTCATTGGCTGCGTTGAGCACTGCCGTGGTGCCTGCAGGCGCCCCCAACACTTCCCAGGCCAGCGGCAGGCCCGGAAACAGGGTGTCGTCCGGCACCGAGAAAGTCATGGTGGCCAGCGCCCGGAAGTCGAGCGCCTGGGCGCCCGAGCTGATGCGGCCGGGCCAGGCCAGGCCATAGGCAATCGGCACCCGCATGTCGGGCGTGCCGAGCTGGGCCACGACCGAGGTGTCGCGGTACTGGACCATCGAATGAATGATGCTCTGCGGGTGGATCACCACCTCGATCTGCGTTGGCGCCAGCCCGAACAGATAACGCGCCTCGATCACTTCGAGCGCCTTGTTCATCATGGTGGCGGAATCCACCGAGATTTTGCGCCCCATGACCCAGTTCGGGTGCGCGCAGGCCTCTTCTGGCGTGACATCGCGCAGGCTGGCCGGCGCACGAGTGCGGAACGGGCCGCCCGAAGCGGTCAGGATGATCTTGTCAATGCACTCGGACCAAGCTGCCGGGTCTTCGGGCAGAGACTGGAAAATCGCGGAATGCTCACTGTCGATGGGCAGCAACTGGGCGCCGCCCTCGCGCACAGCCTGCATGAAGACCTCGCCACCAACCACCAAGGCCTCCTTGTTGGCCAGCAGCAGGCGTTTTCCGGCCCGGGCTGCCGCCATGCAGGCACCCAGACCCGCAGCGCCCACGATGGCCGCCATCACGCTGTCGACACGTTCGTCAGATGCTATGATTTCGAGCGCATCTTCCCCAAGCAAGACGCGGGTTGACAGCCCATTTGCCTTCAACTTTTCAGCCAGCTCATGGGCGTGCGGTGCGCTTGCCATCACGGCGTAACTGGGCCGGAAACGCTGACATTGCGCCAGCATCAATTCGATCTGGGTAGACGCACTGAGTGCGAATACCTCGAAACGGTCCGGGTGGCCAGCAATCACGTCCAGCGTATTGACGCCGACCGAGCCGGTCGAGCCCAGAACGGTAACGCGTTGTTTTTTCATACCGGATTGAGCGACGCCGGGCCGCCCCAAGGCGCGAAGGCCCCCTTGGGGGGCAGCGTGTTACACGAAGTGAAAAGCGTGGGGGTCATGCCGTCACAAGCATCAGGGCCAGCGGCAACACCGGCACCAAGGCATCAACGCGATCCAGAACACCACCATGGCCGGGCAACAGCCCGCTGGAATCCTTGGCGCCGGCACTGCGCTTGACCAACGATTCGACCAGGTCGCCGACCACGCTGAACGCAGCCAGGAAAATCATGGCCAGCAGGGTCAGCGGCAAGCCGTATTGAGCAGCGAGGCGCGCATAAAAACTGTTCCCGGTGCTGTCCAGCGACACCCAGGCAATACACAGCACCAGCACGCCGACCATGCCGCCCCAAACGCCCTCCCAGCTCTTGCCCGGGCTGATCGCCGGTGCCAGCTTGCCCTTGCTGAAACGCCCACCCAGCCCCTTGCCCGCAAAGTAGGCGCCGATATCGGCGACCCAGACCAGCAACAGCAGCGACAGCAGGAATTCAATGCCGATGAAACGTGCCTGCGCAACCGCCAGCCAGGCCAGCCAGAGTGCCAGAACGCCCACCACCAGGCGCACAACGCGCGGAATGCGCGGCCAGCCAGCCACGCCACCGCGCAGCAGCCAAGCGCCTGCCAGTACCCAAGCCGCCCCTGCCAGACGCCACAGCAGCGGCAAAAGCTGCTCCAGCATGCCGAGGTACCAGGACATCACACACAAGACCACACAGGCCAAGCCGGTCCCCAACGAGGCGACAGTCCCGTAACCGTTCAGGCGCGCCCACTCCCACGCGGCAGCGGAAATCAGCACCACGGCGAGCACTGCGAACGGAATCGCCGTGGTGTAAAAAAGTGCCGGCAGCAAGATGGCCAGCAGCACCAAGGCGGTAATCACGCGTTGTTTGAGCATCAGGCAGCTTTCACGGTAGAGGCTTGAGTGCCCGGCAGCAGCTGACCGGATGTCTTGCCGAAGCGGCGTTCCCGGTTCGCATAAAAGGCGATGGCTTCATCCAGCGCTGCCTCGTCGAAATCGGGCCAGAGCTTGTCGGAAAAATACAGTTCGGAATACGCCGCCTGCCAGAGCAGGAAATTGCTGATGCGCAGTTCGCCACCGGTACGTATCACCAGGTCCGGGTCCGGCACATGGGCCAGCGCCAGCGCCCGGTCCAGCGCCATCTCGGTGATCTCCTGGCCGCTGGCAGCGAGCTTGCGGGCTGCTTGGGCAATGTCCCAGCGTCCGCCGTAGTTAAAACACACGTTGAGAATCAGCTGCTTGTTCTCTGCCGTCGCCGCCTCGGCCTGCATCAGCCCTGCCCTGACCTTGTCGGAGAGCCGCTGGCGCTCGCCCACAAAATGCAGTTGCACACCATTGGCCTTGAGCGAAGGCACTTCGCGCGCCAGCGACAACCCCAGCAGTTCCATCAAGCCCGAAACCTCGTCGGCAGGTCGATTCCAGTTTTCGGATGAAAAGGCAAACACGGTCAGCACGGCAATGCCGCGCGCCATGCAGGCCTTGACGCAACGACTCAGTGCACCCACGCCCTGCTGGTGGCCGGCCACACGCGGCAGGAAACGTTTGGTCGCCCAACGGCCGTTGCCGTCCATGACGATGGCGACATGGTGGGGAATCGCGACGTTAACGCTTGTTTGGGCCATATCGGCAGTCAAAAATAGCGCGAAGTACGCGTGCTTGGGACGGGCTGGCTTGTCAAGCAGGGGCCGCGGGTCCGGCTTCGCCGGCCCGCAGGCGCAGCCGCCCCCCAGGGGGGCAGAGAGCTACGCGAAGCGAGCGAACGTGGGGGCAAAGTCAGACCGCCATGATGTCTTGTTCCTTGGCGGCGACCAGCTTGTCGACATCCGCAATGAAACGGTCGGTGGACTTTTGCACGTCGTCATGCGCGCGGCGCTCATCGTCTTCCGACGCCAGCTTTTCCTTGACCAGTTTCTTCACGCCGTCATTGGCATCACGGCGCAGGTTGCGGATTGCGACCTTGGCGTGTTCGCCCTCGCCGCGCACCACCTTGGTCAGTTCCTTGCGGCGCTCTTCGGTCATGGCCGGCATGGGCACGCGGATCAGGTCGCCCTGGGTAGCGGGATTCAGGCCGAGGTCGGAATCGCGAATGGCTTTTTCGATTTTGGCACCCATGCCTTTTTCCCATGGCGACACGCTGATGGTGCGTGCATCGAGCAACGAGACATTGGCCACCTGGCTGATTGGCACCATGGAACCGTAGTAGTCCACCTGCACGGTATCGAGCAGGCCGGGGTTGGCGCGGCCGGTGCGGATTTTGGTCAGCGCCTGCTTGAAGGACTCCAGCGACTGCTGCATTTTCTGTTCGGTGCTGCTCTTGATATCAACAATGCTCATGATGGAATCTCCGGATCGATCTTGTTTTTGCAAAAGTTGCGCGAGGCGCGCGGCGACCGCGACCGCTCAGACGTGAACCAGGGTGCCTTCATCTTCACCCAGCACCACACGCTTGAGCGCGCCGTGTTTGAAGATGCTGAAAATCTTGATCGGCAGCTTCTGGTCGCGGCACAGTGCAAAGGCCGTGGCATCCATCACTTCAAGGTTCTTGCCGATGGCTTCATCGAAAGTGATGTTGGTGTAACGCGTCGCTGACGGGTCCTTCTTCGGGTCGGCGGTGTAGACGCCGTCAACCTTGGTGGCCTTGAGCACGATCTCGGCGCCGATCTCCGCGCCGCGCAGGGCGGCGGCGGTGTCGGTCGTGAAAAACGGGTTGCCGGTGCCGGCCGCAAAAATCACCACCTTGCCCTCTTCGAGGTACTGCAGGGCCTTAGGACGCACATAGGGCTCGACCACGCGCTCGATACCAATGGCCGACATCACGCGCGGCGTGAGGCCGGCCTTATCCATGGTGTCGCCAAGCGCCAGCGCATTCATCACGGTGGCCAGCATGCCCATGTAGTCGGCGGTGGCGCGGTCCATGCCGACCGAGCCCCCCGCCACGCCGCGGAAAATATTGCCGCCGCCGATCACGACCGCGACCTCCACGCCCAGGCGTGTGACCTCGGCAATCTCTTCAACCATGCGCACAATCGTCGCGCGGTTGATGCCGAAGGCATCGTCCCCCATCAAGGCTTCACCTGAAAGTTTCAACAAGATTCGCTTGTAGGCTGGCATGAGGGAAGTTCCTGTCGTTTTTATGGGCGTAAGTTTAGCGGCCTTCAGGGTCAGTTCGGGCTGGTCAGCCCTTGGCGGCAGCCACCTGGGCGGCCACTTCAGCGGCGAAATCGTCCACTTTCTTCTCGATGCCTTCGCCGACCACGTACAAGGTGAAGGACTTCACGGTGGTGGCCTTTTCCTTGAGCATCTGCTCGACGGTCTGCTTGTCGTTCTTCACGAAGGTCTGGTTGTGCAGGCTGACTTCCTTCAGGTATTTCTGCACGCCGCCTTCGATACGCTTGGCAACAATTTCGGGCGACTGCACCGGCTTGCCGGCGGCCGTGGCCACGGCAGCGTCTTCGGCGGCCTTGGCGGCAGCCACGGAACGCTCACGCGCTACCAGTTCGGCCGGCACCTGGTCGCTGGACAGCGACACCGGCTTCATCGCAGCCACATGCATGGCCACATCCTTGGCGGCGGTTTCGTCGCCGTCAAACTCGACCACCACGCCAATGCGTGTGCCGTGCAGGTAAGACGCGAGCTTGCCACTTTCGAAACGCTGGAAACGGCGCACCGACATGTTCTCGCCGATCTTGCCGATCAGGCCCTTGCGCACGTCTTCAACCGTCGGGCCGAAACCGTCCAGGCTCAAAGGCATGGCGCCGATGGCGGCAACATCGGCGGGGTTGTTCTTGACGATGCCCTTGGCCACCGCGTCGGTGAAGGCCAGGAAGCTGTCGTTCTTGGTGACAAAGTCGGTTTCGCAGTTGATCTCGACCAGCGCGCCAATGCCGCCTTCGCTGTGGTAGGCGATCACGCCTTCAGCGGTGATGCGGGACGCGGCCTTGCCAGCCTTGTTGCCGAGCTTGACGCGCAGGATTTCTTCAGCTTTTTCGAAGTTGCCTTCGGCCTCGGTCAGTGCCTTCTTGCACTCCATCATCGGGGCGTCGGTTTTTGCGCGCAGTTCTGCGACCATGCTTGCTGTGATTGCCATCTTGGGTTCTCCGTGTGTCGTGTTGACTTCAAATAAATACGTGCCTTTGGACAAAGGCTGTGAAAAAGGGGCTACGCGAGCCCCTTTTTCGCGTCAGGCGCAGGGCCGCGGCTATCAGGCAGCGGCGTTTTCCACTTCGACGAATTCGTCGGTGCTTTCGGCGGACACCATCTTGACGACTTCATTGCCGGCGCTGGCGCGGCCTTCGATGATGGCGTCGGCAATGCCGCGTGCGTACAGGGCCACGGCCTTGGACGAGTCGTCGTTGCCGGGGATCACGTAATCGATGCCGATGGGTGAGTGGTTGGAGTCAACCACGCCGATCAGCGGGATGCCCAGCTTCTTGGCTTCGAGGATGGCGATCTTGTGGAAGCCCACGTCGATCACGAAAATCGCGTCAGGCAGGGCATTCATGTCCTGGATGCCGCCGATGTCTTTTTCCAGCTTTTCCATTTCGCGCTTGAAGGTCAGCTGCTCTTTTTTGCTCAGGGAATCGAGGCCGACTTCCTGCTGGGCCTTCATTTCCTTGAGACGCTTGATCGAGGTCTTGACCGTCTTGAAGTTGGTCAGCATGCCGCCCAGCCAGCGCTGGTCGACAAAAGGCACGCCGGCGCGTTTGGCTTCGGCGGAGACCAGCTCGCGGGCCTGGCGCTTGGTGCCGACCATCAGGATGGTGCCGCGGTTGGCGGACAGCTGCTTGGCGAACTTCATCGCTTCCTCGAACATCGGCAGCGATTTTTCGAGGTTGATGATGTGAATACGGTTGCGATGGCCGAAGATATACGGGGCCATCTTCGGGTTCCAGAAGCGGGTTTGGTGACCGAAATGGACGCCGGCTTCCAGCATTTCACGCATGCTTGTTGACATAGAGATACTCCAAAGGTTGTGTCTAAAATCAGCGCTTATCACCCGGAGAGCTCTTGTAATAGAGTCGTGCGGGCAACACCTTGAATGGCTGATTTGCGATTTGCTGCGCGACGGCGGGATTGCCTTTTGCACAGCCTGCTGAGTATAACATCCCTGCCATCTGTGCCCGGCGGCGTCAATCATCCACCGCTCTGCGCCACTGATCATTGCATCGCGTATCCTTCCCAAACACACTGTAAAAATGATAGCTGCCTGCATCCGTCCAGCAAGGGCCGGATGCCAATTTGACCCATAAACACATGCGTTTTCCCAAAATTGTCCTGATTCACCCCGGTTCATACCGGGCCAAGCCATGAAGGTCGCCGTCATAGGCGCCGGCATCATCGGCATCACCACCGCCTGGGAACTGGCCCGTGACGGCCACGAGGTCACGGTTTTCGAGCGCCGCGGCGCAGCCGCCGAAGAAGGCAGTTTTGCCAACGCTGGCGTGGTCGCACCCGGCTACGTGACGCCCTGGGCCAGCCCGGGCATGCCGCGCAAGGTGCTGGGGCATCTGTTCAGCCGCCATGCGCCTGTCACCCTGGGCCTGCCGCTGTCCGGCAGCGAGCTGGCCTGGATGTGGAAATGGTGGCGCGCCTGCCGGCTTGAAACCTACCTGTCCAACCGCGCCCGGCTGCAGCGCCTGGCGTTCTACAGCCGGGAACGGCTGCACCAGATCACGGCCGACCGGCAGCTCGAATACGACCGCAGTCCGGGCTATCTGGTGCTGCTGCGCGCCGAGGGCGATGCCCGCATGGTGGAGCTCGGCCTGCAGGTGTTGCGCGACGCCGGGGTGGCTTTCCGCCAGGTCGGTAGCGACGAAGCCCGCAAGATCGAGCCGGCGCTGAATCCGGACACGGCTTTTCTGGGCGCGATTCATCTGCCGGATGACGAGGTCGCCAACTGCCGGCAGTTCGCTCTGCTGCTCAAAACCGAAGCCCAGCGCCTCGGCGTGAATTTTGAGTTCAACAAGGCCGTAGCCCATATGGAACGGTCGCATCCAGCTACTTTTTTGATAGCAGGCGAAAGTGCGCCGCGCAGCTTCGACGCGGTGGTGCTGTGTGCCGGCCTGGCGTCGGCGAGGCTGCTCGGGCCGCTTGGCCTGAAGATTCCGCTGGCGGCGGTCTATGGCTATTCGATCAGCGCCTCAATTCGCGAGCCCCTCAACGCACCACGCAGCGCACTGATGGACGAACGCTACAAAGTCGCCATTTCGCGATTGGGCAACCGCGTGCGCGTGGCCGGCAGCGCCGAGCTTGGCGGCAACCCGGACAAAAAGCGGGCGGCCTCGGTGCAAACGCTGTACAAGGTGCTGCAGGACTGGTTTCCGGGCGCTGCACAAACCTCCAACACGGGCGCCAGCGTGCAAGAGTGGAAAGGCGCCCGTCCCATGCTGCCGGACGGCCCGCCCATCATCGGCGCCAGCGGCCTGCCCGGCCTGTGGCTCAACCTGGGCCACGGCTCCAGCGGCTGGGCCCTGAGTTGTGGCAGCGCGCGAGCTGTGGCCGACCTGGTAGCCGGCCACGCGCCAGCCATTGACATGGACGGGCTTGATGTGGGTCGGCTGACGCGCTGACAGCCGCACAATCAGGCCATGCACAAGCTCTCACACGCCCAGACGCTTCCCCTGCATGGTGTGGCGGCCACGCGCCGGCTGGAGCAGCAAGCGGCGGCGGCCCTGCCACCGCACACGCTGATGCAGCGCGCCGGGTTGGCGACGGCGCGCCTGGCGCGGGCACTGGCGCCGCATGCCCAGCAGATCTGGATCGCCTGCGGGCCGGGCAACAACGGCGGCGACGGCCTCGAAGCCGCCTGCCATCTGCACCAGTGGGGCAAAACAGTCACGGTGACCTGGCTGGGTGAAGCGGGCGAACGCGAGGGCAAGCTTCCCGCCGACGCGATGGCCGCGCTGCAGCGGGCCCGCTCCGCCGGTGTCCGCTTTGCCGACGCCCCGCCGCCCGGCGTCGACTTCGCCATCGACGCGCTGCTGGGCATAGGCGCCAGACCAGGAAGTGACGCCTCAGACGCCGGCGCCGCCCTGATCGCGCAATGGCTGCAATGGTTGCGCAACACCAGTCAGCCGGTGCTGGCACTGGACATTCCGAGCGGACTTGATGCCGATACGGGAACTGATTTTGCTCCTGAATCGATAGCTACTTGCGCCCGTCCAGCAAGGGCTGGAGCCCGTTTTTGTTTGAGTTTTTTGACCCTGAAGCCGGGTCTGTTCACCGCATCCGGAAGAGACCTCGCCGGGCAAGTCTGGTGGGACGACCTGGGCGTCACGGTTCCCGCAGAGAACACACCCGACGCCTGGCTGGCAGGGCAGGACTGCTGCAGTGCCGGCGGGCGCGCCGAGGTCCGCCACAGCAGCCACAAGGGCACGTTCGGCGACGTGGCCGTCATTGGCGGCGAGTCGAAGGGCAGCACCCACATGGCCGGCGCCGCGCTGCTGGCCGGCCGTGCGGCCCTGCATGCCGGTGCCGGGCGGGTGTTTGTTGCCTTGCTGGGCAGCCCGAGCCTGACCCTGGACCCGCGGCAGCCCGAACTGATGTTTCGCAACCCCGGGGCTCTGGACTTGGCCCACCAGACAATCGTTTGCGGTTGTGGCGGCGGCAATGCCGTCGCCGCAGTACTGCCAAAAATTTTGTCGAAGGCGCCAGCCCTGGTGCTCGACGCCGATGGGCTCAACGCCGTGGCCGGTGACACGTCCCTGCAAGCCCTGCTGCGCGCCCGGGCTGCGAGAGGCTGGCGCACCATTCTGAGTCCGCATCCGCTGGAGGCCGCGCGCCTGCTCGGCAGCTGCACGACCGACGTGCAGTCGAACCGCCCGGAAGCGGCAAAGCGGCTCGCCACGCAATTTCAGTGTGTGGTGGTACTCAAGGGTTCCGGCACGGTGATTGCCGCGCCAGCCGCCATTCCGGTGATCAACCCTACCGGCAATGCGCGCTTGGCCACGGCCGGCACCGGCGATGTGTTGGCAGGCATGTTGGGCGCGGCACTGGCCGCCGGGCTGCCGGCTTTTGAAGCTGCCTGCGGCGCGGTATTCCAGCATGGCCAGTTCGCGGACAACTGGCCGCCGGGGCAGGCACTGACCGCCTCGGAGTTAGCCCAGAACCATCAGGCCGATCTGCAGCAAGAGCAGCAGCACCAGCGCTGACAGGTCGACCCCGCCGATTTGCGGGATCACCCGGCGCAGCGGCGCCAGCAGGGGCTCGGTCAGGCGTCCCAGCAGGCCATATATCGGCGAGCCGGGCTGCACCCAGGAAGTGATCGCAAACGCCAGCACGGCGATAAAAGCCACCTGCAGGGCCACGCGCAGCAGCATCTTCAGCGCGCCCAGCAGCAAGGCCGGCAGCAACATGGGGCTGACAACCTGCATGGCGCCGGACAACATGCCGATCAGCAGCACACTGAGCAAAACATACAGCAGCGCCAGCACAAAGGCTGCCAGCACGCTGGCCCAGTCCACACGTGATTGCGCCACTGCGGTGGGCAGCACGCGGCGCAGGGGCTTGACGATCCAGTCGCTGACCGCCATCACGAAGATCCCCGGCTGAGCGCGCATGTTGATGCGCAGGTAGTTCATCCAGGCGCGCAGCAGGGCCGCACCGATCAGCACAAAAAACAGTGTTTCAAGCAGAAACGCCAGGATCCGGATCAGCATGCTGCTCAGCGCCTGGGTTTCTTGCTGCCGGATTTGCGGCTGGCGCTGCCGGCAGACTTCTTGACCGCCGCTTTCAGCGACTGGATCGGGGAGGCCGCCGTGCGGCTGCCTCCGGCGCTGCTGCCACGTCCACTGGCGCCTTGCCCGCTTCGCTTGTCGCCGCGTTTTTCCGCACGTTTGTCGCCACGCTCACCGGCGCCACGGGCCGATCCGCGCTCCTGCTCGGGCAGGTCGCCGGCGCGCCCGCCAGTCTTGTCCTTCATGGCCCGCGTCAGCAACTCCTCGCCCTCGCGAACCAGGCGGAAGTCGATCTTGCGGCCGTCCAGGTCCACGCGGCTGACCTGCACCCGCACCCGTGTGCCGATGGCATAACGGATGCCGGTGCGTTCGCCACGCAACTCCTGGCGCGCCTCGTCGAACTTGAAGTACTCGCCACCCAGTTCAGTGATGTGCACCAGGCCTTCGACATACATGGCGTCCAGTGTCACGAAGATGCCAAAGCCGGCAGCCGAGGTGACCACACCGCCGAACTCCTCGCCCAGGTGTTCGCGCATGTATTTGCACTTGAGCCAGGCTTCGACGTCGCGGCTGGCCTCGTCGGCGCGCCGCTCATTCGCGCTGCAATGCAGGCCGGCGGCCAGCCACGCCAGCTGGTCCACACTGAATTTTTTCGGCTTTTGCGTTGGGTCGCTGACACGCGATGCCAGCCGCTTGGACAACTTGGCCTCGGCCTCCCCCGGCGTCGGCAGGGTCGGCAACTGGTAAGTCGTCTGGTTCAGGATGGCCTTGATGACGCGGTGCACCAGCAGGTCGGGGTAGCGCCGGATCGGGCTGGTGAAGTGGGTGTAGGCCTCGTAGGCTAGGCCGAAGTGGCCGTTGTTCATCGGCGTGTAAATCGCCTGCTGCATGGAGCGCAGCAGCATGGAATGGATTTGCTGCGCATCGGCACGGTCCTTGGTCGCCACGGCAATTTGCTGGAATTCGCCGGGGCTCGGGTCGTCGCTGATGGTCATGCCCAGGCCGATGGCCTTGAGGTAGTTGCGCAGCATGTCTTTTTTCTCGGGTGTCGGCCCTTCGTGCACCCGGAACAGGCCCACATGTTTGCTCTGCGAGATGTAGTCGGCTGAACACACATTGGCCGCCAGCATGGATTCCTCGATCAGCCGGTGCGCAACGTTGCGTGTGCGCGGCACGATTTTTTCAATCCGGCCGGCGTCGTCGCAGACGATCTGGGTTTCGGTGGTTTCAAAATCCACCGCACCACGAACGCTGCGCTCCTTGAGCAATGCCTGGTAGACGTCGTGCAGGTCCAGTAGGTGCGGCACCAGGACCTTGCGCTGCGTCGCCTCGGGCCCGCGCGTGTTGCCGAGGATGGCAGCGACTTCGGTGTAGGTGAAACGCGCGTGGCTGAACATAACGGCCGGGTAAAACTGGTAGGCGTGAACCTCACCCTTGGCGTTGACCAGCATGTCGCAGACCATGCACAGGCGCTCGACATTCGGGTTGAGCGAACACAGGCCGTTGGACAGTTTTTCCGGCAGCATGGGAATCACGCGGCGAGGGAAATAAACACTGGTCGCACGGTCGTAGGCATCGACGTCGATCGCGCTGCCCGTCTCGACATAGTGACTGACATCAGCAATCGCGACCAGCAGGCGCCATCCTTTGCCGCGCCCCACCTTGGTCGGCTCGCAATAAACTGCGTCGTCGAAATCCCGGGCGTCTTCGCCGTCGATGGTCACCAGCGGAACGTCGGTCAGGTCCACGCGGCCTTTTTTATCCGCCGCCCGCACCCCATCGGGCAGGGCGCGCGCGAGGGCCAACGCTGCATCACTGAACTCATGCGGCACACCATATTTGCGCACGGCGATTTCAATCTCCATGCCGGGATCGTCGATCTCGCCGAGCACTTCCTTGACGCGCCCCACCGGCTGGCCGAACAGCGCTGGCGGCTCGGTCAGTTGCACCACCACAATCTGGCCGGTTTTGGCAGTACCCGTGGCCCCCTTGGGGATCAGCACATCCTGACCATAACGCTTGTCTTCCGGCGCCACCAGCCAGACACCGCTTTCCTGCAGCAGACGGCCAATGATGGGGTTGGATGAACGCTCGATGATTTCGGTGACCCGTCCTTCGGGACGGTTCTTGCGGTCGTGCCGCACGATGCGCGCCTTGACACGGTCCTTGTGCAACACGGCACGCATTTCATTGGGCGGCAGGTAGATATCGGCCTCGCCGTCGTCGCGTTGCACGAAGCCGTGGCCATCACGGTGGCCCGAAACAGTGCCTTCAAATTCGGCAAGCAGCCCGGCGCCCTGGCCGGTACTTTGGGTAGTTGTTTTGATAACTGATCTCTCTTCTTGAGATGGTTGATTGTCGAAATTCAGCAAAAAACGCGCCGGTGACCGGTCCGCATCTGCTTGTTGTGGGAGCAGCCAAAACAGCTGCAATGTGGACGAAAATTTTTGAAGTCCGCCCCGGAAAAACCATTCTGTAATGGTACACTGCTGGCTGTGCCCGGGTGGCGGAATTGGTAGACGCGCACGGTTCAGGTCCGTGTATCGCAAGATGTGGAGATTCGAGTTCTCTCCCGGGCACCAGATACAACAAAACCAGCAAAAACTGGAGCTAACAAGGCCGCTGCCAACCCAGCGGCCTTTTTGCTTTCAGGCGCCTTGCAAGCCACCGTTGCAGGCTTTCTCAGACCGGTAGAGCCACCAGGTCGTGGCCCTGGGTTCCAACAATCCGGGCCTTGGTGAATTCCCCGACTTTCAGCGTCTTGCTTATTTTTTCCGGTGGCAACAGCTTCACCACGCCATCGATCTCGGGCGCATCGGCATAACTGCGGCCCACGCCGCCTTTTTTGCCCATGCCAGGGGCCGAATCCACCAGTACCTGCATGGTGGCACCCACGCGCTGCTGCAGCTTCTGGCTGGAGACCGCCTCGGCCACCGCCATGAAGCGCGCCCTGCGCTCTTCACGCAGTTCCGTCGGCAGCATGCCGGGCAACTGGTTGGCGGTAGCGCCGTCCACCGGGCTGTAGGCAAAGCAGCCGGCACGGTCAATCTTCGCTTCGCGCATGAAGTCAAGCAGGTGCTCGAACTCGGCCTCGGTCTCGCCAGGAAAGCCGGCAATGAAAGTGCTGCGAATCACGATCTCTGGGCACATCTCGCGCCAACGCGCGATACGCTCCAAGTTTTTCTCGCCGCTGGCCGGACGCTTCATGCGTTTGAGCACGTCGGGATGGCTGTGCTGCAGCGGAACGTCGAGGTAAGGCAGCACCTTGCCGCTGGCCATCAGGGGAATGATCTCGTCAACGCTGGGGTACGGGTACACATAGTGCAAACGCACCCAGGCGCCGTAGGGCTCGGCGATCTCGCCTAGCGCCTGCACCAGTTCCAGCATGCGGGTCTTGACGGGCTTGCCGTCCCAGAAACCGGTGCGGTACTTGACGTCTACGCCGTAGGCCGAAGTGTCCTGGCTGATCACCAGCAATTCCCTGACGCCGCCTTCAAACAGTGCGCGCGCCTCACCCAGCACATCACCAATCGGGCGCGACACCAGGTCGCCGCGCATCGAAGGGATGATGCAGAAGGTGCAGCGGTGGTTGCAGCCTTCGCTGATCTTCAGGTAGGCATAGTGGCGAGGTGTCAGTTTGATGCCTGCAATGCCGAAGGAGTTAGGCACCAGGTCCACAAACGGGTCGTGCGGCTTGGGCAGATTCAAGTGCACAGCATCCATCACCTCCTGGGTGGCGTGTGGGCCGGTGACGGCGAGCACACTGGGGTGCATTTGTCGCACCAGATTGCCACCGCCATCGCCAGATTTGGCGCCCAGGCAACCGGTCACGATGACGCGGCCGTTTTCAGCCAACGCTTCGCCGATGGTGTCCAGGCTTTCCTTCACGGCATCGTCGATAAATCCGCAGGTGTTGACGATGACGAGGTCCGCACCCTCAAAGGTTTTGGAGGTCTGGTAACCCTCGGCGCTCAGTTGCGTGAGGATCAGTTCAGAATCGGTCAAGGCCTTGGGGCAACCGAGGCTGACAAAGCCGACGCGCGGGACCTTGTTCGGGGATGTGATGGGTGCGGGGGAAGGGACAGAACTCATGCTTGTATTGTCTCAGAGCGGGCTGTCAGGCGCCGGTCCCTCAGCAAAGCACCTTCAGGACGGTGTCAGCGCTTGAGCCCGAGCGCAGCCAGCATCTGCTCGCTCTGCTTTTGCATCTGCTCCTGCATTTGGGTGAACACGGTTTTGGACTGCTCGACGTAGCTGCCCATCATGCCCTGCATCATCGGCGACTGAGCGTTCATGAACTGCGCCCACAATTCAGGCGTGAGGCCTTTAGACTGCTCGCTCATCTTGACCTGCAAGTCCATGAAGGACTGGACGTTTTTTTCGAGATAGCTGCCCATGAAGCTCTGCATCGCATTGCCGTAAAAACGGATGATGTTGCCCAGCACCGCCTCGGTGAACATGGGGGCGCCACCGGTCTCTTCTTCGAGGATGATCTGCAGCATGATGCTGCGCGTCAGGTCTTCGCCAGTCTTGGCATCACGCACAACAAAGTCGGCGGTGGCCATCACGAGTTGCTTGACGTCGGCCAGCGTGATGTAGGTTGAGGTGTCGGTGTCGTAGAGCCGGCGATTCGGGTACTTCTTGATGATGCGCGTTTTGGCGGTCTTGCCCTTGCCTGCAGCGGCTTTGCCGGACAACGGGCCCGGGTTGGCGGCGTGGTTGTTTGGCGAACTGACGGGCTTGCTTTTTGGCACTGGGCGAACTCCTGCGATGGCTGCCTGTGCCGATGCGCAGGACGGACTTTCATTCTAGGAAGTATGTATACCAACAATCCCCTTGGTTTACCCTGTGTGCACTGCGGAGACCGCAGCGATCAGGAAACTCCGGGAATTTGGTAGGCGCGATTGGACTCGAACCAACGACCCCCACCATGTCAAGGTGGTGCTCTAACCAGCTGAGCTACGCGCCTAAGGACTGTTCGACCTCGCCATTGTAGCAGGAGAATATGGCCCCCACGCTCGTGCACTGCGTGTAACTCGCTGCCCCCCGAGGGGGCGCGTTTTCCTTGGGGCGGCCCTGCGGAAAACTTCTCGCATTCTTCTCACTGCAGCTGGTGACCACACCCGCATCAGCGCCTCCGTGCGGAACGCACACCGCCGACCTCCGCAACAATGGCCAGCACCTGATTGAGCCGCCCCGAGTCTGCCACCTCGACCGTGAAAGTCATCCAGGCGGTACCGCCGCGGTTGTCCTTGACCGAGGTGGTTTGTACGCCGATGACGTTCATTTTTTCCTTCGCGAACACTTCTGAAATGTCGCGCAGCAAGCCCTGGCGATCGGCCGCCTCAATGGCAACATCCACCGGGTAGACCGAACTGCCGCTGGTTTTGGGCTGACTCCATTCGACCTCAATCACGCGGTCAGGGCTGCCGCCAGCCATGTTGCGGAAGTTGCTACAGTCGCTACGGTGAATGCTCACGCCCTTGCCCTTGGTGACAAAGCCAAGAATGGCATCAGGCGGTGCCGGCTTGCAGCACTTGGCAAGCTGGGTGAGCAACGAGTCTATGCCCACCACCAGCACCCCGCCCTTGCCGCCGCCGGACTTGCTGGGTCTGGGTTTTTTCGCCAGCACGTAGTCATCCTGCGTGGGCGGTGGCTCGGGCGGCTTGAGCATGTTTTCAATGGTGCGCAACGACAACTCGTCCTTGCCCACCACTTCGAACAAATCCTCGGCGCTCTTGAAACCCAGCTGGGTCGCCACGTCCTCCAGCTTCATCGCGGTTTTGCCTTCGCGCTGCAGCAGCTTTTCCACCGCCTCGCGTCCACGAGCCACAGTTTGCGTCAAGGCCTGCGCGTTGAACCAGGCGCGCACCTTGGACCTGGCCCGGTGGCTCGCCAGAAAACCGAGCTCAGGGTTGAGCCAGTCGCGCGAGGGCCCACCCTCTTTGGTAGTGACAACCTCGACAGTCTGACCGTTCTGCAGCGGGGTATTCAAGGGCACCATGGCGCCGTCCAGCCTGGCGCCGCGGCACCGGTGACCGAGGCTGGTATGCACGCTGTACGCGAAGTCCAGCGCCGTCGCACCTTGCGGCAGCTCAATCACGGCCGCATCGGGCGTCAGCACATAAATGCGGTCCTCGAACAGGCCTTGCGTGGACTCACGCGCTTTCGCGGACGCCGGCCCGGACAGATCGCGCTCCCAGGCCAGCAGCTGGCGCAACACCGCGATTTTTGCGTCGTACTCGCTGCTGGCCGACACCCCGCTGTAGCCTTTGGCGCCGGCTTCCTTGTAGGCCCAGTGAGCGGCCACCCCATGCTCGGCATGGTCATGCATGGCCTGTGTGCGGATCTGAATCTCGACTGCCCGTTGCTGAGCGTCGCGCACCACCGTGTGCAGCGACTGGTAGCCGTTGGACTTGGGCTTGGCGATGTAGTCGTCGAATTCTCCCTCCACCGGCGTGAAGTTGGCATGCACAAAGCCGAGCGCCGCATAACAGCCCTTGACGTCCGCAGCGATCACACGCAACGCGCGGATGTCAAAGACCTGCGCGAAGTCCAGCGACTTGCCGCGCATTTTCTTGACGATGCTGTAAATGTGTTTGGGCCGGCCCTGCACGAGCGCAGCGATGCCGGCGCTGTTCAGCGCACGTTCGAGTTGCGCGCGCAGCGCCTCCATGAAACCCTCGCGCTCGGCGCGTTTTTCGTCGAGCAGGCGTGCGATCTGTTTGTAGGTGTCAGGTTCAAGAAAGCGGAAGGCCAGGTCCTCCATCTCCCACTTGATCTGCCAGATGCCAAGACGGTTGGCCAGTGGCGCAAACACATGCAGGGACTCGCGCGCCACGGCCAGCGGCGCCTGCTGCCGGATCGACGCAAAGTGACGCAAGGTCTGCAGGCGAGATGCCAGCCGCAGCATGACAACGCGCAAATCGCGCGAGAACGCCAACAACATCTTTCGCACATTTTCTGTCTGCGCCGCCGGGTCTTCCGTCAGCTGCGCCTTGGCATCGGCGACACGGGCCTGCCTTTGCACATTGACCAGCTTGGTGGTCTCAATGGCCAGCGTGGCGAAGTTGGCGCCGAAGGCCTTGGCAATGACCTCCTGCGGCTTGTTCAGGTGCGCACAGGCATGCACCAGGTAGGTGGCGGCCTGCATGGCTTCCGAGCCGCCTATGGCCTTGAGGATGGCCGCAACGCCATCGGCATGCGCGAGGATGTTTTCACCCGTATCCAGCAGTTCGCTCGCAATGAGGGGCTCGGCGAATGCGCGCGCCCGAACCAGGGCATGCGGCTGGTCCGACAGGCTGTCCGCCGTGGCCGTCACGATGGACGCATTGGCTGTTGCTTGAATGCGCACTGCAGGCGAGGCACCCTGCCCGCCCCCGGTATGTTTCATGACAAGACTTCAGACAAAAAGAAAATCACTGATGGTGCTGACCTGGTCTTCAGAGACCAGCGTCGGCGCGTGCCCCACGCCGTCGAATGCCACCACCCGCGCCCGAGGTCCCCGCTGGGTCATGGCCAGTGCCGTTTCCTCACTCAGCAGATCCGATTCGGCGCCGCGCAGGATCAGCACCTGTGCCCGGATCTGATCGTACAGCGCCCACAACTGGGCTTCGCCCTGGCGCGCCGATTCCTCGGTCGCAGCACGCACGGCAGCGGCAATCGCCGGGTCGTAATGCAGCATCACGCTACCGTCTTGCGCGCCAGGCACCGGCTTGACCATAGGGCGCGACAAGGCCAGCCACTGCTCGGGCGTGTGCGGGCCGAAACTTCTGGAAACTGCCCACATCGCATCGGCTGCCTGCTGCAGCGATGCAAAATGGCCCGCCTTGCCGAGGTAGGCCGCAATGCGCTGGATGGCGGCCCATTCGATGGCCGGACCCACGTCGTTGAGCACCAGCTTGCGGACAGGCGCAGGCAGAGGCAGGCCGGGTTGGCCCGCAATCGCCATGCCGATCAAGCCGCCCATGCTGGTGCCTACCCAGTCCAGCGTCGCGATCGGTGATTGCTGGTTCAGCTGTGCCAGCAAGGAGAGCATGTCGGCGGCGTACTGCGGGACCTGGTAGGCCATCGGGTCCTTGAGCCAGTCGCTCTGCCCGCGACCCGCCACGTCCGGACACACCACCCGCGCCTGATCCGCGATGTAGTCAGCCAGCACATCAAAATCCCTGCCTTGCCGCGACAGGCCATGCACGCATACCACCACATGCGGATTTGCTGTATCACCCCACTGCCAGTACGCCATGCGATGACCACCTGCAGCATCGACACAGGGTAGGTAGTTCAGCGTAGGTTCGGTCATTGCGAAGGAATCCGGGTTTGAGGCTTGATAATTGCTGAAGCCGCTTTTTCAGCGCTTCGATTGCATCGTAAATCATCCGGAGAAAACTTCATGCTCAAAGGTAAAACTGCCCTCGTGACCGGCTCGACCAGTGGCATCGGCCTGGGAATCGCCAAAGCGCTGGCGCAACAGGGTGCAAATATCGTGCTCAACGGTTTCGGCGACGCCGACGGACCGCAGGCAGAAATAGCCGCGCTGGGTGCGCGCGTGGCCTATCACAACGCCGACATGAGCAAACCGGCGGAAATCGAAGCCATGATGGCTTTTGCGGCGGAGCAGTTCGGTCAGGTGGACATCCTCGTCAACAACGCTGGCATCCAGCACGTGGCGAAGATAGAGAACTTTCCGGTCGAGCGCTGGGACGCGGTGATCGCGATCAACCTCAGCAGCGCCTTCCACGCCACACGCCTGGCCCTGCCCGCCATGCAGGCCGCCGACAGTGGCAGGGGCTGGGGCCGCATCATCAACGTCGCATCCGTCCACGGCCTGGTCGGCTCGGCTGAAAAATCCGCGTATGTCGCGGCGAAACACGGCATCGTCGGTCTGACCAAGGTCACCGCGCTCGAAAACGCCACCACGGGCGTGACCTGCAATGCCATTTGCCCGGGCTGGGTGCTGACCCCGCTGGTTCAGAAGCAGGTCGATGCCAGAGCGGCTGCCGGCAAGATTTCCAATGAGGACGCCACCCGCCAGTTGCTCGGCGAAAAGGAACCATCGATGCAATTCACAACACCCGAGGAGTTGGGCGCCCTGGCTGTGTTCTTTTGCTCCCCCGCCGGCAACAACATCCGTGGGGTGGCATGGAATATGGACGGCGGCTGGACCGCCCAGTAGCAAAACGGGAAGCGGAAAAGGAAAAACCCCAAGCCGATGCGGCTTGGGGTTTATTTTTTTTTGGTGGGCGGTGCAAGTTTCGAACTTGCGACCCCTGCAGTGTGAATGCAGTGCTCTACCCCTGAGCTAACCGCCCTGTTGGTCAGCCTCAGATTATAGCGGTTTTATCACGTGGTCTCGAGCACTCGCCAGACTGTTTTTCCCTTGCTGGCCTTGTCGATATCCGTGAGCAAGGCTTCGTGAGCGGACTTCTCCTGCTCATTGGCCAGCAGCAAGGGCAAATCGAATCCGCTGAGGTCAATTGCAGGGATGGCGTTGCCATCAGCAGCCGTGCTGCCAACGTCCATCACCAGTGCGTTCTGCCCGCGCGTGAGGTTGATGTACACATCGGCCAGCAGTTCGGCGTCGAGCAAGGCCCCATGCAGGGTCCGTCCGGAATTGTCGACCTCCAGACGGTCGCATAACGCATCAAGCGAGTTGCGCTTTCCTGGAAACAGCTCCTTGGCCATCATCAGGCTGTCAGTCACCTTGGCGATGCACTGCGTGACAGGTGGCCGCCCCATCAGTTCAAGCTCCTTGTTCAGGAAACCGATATCGAACGGCGCGTTGTGGATGATGACTTCTGCGCCCTCGAGGTAAGCCAGCAACTCGTCGGCGAGCGCCGCAAACTTCGGTTTGTCGCGCAGAAACTCATTGCTGATGCCATGGACCTTCAGTGCGTCTTCATGGCTGTCGCGCTCCGGGTTCAGGTAGAAATGCTTGTTGTTACCGGTGAGCTTGCGGCCGATCAACTCGACACAACCTATTTCAATGATGCGGTCGCCGTTTTCAGCGGACAGTCCGGTGGTTTCAGTGTCAAGAACGATTTGGCGCATGCGCGGATTATCGCCCCGTGCGACATGGTGCGCACTCCCGGACTACGGCGGGCATTTGCGGCCCGCCTCTTGCATTACATTAAAGACTAATTATTGATACCTAAACAATCTGGGCCTTGCCGTGGCCCACGACGTTTTCCAAAGCCTTTTCTTTGCAACCCATCGGGACATCATGACCTCTGCCCTTCGCATCCTCGCTTCCGTGCTGGCCCTGTGCGCCAGCCTGCCGGCCCAGGCCGACTCCAAACCGATCCTGATCGGCCAGACCTATGTACAAAGCGGTCCACTGGCATCGCTGGGCACTGAACCGCTGGTCGGCATACGGGCGATGCTCAAGGCCGTCAACGCGACCGGTGGCATCAACGGCCGCCCGGTGGAGCTCAAACAACTGGACGACGCCTACGACGCCGCGCGGGCAGCCGACAATGTCAAAAAACTGGAAGCCGAAGGTGCAGTGGCCATTCTGATGCCGATAGGCACAACCTCGTCGATGGGCGCCCTCAAGGCCGCCAACGAACTGAAGATCCCGCTGATCGCCCCCTACACGGGCGCAGGACCGGTCGTCAAATTCTCGGAATACGGCTTCCCGGTGCGCATCAGCTTCGACGAGGAGTATGGGCGCATCGTCAATCATCTCTTCACGGTGGGCATAACACGCATCGCCTTTGCGCACAACGACAATCCGGGCGCGCGCTCGGCCATGGAAAGCACGCGCAAATTCGTCGAGGAGCGCGGCAGCAAGATGGTGGGCAGCGCCGCCATCCAGAACGACGGCTCCGACGCGGAGGCCAAGGCGGTCGAGCTGGCCAAACTCAAACCAACCGCCGTCGTCCTGTCAGCAACCAACGCGGTCGCCGCGAAATTCATCAAGGCCTATCGGGCTTCGGGTGCGGAAGCGCGCTTCTACTCCTTCTCCTTCCTGAACGGGCAGCAGTTGCAGAAGGACATTGGCGCGGATGCCGTGGGCGTGGTGGTGTCGCAGGTGGTGCCCTATCCCTGGAACCCGGCCATGCCCATCCTGACGGAGTACCAGGCGGCCATGAAGAAGATGGGCGCCACCGAACTCAGTTATGGCAGTCTGGAAGGTTATGTCAGCACCAAGGTCCTGATCGAAGGCCTCAAGCGTGCCGGTGCCAACCCGACACCTGAATCCCTGAAGAAAGCGCTGGAGACTTTCAAGTCACTGGATCTGGGCGGGATTTTCGTACGCTACGGTCCGACCGACCACCAGGGCATGACTTTTTCCGAGCTGTCCATGCTGCGCAAGGACGGTGGCTACGTGCGCTGAGCGCCGACCACAGACCGGCACTGGCCAGGCTCAGTGCCTCAGTGCACTTCCTTGGCGTGATTGATCGAGTACTTGGGGATCTCGACAGTCACATCGCTCTGCGCCAGCAAGGCCTGACAACTCAGGCGCGAATTGGGTTCCAGCCCCCAGGCGCGATCCAGCAGGTCTTCTTCGGTTTCATCGAGCTCGTTGAGCGATGCAAAACCCTGGCGCACGATCACGTGACAGGTGGTGCAGGCCGCGCTCATGTCGCAGGCATGCTCGATGTTGATCTTGTTGTCGAGCAGCGCTTCACAGATCGAGGTGCCGGCAGGCGCCGAGACCTCGGCGCCGTTCGGGCAGTACTCGGGATGGGGCAGTATCTTGATGATGGGCATGGTTGTGCGGCTCTTCAGACCGTGGCGATGTTTTTGCCGGTCAGCGCCTGGCGGATGCCGCGGTTCATACGCTGCGCGGCGAAGTTTTCGGTGCCCGCAGCAAGCGCCTTGACTGCGGCTTCGATCTGCGCTGCGTCACCCTGCTGCCGCGTTTGGGCCAACTCGGTCATCAGGAGGGAGATGTCAGCTTTCTCCGCAGCTTCCAGCAAGTCTGCATCGGCAGCCAGCGCGCTTTGCGTCGCCAGCAACATACGGTCGGCGTCGACCTGCGCCTCAGCCAGCGCCCGAGCCTGCATGTCCTGCTGGGCCGTGGAAAAACTCTCCTGCAACATGCGGGCGATGTCGTCGTCGGACAGGCCATAAGATGGCTTCACATCGATACGGGCTTCCACGCCGCTGCCCTGCTCTTTCGCGTTGACACTGAGCAGGCCGTCGGCATCGACCGTGAAGGTCACGCGGATGCGCGCCGCGCCTGCCGCCATGGGCGGAATGCCGCGCAGCTCAAACCGCGCCAGGCTGCGGCAATCTGCCACCAGGTCGCGCTCGCCCTGTACCACATGCAATGCCAATGCGGTCTGGCCGTCCTGATAGGTGGTGAAGTCCTGCGCCATCGCCGTCGGAATGGTCTGGTTGCGCGGCACGATGCGTTCGACCAGGCCACCCATGGTTTCAATGCCCAGCGACAGCGGGATCACATCAAGCAGCAACAGTTCGGTGCCCGCGGCGTTGCCCGCAAGCTGGTTGGCGGAAACCGCAGCGCCCATCGCCACCACTTCATCGGGGTTCAGGTTGGTCAGCGGCTCACGGCCGAAAAAGCTGCCCACCGCGCGGCGTACCTGCGGCATGCGGGTCGAGCCACCCACCAACACCACGCCCTGGATATCGTCCTTGCCCAGTTGCGCGTCGCGCAAAGCCTTGCGCACCGCCGCCAGCGTACGTTGTGTCAAGGACGCGGTAGCCGCTTCGAAATCCGCCGCTTTGAGGTCAAACTGCACGTTAGCCCTTGTCAGACGTGCGGAGAATGCTACGGAATCTGTAGCAGAGAGGGCCTCCTTGCTGGCCCGCGCGGTCTGCAGCAAGGCCGCCTTGTCGCCTGGCGTCAGCGTGTCTGCTGCCACACCGGCCTTATCCAGCACCCACTGGACCAGCGCGCGGTCGTAGTCGTCGCCGCCCAAGGCCGAATCACCGCCGGTGGAGACAACTTCAAACACACCCTGGCTCAGGCGCAGGATGGAGATGTCGAAAGTGCCGCCGCCCAGATCGTAGATCGCGTAAATGCCTTCGCTGGCGTTGTCCAGCCCGTAGGCAATGGCTGCCGCTGTCGGTTCGTTGATCAGGCGCAGCACATGGATACCGGCCAGCTGCGCGGCATCCTTGGTCGCCTGGCGCTGCGCATCGTCAAAGTATGCCGGCACAGTGATCACCGCACCGAAGATGTCGTCGTCGAAGGTGTCCTCGGCCCGGTAGCGCAAGGTCGCCAGAATCTCGGCACTGACCTCGACCGGGCTTTTTTCTCCGGCCACGGTCAACACGGCGACCATGCCCGGCTTCTCAATCAGCTCGTAGGGAAGCTGCGCGCGGCTGGCGATGTCCGCCGTACCGCGCCCCATCAGCCGTTTGACCGAGCTGATGGTGTTTTTTGGATCCTCCACCTGCGCCGCCAGGGCCTGGTAACCGATCTGGCGAGTGGCAGCGCCAGAATCGTCCAGCCCGTAACGCACCACGCTGGGCAGGATCACACGGCCCTGTTCATCAGGCAGGCATTCGGCCACGCCGTTGCGCACGCTGGCCACCAGCGAATGGGTGGTGCCGAGGTCAATACCGATGGCGATGCGTCGCTGGTGCGGATCCGGCGTCTGACCGGGCTCGGAGATTTGCAGTAAGGCCATGAGTCTGGGGTCGCGTTTTATTTGTTATGAAGTCAATTGTCCCAGCGCGTCGATGCGCGCATCGACTTCACCGGTAAAACGCTCAATAAACATAAGGCCTCTCACCTGCCGGGCGGCCGCTGGAAAGTCTTTGGCGACGTCCAGCAGATGCTCTAATTTTGATAGCTGCTCGCGCTTGCTGGCCGTGGCCTCGGCAGCAATTTCATCGATATCGTCGATCCCTCCGGCGTCATCCAGCGCTTCGCGCCACTGCATCTGCTGCATCAGGAAGTCGGCCGGCATGGCGGTGTTGCTCTCCGCCTCGATGGGTGCGCCCTGCATTTCGCACAGGTACATGGCCCGCTTGAGCGGGCTTTTCAGGCGCTGATAGGCCTCATTGATGCGCACCGACCACTGCATGGCCAGCCGCTGCGCAGCAGCGCCCTGCGCCGCAAACTTGTCGGGATGCGCCTCGCGTTGCAGCTCTTTCCAGCGGGCATCAAGCACAGCACTGTCCTGCGCGAACTGCGCGGGCAGATCGAAAAGTTCGAAATCGTTGGATTGGAGGCTTGGCACGAGAAGCGGCTTTCGGGATGGGAAGCGTAGCGAGCGGGCGTCAGGCTAGGCGCACGGAGCGCAGCAACCGGAACGTACTTCATGTACGTGAGGATTGCGAGCACCGCGCAACGACGCATGGCGGCCACGCAGTAGCTTTACACACAAAAATCACACACGGAAGGACTCGCCGCACCCACAGCGATCGCGCTCATTCGGATTGATGAACTTGAAGCCCTCGTTCAGGCCCTCGCGCACAAAGTCGAGCTGGGTACCGTCGATATAAGCCATGCTTTTGGGATCGACCAACACCTTGACGCCGTTGTCCTCAAAGACCACGTCTTCAGGCGCGATTTCGTCCGCATATTCGATCTTGTAGGCCAGGCCGGAGCAGCCGGTGGTTCGCACGCCCAGGCGCACGCCCACGCCCTTGCCGCGTTTTGTCATGTAACGGGTGACGTGACGTGCTGCGGCGTCGGTGAGGGTAACGGACATGATTGCGGGTTATCGAAAGATCAGTGGGCGTGTTTGAGCTTGTAGTCGCTGACCGCAGCCTTGATCGCGTCTTCGGCCAGGATGGAGCAGTGAATTTTCACGGGCGGCAGGGCCAGTTCCTCGGCAATCGCGCTGTTCTTGATGCTCGCCGCTTCGTCGAGCGTCTTCCCCTTGACCCATTCTGTCACCAGCGAACTCGACGCAATCGCCGAACCGCAGCCATAGGTCTTGAAGCGCGCATCTTCAATCACACCCGTCAGCGGGTTGACCTTAATCTGCAGCTTCATCACGTCGCCGCAGGCCGGTGCGCCGACCATGCCGGTGCCTACCGTGTCGTCGCCCTTTTCGAACGAGCCGACGTTGCGGGGGTTTTCATAGTGGTCCACCACTTTTTCGCTGTATGCCATTTTGTTTACCTCTGAATCTGATGTGCGCCACTGCTGGCGCTTAGTGTGCGGCCCATTGGATGGTGGACAAGTCGATGCCGTCCTTGAACATTTCCCAAAGCGGCGACAGGTCCCGCAGCTTGGCCACGTTTTCCTTGATGGTCGCCACCGCGTAATCGATTTCTTCCTCGGTGCTCCAGCGGCCTATCGTCATGCGCAGGCTGCTGTGGGCCAATTCGTCACTACGGCCCAAGGCGCGCAACACATAACTGGGCTCCAGGCTGGCCGAGGTGCAGGCCGAACCGCTGGACACAGCCAGGCCCTTGATGCCCATGATCAGCGATTCACCCTCGACAAAATTGAAACTCATGTTGAGGTTGTGGGGCACACGCTTGTCGGCGTGGCCATTGAGGAACACCTCTTCCACATCCTTGAGCCCTGCAAGCATGCGTTCATGCAGGGCCAGGATGCGCTTATTTTCCTCATGCATTTCCGCTTTGGCAATACGGTAGGCCTCGCCCATGCCCACGATCTGGTGCGTGGGCAAGGTGCCCGACCGCATGCCGCGCTCATGACCGCCGCCGTGCATCTGGGCTTCCAGCCGCACACGCGGCTTGCGTCGCACATACAGCGCGCCTATGCCCTTGGGGCCGTAGGTCTTGTGCGAAGTCAGGCTCATTAAATCCACGGGCAAGGTGGCCAGGTCGATGTCAACCCGCCCGGTTGCCTGCGCGGCGTCCACGTGGAAAATCACGCGTTTTTCGCGGCACAAGGCGCCGATGGCCGCGATGGCCTGAATCACGCCGATTTCATTGTTGACGTACATCACGCTCACGAGAATCGTGTCGGGGCGAATCGCCGCCCTGAGCACCTCAAGGTCCAACAGGCCATCGGCCTGCACATCGAGATAAGTGACTTCAAACCCCTGGCGCTCCAGCTCGCGGCAGGTGTCGAGCACGGCCTTGTGTTCGGTCTTGACGGTGATGAGGTGTTTGCCCCGCGTCTTGTAAAACTGCGCGGCGCCCTTGATGGCCAGGTTGTTGGACTCGGTCGCGCCACTGGTCCAGACAATCTCGCGCGGATCGGCGCCTATCAGTTCGGCCACCTGTTCACGGGCTTTTTCGACAGCGGCTTCCGCCTCCCATCCCCAGGCGTGGCTGCGTGATGCCGGGTTGCCGAAATGCTCGCGCAACCAGGGAATCATGGCGTCCACAACCCGCGGATCGCAGGGATTCGTGGCGCTGTAATCCATGTAAATGGGGAAGTGAGGCGTTTCCATGTGGCTAGCTTGTTAACTCACGGCTGGCGTGCAGCATCAAAAAAAAAAGGTAGTCTGCCGCCGGTTTTTTCAACCGGCAACGACCGGCCGGATCAGGACTTGGAAAAAGCGTTGCCGAGCGCAAACACCGAATTCGGTGCATTCACGCGCATCGGCTTGGCCACCGGCGCAGTGAAAATGGCCTTTTTCACCATCGGGGTGTTTTCCACCACCACGCCTTTGGCCAGCTGGTCGTCCACCAGTTTCTGCAAACTGACCGAGTCGAGAAACTCCACCATGCGGCTGTTCAGCGAGGCCCATAGCTCGTGCGTCATGCAGCGACCGCCATCACCGAGGCAATTTTCTTTGCCGCCGCACTGGGTGGAATCAATCGGCTCGTCCACCGACACGATGATGTCTGCCACGGTAATTTCAGCGGCCTTGCGGCCCAGCGTGTAACCGCCGCCAGGGCCACGGGTGGATTCCACCAGTTCATGGCGGCGCAGCTTGCCGAACAACTGTTCCAGGTAAGACAGCGAAATCTGCTGACGCTGGCTGATCGCAGCCAGGGTAACGGGGCCGTTGTTCTGGCGCAGGGCGAGGTCAATCATTGCTGTGACCGCGAAGCGGCCTTTGGTCGTGAGGCGCATTTTCAAGCTCCTTTAAAAGTTGGCTTGACTGTCGTTTGGCTCTCCTTGCAAAGCTTGTGGCCCGCAAGGAACTCTTCTCCACCCACCCTCGCTGAACGGCCATTCCAGCGCAGGGCTTCTTGTTGTTGACTGTTTTAATCAAGTATACCACAGGCGACCGTCCTTCACAGTGCGCCCGGGCGCCTGTAACAGACCCGGAAGAGTGTGCGGAAACGTCCCCTGCCCCGCTTTTTTGGAGTCAAATCCCGCGCCGCAGTTCCCGAGAATCGTGAAAGGTTATTCAGGACCCGATCCGGTGGCCGGGAACGGCAGGATGTTGTCGGCGCCCGGTGCGCCGAAGGCCTGCGCCTTGAGCGCGTGCAACTGGTCGCGGACCCTGGCGGCTTTTTCGAACTCCAGGTTTTTGGCGTGTTCGACCATCTGTTTTTCCAGGCGCTTGATTTCGCGCGCGATGTCTTTTTCGCTCATGTCCTCGACCAGCGCCTTCTGCAGCTCCAGCTTTTCGGCGTCCTTGCCTGACTTCTCGCTGTAAACACCGTCGATCAGGTCCTTGATGCGCTTGACGATGCTCTTGGGCGTGATGCCATGCTCGAGGTTGAAGGCAATCTGCTTGTTGCGGCGCCGCTCGGTCTCGTCCATGGCTTTTTTCATGGAGTCGGTGATGCGGTCGGCGTACAGGATGGCCCGGCCGTTCAGGTTGCGGGCAGCCCGGCCTATGGTCTGGATCAGGCTGCGTTCGGCGCGCAAAAAACCCTCCTTGTCTGCATCGAGGATGGCTACCAGGCTGACCTCGGGAATGTCCAGGCCCTCGCGCAGCAGATTGATGCCGACCAGCACGTCAAAAGCCCCCAGGCGCAGATCGCGCAGGATTTCGACACGCTCGACTGTGTCCACATCGCTGTGCAGGTAACGCACCTTGACGCCGTTGTCGGTCAGGTAGTCGGTCAGCTGCTCGGCCATGCGTTTGGTCAGCGTGGTGATCAGCACACGTTCGTTCTTGTCGACACGGATGCGGATTTCCTGCAGCACGTCGTCGACCTGATGGGTGGCCGGCCGCACCTCAACCTCGGGATCGACCAGGCCGGTGGGCCGCACCACCTGCTCGACCACCTTGCCGGCATGCTGCTGTTCGTAGGCAGCAGGCGTGGCCGAGACAAAAATCGCCTGGCGCATCTTGGACTCGAACTCCTCGAACTTCAGCGGCCGGTTATCCAGCGCGCTCGGCAAGCGAAAGCCGTACTCGACCAGCGTAGTCTTGCGCGCGCGGTCGCCGTTGTACATGGCGTTGAGCTGGCCGATCATGACGTGGCTCTCGTCGAGAAACATCACCGCATCCTTGGGCAGGTAGTCGCACAAGGTCGATGGCGGCGAGCCCGGCGGCGCGCCGCTCAGGTGGCGCGTGTAGTTCTCGATGCCCTTGCAGTGGCCAATTTCGCTGAGCATTTCCAGGTCGAACCGTGTGCGCTGCTCGATGCGCTGGGCTTCCACCAGCTTGCCGTCTCCGACAAACTGTTTGACACGTTCGGCCAGCTCCAGCTTGATGGTCTCGACCGCGGCCATGACCTTGTCGCGCGGCGTCACGTAATGGCTTTTGGGGTAGACCACAAAACGCGGCACCTTCTGGCGGATGCGTCCGGTCAGCGGATCAAACAGCGAGAGCGTCTCGATCTCGTCGTCGAACAGCTCGATGCGGATCGCCAGTTCGGAGTGCTCGGCCGGAAACACGTCGATCACGTCGCCGCGCACACGGAAAGTGCCGCGCGCGAAGTCCTGGTCGTTGCGCGCGTACTGCATGCGGATCAGGCGCGAAATCACGTCACGCTGGTTCATCTTGTCGCCGCTGCGCGCGATGAAACGCATCTGGGTGTAGTCCTCCGGGGCGCCAATGCCGTAGATTGCGCTGACGGTTGCGACGATGATCGTGTCACGCCGCTCCAACACGCTTTTGGTCGCCGACAGCCGCATCTGCTCGATGTGTTCGTTGATCGCCGAGTCTTTTTCAATGAACAGGTCGCGCTGGGGCACATAGGCCTCGGGCTGGTAGTAGTCGTAATAACTGACGAAATACTCGACGGCGTTTTTCGGAAAAAACTCGCGGAACTCGCTATAGAGCTGGGCCGCCAGCGTCTTGTTGGGCGCAAACACAATCGCCGGCCGGCCCAGCCGGGCAATCACGTTCGCCATGGTGAAGGTCTTGCCGGAACCGGTCACGCCCAGCAGGGTCTGAAACACCTCGCCATCATGGATGCCCTCGACCAGTTGCTCAATCGCTACCGGCTGGTCGCCGGCCGGCGGGTACGGCATGAACAACTCGAACGGCGAGTCCGGAAAGCGTACAAATTCGCCCGTGACAGGGGCTTCGCCGGCTGCAGGCATGACTTCAATCAGTTCTGGCATAGGTATCTCAATCCTGGCCCGCTAAAATCCGGGGCAACCAAACAGAATACGACATTTGGAACATGGGCGCAGCCAAAAGGCCGCCGATGTCCCGACTGTCTGCGTAACACACGGTAAACCAGATGGCGTGCCGGACCGTTTGAAACACAAACCACCCTTCCAGAGGATTTTCATGTCGCTTTTCACCGCCGTCGAAATGGCCCCCCGTGACCCCATATTGGGCCTGAACGAGCAATTCAATGCCGATACCAACCCGAACAAGGTCAACCTCGGCGTGGGCGTGTATTACGACGACAAGGGCAAGCTGCCACTGCTGCAGTGTGTGCAGATCGCCGAAAAAGCCATGATGGAAGCGCCCAAGCCGCGCGGTTACCTGCCCATGGATGGCGTGGCCGCTTATGACGCCGCCGTCAAGGCGCTGGTCTTTGGCGCCGACAGCGAGCCGGTCAAAAGCGGCCGCGTCGCGACCGCCCAGGGCATTGGCGGCACCGGCGGCCTCAAAATTGGCGCGGATTTCCTGAAGAAACTCACACCCAATGCCAAGGTACTGATCAGCGACCCGAGCTGGGAGAACCACCGCGCCCTGTTCGCGCAGGCCGGCTTTACGGTTGAAAGTTACCCGTACTACGACGCTGCCAAACGCGGGGTGAACTTCGACGGCATGCTGGCCGCGCTGAACGCTGCAGCCGAAGGCACCATCGTTGTGTTGCACGCCTGCTGCCACAACCCGACCGGTTATGACATCACGGCCGTCCAGTGGGACCAGGTGATCGCTGCGGTCAAGACACGCAAGCTCACCGCCTTCCTCGACATGGCCTACCAGGGCTTCGGCCACGGCATCGCCGAAGACGGCGCCGTCATCGGCAAGTTTGTCGCCGCCGGCCTCAACTTTTTTGTCTCGACCTCGTTTTCCAAAAGCTTCAGCCTCTACGGCGAACGCGTCGGCGCCCTGTCGGTCGTCTGCGAGAGCAAGGAAGAAGCCGAACGCGTGCTGTCCCAGATGAAGGTCGTGATCCGTACCAACTACAGCAACCCGCAGATTCACGGCGCCACCGTGGTCGCCAACGTGCTCAACAACCCAGAACTGCGCGCTCTGTGGGAGAAGGAACTTGCGGAAATGCGCGTGCGCATCAAGGCCATGCGGCAAAAGCTGGTGGACGGTCTGAAAGCCGCCGGTGTGAAAGAAGACATGAGCTTCATCACGACGCAGATCGGCATGTTCAGCTACTCGGGCCTGACCAAAGACCAGATGGTGCGACTGCGCAATGAGTTTGGCGTGTACGGCACCGACACGGGACGCATGTGTGTCGCCGCGCTGAACAGCCAGAACATCGCCCACGTCTGCGCGTCCATCGCCAAAGTACTGTAAATCCATTCCTGATGGACGCTCTGGCGCAGCGATTTGTGCAGGACACCCTGCGCAACCACTGCAATGCCGTCCTGCTGGAGCGCCTGCCGGAACTTGGCTTACCCGATGCGTGGCTGGTCGGGGGCTGCCTGTTCCAGACAGTGTGGAACCTGCTGGAAGGCCAGCCGCCCGGCGCCCGCATCCGCGACTACGACATCTTTTACTTCGACGGCACAGACCTGTCGGAAGCCACCGAAACTGCGGTCAATCTGCGCGCACGGCAGGTCTTTGGCGGTCTTGGGGTGCAGCTCGAACTGAAGAACCAGGCCCGTGTGCACACCTGGTACCCGGCGTATTTCGGCCGGCCTTGCCCGCCTCTGGGCAACGCCTGCGAGGGCGTCAACCGCTTCCTGGTGGGCAGCACCAGCGTCGGTTTGCGCCAGTCCGGTGGCACTGTGCAAGTGCATGCGCCGCACGGACTGGAGGACCTGTACCGCGGCCTCCTGCGCGCCAACCCGCGGGTCGATCACGGCCCGCTTTACGGCAGCAAAGCGCGTGACTACCAGGCGCGCTGGCCCTGGCTTCAGCTTGCGGATTGAGTTCAAAAAAGCCTCCAGCCCTTCACTGGCGAGCGCAAGCAGCTCCTGAATTGATAGCGAACGCTGCTAAAATTTACGCCGCAAGCGCCGCCACCGCATCGTAGAAAAAGCGTTCTTCCACGATGTTCTCGCCTGCGCAGCGTTGGTGCGCTGGCTCGTCGATACACATGGTCTTGCCCGAATGGCGGGTGAACTCGAACACCCAGTGGATCACAACATATTTCGTGAACGCGCCGGGATTGTGTCACCGCCAAGTGCCTCGAAGGCGACACCGAGGCCCAAGCACTCCGTGCAAGATGGAACCCGCTTTGTACTGCACCCGGAGCCCCATGCCTATAGATTTCCCGCTTCCGTCGCCCGTCGTTTCTGCCTTTGGAGCGCGCAGCACCGCGTTGGACGTGGTGGCCGGATGCCCCTTGCACAAGCGCCATGCCATTGTGACCGGCGGCGCGTCAGGGCTGGGGCTGGAAACATCGAAAGCGCTTGCGTTTGCCGGGGCCCACGTCACGCTGGCAGTTCGCAACCTGACCCAGGGAGACACCGTGGCCAGGGGCTTGCGGGCAGCCTTTCCGCACGCGGCCATCAGCGTGGCACAGCTGGATCTCGCGGACATTGCCAGTGTGCGCAGCTTCGCTACCGGGTGGCTGGCAACAGGCGCCACACTGGACATCCTCATCAACAACGCCGCGATTATGGCTTGCCCGCTGACACGCACGGTGCAGGGCTGGGAGGCGCAATTTGCCACCAATCATTTGGGCCACTTTGCCCTGACAACCGCCCTGCTCCCGGCGCTGTTCCGGGCGGGAGCCGCCACCGGGGACGCGCGCGTGGTCTGCCTGAGTTCCGCCGGCCACAAGATCGCGGATGTCGATTTCGATGACATTCATTACGAGCGCCGCGACTACAACAAATGGAACGCGTATGGCCAGGCCAAAAGCGCCAATGCATTGATGGCATTGGGTTTGCACTTGAAATATGCTGCACGCCATGTCACCGCCAACGCCGTACACCCCGGCGGGATCATGACCGGCCTGCAGAAATACCTGCCCATGGAGGAAATGCGTGCAGCTGGCTGGCTCAAGGCGGACGGTACGCCACTGGACATCTTCAAAACACCGGCGCAAGGCGCCTCAACCAGTGTGTGGGCGGCAAGTGCGCCAGAACTCCGGGGCCGGGGCGGCCTCTACCTGGAAGACTGCCGACAAGGTTTACCGGCCGAGTCCAACAATCGGATTTCGGGGTACTTACCCCATATCGCCGACCCGGCCGCCGCGCTGCGCCTCTGGGAAGTGTCCGAAAGAATGCTCTCAGCCCCAGACAACTGAACGCATCGAGATAGAGCCCAGCTGGAAGTTGGTATTGAAAAAACGCGGCTGCTCGCCCGCATCCACCGCACCGGCCGCATACAGCAGCGGCAGATAGTGTTCGTGCGTGGGGTGGGCCATTTTGGCAAGCTGACCGAGCTTGAGGAAATTCTGCAAGGCATCCAGATTACCCTGCTGGATTTGCCCGCCGGTGGTCTGGTCAAACTCCAGCGCCCAGTCATACGCCTGGTTGCCGGCCGCGCCACGCTGGGCCTGACGCAGGTTGTGCACGATGTTGCCGCTGCCGACGATCAGCACACCACGTTCGCGCAGGGCCTTGAGCTGCCGGGCCAGTGCGTAGTGTTCTTCGGGCGCCCGGCTGTAGTCCATGCTGAGTTGCATGACCGGAATGCTGGCGTCCGGAAACATCGGTTTGAGCACCGACCAGGTGCCGTGGTCCAGCCCCCACTCGGTCTCGTCCAGTCCCAGCGGCGCCGAACCGCGCTGCCTGACCTGCTGGCTGATGGCGCGCGCGACTGCGGCATCGCCGGGCGCTGGGTACTGCTGGTCAAACAACTCCTGCGGAAAGCCGCCAAAGTCGTGAATCGTCTTGGGCTGGTCCATGGCTGTCAGCCACCAGCCTTCTGTCAGCCAGTGTGCAGAAATGCACAAAATCAGCTGTGGCGGCGGGTAATCGGCGCCGAAGCGCGCGCCCAGGGCCTGCCAGCTGCGCCGGTATTCGTTGTCAGTGATGGCGTTCATCGGGCTGCCATGGCCCACAAACATCACCGGCATGCGGTCGGATTTTTTCAGCGTGGCAAAGGAATCAGGCGCAACAGCGTGGTGGGTATCGGTCATAGGCAGTACGGTTGGGTTGCATTATTGGTTGTTTTACATCTGCCTGCCTGAAATCAGGGAAACAGGGTGGCAGCTCAGCAGCACGTGTCTTTTCTGGTCCCCGGCAAAAGGACCCCGCCCGCACGGTTCGAATTCGGCCGCTTTATTGGTATTTCCCCTCCAGCAAGTCATAAGCACACCTGTTATATTTGTTGCACTGCAGCATATCGTTGTACAAAGGTTCGTCCCATGCTTTATCAAGTCTATGAAACCCAGCGCTCCCTGATGGAGCCCTTTGTCGACTTCGCCCAGGCCGCCGCCAAGATTTACAGCAGCCCCAGCTCACCCTTCGGCCAGAACCCGATGGCCCAGCGCATTTCCGCCGGCTACAGCCTGATTTACCGGCTCGGCAAGGACTACGAAAAACCGCAATTCGGCATCACCACGGTCGATGTTGATGGCACCAACATCGCCATTCATGAGCGGGTCGAGCTCGACAAGCCTTTTTGCGAGTTGCGCCGCTTCAAGCGTTTCACCGACGATCCGGCCACCCTGACCCGACTCAAGGGCCAGCCCGCCGTGCTGATCGTGGCGCCGCTGTCCGGCCACTACGCCACCTTGTTGCGCGACACGGTCAAGACCATGCTGAAGGAACACAAGGTCTACATCACCGACTGGAAAAACGCGCGCACCGTGCCCCTGTCGGATGGCTCTTTCTCTCTCGACGACTATGTCAACTATGTGCAGGAGTTCATCGGCCACCTGCAGAGCGTTTACGGGAACTGCCACGTCATCAGCGTCTGCCAGCCGACAGTTCCGGTGCTGGCGGCGATCTCGCTGATGGCCAGCCGCGGTGAAACCACCCCGCTGTCCATGACCATGATGGGCGGCCCCATCGACGCGCGCAAGTCGCCGACGGCCGTCAACAACCTGGCCATGAACAAGAGTTATGAGTGGTTCGAGAACAATGTCATCTACAAGGTGCCAGGCAACTTCCCGGGCGCCGGGCGCCGCGTCTACCCCGGCTTTTTACAGCACACCGGTTTTGTCGCCATGAACCCCAGCAACCATGCGAAAAGTCATTTCGACTACTTCAAGGATCTGCTCAAGGGCGACGGTGCCAGCACCGAAGCCCACGTCAAGTTTTATGACGAGTACAACGCCGTACTCGACATGGACGCGGAGTATTACCTGGACACCATCAAGACCGTGTTCCAAGAGTTCAAGCTGGTCAACGGCACCTGGGACGTCAAGTCCGTCACTGGCAAGCTCGAACGCGTACGGCCTGAAGACATCACGACCACGGCTCACTTCACGGTTGAAGGCGAGCTCGACGACATCTCGGGCTCCGGCCAGACGGAAGCCGCCCACGGCCTGTGCCACAACGTGCCCAAGGCACGCCAGAAGCACTTCGAAGTCAAAGGTGCGGGCCACTATGGCATCTTCAGCGGCCGCCGCTGGCGCGACATCGTCTATCCGCAGGTCAAGGCCTTCATTCTTGAGAACAATGAGCCACTAGCCCTTGCCGGACGTGCAACACCAGCTCCTAAAAAGATAGCAAAACCGGCCACCCGCCGCAGCCCGGCGGCGACCCCACGCCCCGCCGCGAAAAAAACTGCCGTCAAGAAATAAGCGTCATGCGCTGAGCCTCGCGCCGTGGACTCGCTCGCCGATCGCATCAACGCCGCGCTGCCACAAACCCAGTGCACGCGCTGCGGCTACCCTGACTGCGCCGCCTACGCGCAGGCCCTCGCCGAAGGCGAGGCCGGGATCAACCAGTGCCCGCCGGGCGGCGCCGAAGGCATCCAGCGCCTGGCCGCCATCACCGGCCGGCCGGCGCTGCCACTGAATACCGACAATGGCACCGAAGGTCCGCGCCAGCTTGCCGTGATTGACGAAAACTGGTGCATCGGCTGCACCCTGTGCCTGGACGCCTGCCCGACCGACGCCATCATGGGCAGCAACAAACTCATGCACACCGTGGTCGAGCCTTATTGCACGGGCTGCGAGCTGTGCATTCCGGTCTGTCCCGTGGATTGCATCAGCCTCGAGAACGTGACTATCGTGCGTACCGGCTGGGCCGCCTGGTCAGAAGCAGACGCTACCCTGGCCCGCACGCGCTATGAATTTCATAGCTTAAGGCGCACGCGGGACAAGGGCGAACACCAGAAAATGCTTGAAGAAAAAGCCGAAGCTGCACTGGCCGACCTGCCTGGGCACTCACGGCACACCGACCCGGCCGTTTTGGACCAGAAACGCGCGGTCATTGAAGCAGCACTGGCGCGCTCACGCGCCCGACGCGGCGCCAGCTCCTGAGCCCTCAGCCGAGCACGTCGTTCACCGAGTCGCGGAACTCGGCCAGGCTGACGGCGTTGTCAATTTCGCGCGGCAAGGCGTCGCGAATCGAAAAAACCCCCAATATCTGCCCGGCCGAAGAAACAATCGGCAGATGCCGGAACCCGCGCTCCAGCAAAATCAGCACGGCATCCGACACCGCCGTCTCTGGCACCACGCAAAGCGGGTTGTGGGTCATCACATCGGAGACCGGCGTTTTTTGGGCATCCAGCGCCTTGGCCAGCACGCGAGTCATCAGGTCGCGCTCGGTCAGAATGCCCAGCATGACGCCTGCAGTGTCAATGATCAGCACGCTGCCGCAGTTCGCCTTGGTCATCACGCAAGCGGCCTGCCAGACGCTGGCTTGCGGCGGACAACTCACCACATGCCGGTGCGGCATGGATTGAAACACGGTACGTTCAGCCATGATGGCCTCCTAGCGCAGTGACGAATTGAGTTTATTCAGCACTTCGGCCCCCGGGCTCAGTTGATTGACTCCCAACTTGTTCAGCGGCGTGTCGCTGGTGTTGAGCGCCACATGCAGGTCTGTGGCCAGCGGATCAACGTAGAGCAGGCCCGTCACCACTTCGCCACGCGCCTGGTGGGCGTTCATGTAGCTCAGTGCAGCAAAGCGGTCCGTCGGGTCGTAGTCTTCCTGCAACTTCCGAAAACGCAGGCTGGAACCGTCGTGTTGCACCACCTCGATGACCTCCCCGGGGGCATAACTTGCCGTGATTTCGTCACGTGCGCTGATGAAATCAATACGGCTGACCGCCTCATTGTGCTCGCGCACATAGTCATAACTTTTGGTGCTGCCCGCATGGTTGTTGAAAGCCACGCAAGGGCTGACGACGTCGAGAAAGGCCGCACCGCCATGGCCAATGGCGCCTTTGATCAATGGCACCAGTTGCGCCTTGTCCCCCGAAAATCCGCGCGCCACGTAGGTGGCACCCAGTTGCAGCGCCAGCGCCACCAGGTCCACCGGGCTGTCGCTGTTAACCACGCCCTTCTTGCTTTTGGAGCCCTGGTCTGCGGTGGCCGAAAACTGGCCCTTGGTCAGGCCATACACACCATTGTTTTCAACGATGTAGACCATGTTGATGCCGCGCCGCATCGCATGGGCAAACTGACCCAGGCCGATGGACGCCGAATCCCCGTCGCCGGAAACCCCCAGGTACAGCAGATCGCGGTTGGCCAGGTTGGCGCCCGTCAACACCGAAGGCATGCGCCCGTGCACGGTGTTGAAGCCGTGCGACGCACCCAAAAAGTAGTCGGGCGTCTTGGAGCTGCAGCCGATGCCCGACAGCTTGGCAACCCGGTGCGGCTCAATATCCAGCTCCCAGCAGGCCTGGATGATGGCCGCAGAGATGGAGTCATGCCCGCAGCCAGCACACAGCGTGGAGATTTTTCCCTCGTAGTCGCGCCGCGTGTAGCCGACCTTGTTAACGGTAAGCGACGGATGGTGCAAGCGGGGTTTGGCCAGGTAAGTCATGCCACACGCTCCTTGCCTTGCTGGTCTTGTTGTTGGGGACTGCCCATCTGCGTTTTCACGTGCTCGGTAATGGCCTTGGTGATAAATCGCGCGGTGATGGGCGTGCCGTCGTAGTGCAGCACCCGCACCAGGCGCGCCGGATCAATGTCCAACTCATTGACCAGCAGGCAATGCATCTGCGCGTCGCGGTTCTGTTCCACCACAAACACCTTGTCATGCGCGGCAATGAACTGCGCGACCGAATCCGGGAACGGAAAGGCGCGCAGCCGCATGGCGTCCAGATCAATGCCGGCCTCGCCCAGCACATCCAGCGCCTCGTTCATCGCCGGGCTTGTAGAACCAAAGTAAATGACGCCCAACGGGGTCTTGCGCTTTGCATTGCGCAGCACCGGCTGCGGCACCAGCGTTGCCGCGGTTTCAAACTTTTTCAGCAGCCGCTGGACGTTGTAGATGTAGTCCGGCCCGCGCTCGGAGTACTGCGCATAGGCGTTGCGTGTGGTTCCGCGCGTGAAATAACTGCCTTTGCTTGCATGGGTGCCCGGCAGGGTCCGCCACGGAATGCCGTCGCCGTCCACGTCCTTGTAGCGACCAAAATCCTTGCCGGCTTCCAGTTCTTCGGCGCTCATCACCTTGCCCCGGTCGTAGCTGCGGCTGTCGTCCCAAGCAAAGGGCTCACACAGGCGCTGGTTCATCCCGATGTCCAGGTCGGTCATCAGGAACACCGGCGTCTGCAGCCGCTCCGCCAGGTCCAGCGCCGCGGCCGCATGTTCAAAACATTCGTGCGGGTCTTCGGGCAGCAGCATCACGTGTTTGGTATCACCGTGCGATGCATAGGCGCAGGAGATCAGGTCGGCCTGCTGGGTGCGCGTGGGCATGCCGGTGGACGGACCGCCACGTTGCACATTGATGATGGTGACCGGTATCTCGGCAAAGTAGGCCAGGCCCAGAAACTCTGTCATCAGCGACACGCCCGGGCCCGAGGTGGCGGTAAAGGCGCGCGCGCCGTTCCAGCCTGCGCCCACCACCATGCCGATGGAGGCGATCTCGTCTTCGGCCTGCACGATGGCGTAGTTGTTGCGGCCTGTTGCGCGATCCACCCGGAATTTGGCGCAGTAGGACTGGAAGGCCTCGGCCACCGACGAAGACGGCGTGATGGGGTACCAGGCCGCCACAGTGGCACCGCCGTAAACGCAGCCTAGCGCAGCAGCACTATTGCCGTCTACAAAAATCCTGTCACCCACCTGGTTGCTGCGCTTGACCCGGATGCCCAGCGGGCCCTGTAGATGCTCGCTGGCAAAGTCACGCCCCAAGTGCAGGGCCTGCACATTCGACGCCAGCAGTTTTTCCTTGCCCTTGTACTGCTCACCGAAGAGTTTTTCCAGCACCTCGGGTTCAATTTCCAGCAGCACCGACAGCGCGCCGACATACACAATGTTCTTGAAAAGCTGGCGCTGGCGCGGATCGCTATAGACGGCGTTGCAGATTTCCGTCAGAGGCATGCCGATGACATGAATGTCTTCGCGAAATTTTTCCGGGGGCATGGGCCGCGTGCTGTCGTAAAACAGGTAGCCGCCCGGCTCCAGTTCGGCGACATCGGCATCCCAGGTCTGCGGATTCATGGCCACCATCATGTCAATGCCACCACGCCGGCCCTGGTAGCCCTTGTCACTCACCCGCGCTTCGTACCAGGTTGGCAGGCCCTGGATGTTGCTGGGGAAAATATTCCGTGGACTGACAGGCACCCCCATGCGCAAAATGGCCTTGGCAAACAGTTCGTTGGCCGAAGCCGAGCCGGAACCATTGACGTTGGCAAACTTGATGACAAAGTCGTTGACGGCTTCGATTCTTTTCATGATGCCCGTGCCTCCACGCTGTTGGCGCTCCTGTCCCTGCACGACGGCCCGGCCTGCGTGGTGTTCAGCAAGAACTTCTGCATGTCCCAGGCGCCGGTCGGGCAACGCTCCGCACACAGCCCGCAATGCAGGCAAACGTCTTCGTCCTTGACCATGACACGGCCGGTCTTGAGCTCGCCCGACACATACAGGTCCTGCGTCAGGTTGAGAGCCGGCGCCTTCAGCCGCGTCCGCAAATCTTCCTCGTCGCCGTTGGGCACAAAGCTGATGCAGTCCATCGGGCAGATGTCCACGCAGGCGTCGCATTCGATGCAGGCCGGCGTCGCAAACACCGTCTGCACATCGCAATTCAGGCAGCGCCCTGCCTCCTTGAAGGCTGTTGCAGCGTCAAACCCCAGCTCCACCTCGACGCGAATGCTGGCCAGCGCAATCTCCGCCTTGGCCCAGGGCACCTTGAAGCGGGGATCGTTGGACGTATCGTTGTCGTAGCTCCACTCGTGTATGCCCATCTTGGTGGACATCAGGTTGGTCATCGGGTCAGGCCGGCGTGCGATATCTTCGCCGTTGAGCAGGCGGTCAATCGACACCGCCGCCTCGTGCCCGTGTGCCACCGCGGTGATGATGTTTTTTGGGCCAAAGGCAGAGTCGCCACCAAAAAAAACATTGGGCAAACTCGACTGGAAGGTTTCCTTCTCCAGCACCGGCAAACCCCACTCGTCAAAGGCAATGCCGCAGTCACGCTCTATCCAGGGAAAGGCGTTTTCCTGGCCCACCGCAATCAGCACGGCATCACATTCGACCAGCACATCGGGCTCGCCCGTCGGCACCAGGCTGCGCTTGCCCTGGCTGTCATACACCGCTTTGACCACCTCAAAAGTCATGCCGGTCAGCTTGCCCTGCTTGTGCTCAAACGACTTGGGCACATGGAAGTTGATGATGGGAATGCCCTCATGCTGGGCGTCTTCTTTTTCCCAGGGTGAGGCCTTCATCTCGTCGAAGCCGCTGCGCACGATCACCTTGACGTCGGTGCCCCCCAGGCGCCGCGCGGACCGGCAGCAGTCCATGGCCGTATTGCCTCCACCCAGCACAATCACGCGTTGGCCTATGCTGGTGATGTGACCGAAAGACACGGACGCCAGCCAGTCGATGCCGATGTGGATGTTTTCCTTGATGTCGCTGCGGCCCGGCAGCTTCAGGTCGCGCCCGCGCGGCGCACCGCAGCCGACAAACACCGCGTCATACCCCTGGGTCAACAGGCCCCTCATTGATTCAATCCGCTGGCCGCTGTTGAAAATAACACCCATATCGAGGATGTAGCCGGTTTCTTCGTCAATCACTGATTCGGGCAGGCGAAAGCGCGGGATCTGCGTGCGGATAAAACCGCCCGCCTTGGCCTCACCTTCGAACACCGTGACTTCGTAGCCCAGCGGCGCCAGGTCGCGCGCCACCGTCAACGACGCCGGGCCGGCACCGATACAGGCAATCCGTTTGCCGTTTTTGGGCGCGAGTTTGGGCATGCGCTGGCGGACGTCGTTCTTCATGTCGGCCGCCACGCGCTTCAATCGGCAGATGGCGACCGGTTCCGGCTGCTCGCCGTTGTTTTCCTCGACCCGGCTGCGGCGGCATGCCGGCTCGCAGGGGCGGTCGCAGGTGCGGCCCAGAATGCCCGGAAACACGTTCGACACCCAGTTGACCATGTAGGCGTCGCTGTAGCGGCCCTGGCCTATCAGGCGTATGTATTCGGGGACGGGGGTATGGGCGGGACAAGCCCATTGGCAATCGACGACCTTGTGAAAATAGGACGGATTGGCTACGTTGGTTGGCTGCAAAACGCTGGCTCCTTCGCCCCGCTGCAACACCACCGGGTCAGGAGGCCTGACCAGTTTACGCCCCGCCTGCCACGAAGCGCTCTCGGGTGAATCCCTCAGTCTGGGGCTCGCGGGTCCCTCAGTCCGTCAGGCAGGCGCACCCTGCAGCCTGGCAAAGGCCGTCACCACCTCGGGCGGCGCCTGCACCAGCTCAATCAGCACGCCTTCCCCGGCAATGGGAAACTCTTCGCTGGCTTTGGGGTGCAAAAAGCAGATGTCAAAACCTGCCGCCCCCTGACGGATTCCGCCGGGCGCAAAGCGCACGCCCTGTGCCGTCAACCACTCCACGGCTTTCGGCAAATCATCGATCCACAAGCCAACGTGGTTCAGCGGGGTGTTGTGCACGGCCGGTTTTTTGTCCGGGTCCAGCGGCTGCATCAGATCCACCTCGACCTTGAACGGGCCGCTGCCGATGGCGCAGATGTCTTCATCGACGTTTTCTCGCTCGCTGCGGAAGGTGCCGGTGACCTCCAGGCCCAGCATCTCCACCCACAGCTTTTGCAGGCGTGTCTTGTCAGGCCCGCCAATGGCGATTTGCTGGATACCCAGCACTTTAAAGGGACGCATCATTCTGTTTTTCCTCACGAACACACAGGCGTTCTTTTCAAGCCGGGGCCGCGGAACCGGCTTTGCCGGGCCGCAGGCGCAGCGGCCCTCGGGGGGCAGCGCAGTACACGCAGTGACAAGCGTGGGGGCCATATTTCTAGACAAACTCCACAATCGGCTGATCGACGCTGAGCGACTCACCCTTGCCGGCCAACACCTTGCCCACCACACCATCGGCGGTGGCGAACAGCACGTTTTCCATCTTCATGGCCTCGATCACTGCCACGCGTTCACCCGCCTGCACCTTCTGGCCCGGCTGGACTGCGACTTCGACCAGCAGGCCGGGCATGGGCGACAGCACAAAACGGCTCATGTCGGGCGGCGCCTTGTAGGGCATCAGCGCATGCAGTTGCGCTGCGCGCGGCGACAGCACCAGCGCATCCAGCCGCGTGCCATCGTGCGCAATGCGGATCGCCAGCGGGTTGCGGCCCACGCCGCGCTCGACCTGTGCGGCGAAAGGCTGCCCATTGACGGTGCCGCGGATCCGGGCGCCTCCCAAGTGCCAGTTGCTACATATTTCATAGCTGCTCGCGCCCGTGTCTATTCGGCTGGAGCCCGATTTGGCTTCAAAGTCGCGCACCACGACCGGATGCCGGACGTCGGCGCCGGCTGCGCCGAGGCCGATCACCACGAATTTTTCGCCAACAGTCACACCATGTCCGGGCAACTGGCCGCTGATGCCCGCCGCGCGCCCCAGCAGGCGCCGGTTCACATAAGCCGCGAGCGCCACCAGGAAGTCCGGGTCGGCGTGTGGAACGTCTTCGGCATGAAAGCCCTGCCTGTAGTTCTCGGCGATGAAGCCGGTGTTGAAGTCACCCGCCACAAATTTGGGGTGTGCCAACAAAGCAGCTTGGAAAGGGATGTTGCTGCTGATGCCACGAATCACAAAGGCGTTGAGCGCCTCGCGCATTTTTGCAATCGCCTCGGCGCGGTCCTTGCCGTGCACGATGAGCTTGGCAATCATCGAGTCGTAAAACATCGGAATCTCGCCGCCGTCCTGCACGCCGGTATCGACACGCACGCCGTACAACTGCGAGGAATCTGCGGCAAACATGGTTTCTTTCGGCGGCTGGAAGCGCACCAGCCGACCGGTGGACGGCAGAAAGCTGCGGAAAGGGTCTTCCGCATTGATGCGGCACTCAATGGCCCAGCCATTGCGCTGCACCTCCTTCTGCGCCAGCGGCAGCTTCTCGCCGGCCGCCACACGGATCATCAGCTCCACCAGGTCCAGGCCGGTGATGCATTCCGTCACCGGGTGCTCGACCTGCAGGCGCGTGTTCATCTCGAGGAAGTAAAAACTCTGGTCCTTGCCCACCACAAACTCCACGGTGCCGGCGCTTTCGTATTTGACAGCCTTGGCCAGCGCCACCGCCTGCTCGCCCATGGCCTGGCGCGTCGCATCGCTGATGAACGGTGACGGCGCCTCTTCAATCACCTTCTGGTGACGGCGCTGGATGGAGCACTCGCGCTCGTTGAGGTAAATCACATTGCCATGGCTGTCGCCAATCAGCTGGATCTCGATGTGGCGCGGCTCCTCGACAAACTTCTCGATAAAAACGCGGTCGTCACCAAAGCTGTTGCGCGCCTCGTTGCGGCAACTGGTGAAGCCCTCGAAAGCTTCCTTGTCGTTAAAAGCCACGCGCAAGCCCTTGCCACCACCGCCAGCGCTGGCCTTGATCATCACCGGGTAACCAATACCTTTGGCAATCTCCACTGCCTTCTCGGCCGTTTCAATCGCGTCGTTGACGCCAGGGATGCAGTTCACGCCCGTCGAACCCGCCAGCTTCTTGGATTCGATCTTGTCACCCATGGCAGCAATCGAATGATGCTTGGGGCCGATGAACACAATGCCCTCTTCCTCGACACGTTTGGCAAAGCCGGCGTTTTCGCTGAGGAAGCCATAACCCGGATGCACCGCCTGCGCGCCGGTTTGTTTGCAGGCGGCGATGATCTTGTCGGCCTGCAGATAACTTTCGCGGCTGGGCGCCGGGCCGATGTTGATGGCTTCGTCCGCCAGTTCGACATGGCGCGCGTCCTTGTCAGCGTCGGAATAAACCGCGACGGTTTTGATGCCCATCTTGCGGGCGGTGAGGATGACGCGGCAGGCGATTTCGCCGCGGTTGGCGATCAATATTTTTTTGAACATGAGATTCCCATCTGGTACGGTTCGTTGGACCTAGCCTTTGAGGCCCTGGGCAGCGCGTTGTTGAATTTGTTCGGTGCTCCGGTCGAGCAAACACATCGACCCCACGAGCAGGGCCGACTGCAGGATGAAATGCCGGTCTGGATCGGTAGCTTCGGCTGTCAGCACATGTGCCTGCACACCGATCATCCGCAACCTGTCGGCCAGTGCGGTCTGCACGGTCCAGGGAACGTTCCTGTCAGCTGGATCACCGAGTACAAACACGCGCAGCGCTGGATGCATGGCCTCTTTGCGCAGGTTGTCCATGGGTTCGTAAGAATCGCTGTAGCCGGTCGCATCGATGGTCCAGCCACGCAATTGCATCCGCATTTTCGGGGACGACACGGACGACGTCGGCACGGCGCAGACGATGTCTGAACGGTAACCCAGCAGCGAAGCCACCACATGTCCGCCTCCGCTCAAGCCGGCAAGCACGAGTTCGCCAAGGCCATGCCGCTTCTTGATTTCGTCGAGTGCCGCCGACATGAGCAGCGCCTCGGCCCTGCGCCGACGTTGCTTGTGTTCCCCCGAAGAGCCGTAGGTCCCCGGTCGGGCTACGAACACATACGGCACGCCCAGGCGTGCCGGGACAGCGTCAATCGTGGCCTGGATGCGTGCGGGCGTCTGGCCTTCGTATCCGCTGAACACCGTGTTGCCAACCAGCATGTCACCCGAGAAGAAGAACAGAGCCCGGTTGTTGGTCATGTTGTTCAACCCGGCATGCCAGTAGCGGATGCACTCTCCAGATTCGCCTTCGGGCTGCGCCCAGACAGCATTGGCCGTCCCGGCGCATTGGGCCCGTGTTGCAAGCGTACCGTGGACCACAGCCGCATTGGTGAACGGTGCGTCTGCAGCGGGAAAATCGATACGCCCGGACTGTGCTTGGGCGCCCCAACCCAGTGCCATTGTCAGGGCGAGCGCGTACACCAAACTTGCGCGCGTGATCACAGCGGTATATTCCCGTGCTTGCGCCACGGGTTCTCAAGCTTTTTGTCCTTGAGCATCACCAGCGAGCGGCAAATCCGCTTGCGGGTTTCGTGCGGCAGGATCACGTCGTCGATGAAACCGCGCGCGCCGGCGACAAAGGGGTTGGCAAAACGCGCCTTGTATTCGGCTTCTTTCGCAGCCAGTTTGGCCGGATCACCCTTGTCTTCGCGGAAGATAATCTCGACCGCGCCCTTGGCGCCCATGACGGCGATCTCGGCGTTGGGCCAGGCAAAGTTGACATCGCCGCGCAAATGTTTGGAGCTCATCACGTCGTATGCGCCGCCGTAAGCCTTGCGCGTGATGACGGTGATCTTGGGCACGGTGCATTCGGCGTAGGCATACAACAGCTTGGCGCCGTGTTTGATGATGCCGCCGTACTCCTGGCTGGTGCCGGGCATGAAACCGGGCACATCGACAAAGGTGATGACCGGGATGTTGAAGGCATCGCAAAAACGCACAAAACGTGCCGCCTTGATGCTGCTCTTGATGTCCAGGCAGCCGGCCAGCACCAGCGGCTGGTTCGCGACGATGCCCACGCTCTGGCCTTCCATGCGCGCAAAACCGATGATGATGTTTTTGGCGTACTCGGGCTGCAGTTCAAAAAAGTCGCCGTCATCCACCGTTTTGGTGATCAGCTCCTTCATGTCATAGGGCTTGTTCGGGTTTTCCGGCACAAGGGTGTCCAGGCTCAGGTCCATACGGCCGGCCGGGTCGGCGTTGGGGCCTGACATGCGGACGGGCGCTTTCTCGCGGTTGTTCAGCGGCAGGTAGTTGTAGAGGCGGCGCAACATCAAGAGCGCTTCGACATCGTTTTCGAAGGCCAGGTCGGCGACACCGCTTTTTGTTGTGTGGGTGGTGGCGCCGCCCAGCTCTTCAGCAGTGACTTCCTCGTGTGTCACGGTTTTCACCACCTCGGGGCCTGTCACGAACATGTACGAACTGTCCTTGACCATGAAGATGAAGTCGGTCATCGCCGGCGAATACACGGCGCCACCAGCACAGGGCCCCATCACCATGCTGATCTGCGGAACCACGCCGCTGGCCATCACATTGCGCTGGAACACGTCGGCATAACCGCCGAGCGAGGCCACACCCTCCTGGATGCGGGCACCGCCTGAATCATTGAGGCCGATGACGGGCGCGCCGACCTTCATGGCCTGGTCCATCACCTTGCAGATTTTTTCGGCATGCGCCTCGCTCAGGGCACCGCCGAAAACCGTAAAGTCCTGGCTGAACACAAACACCAGCCGGCCGTTGATCATGCCGTAGCCTGTGACCACGCCGTCACCGGGCGGCCGGTTATCCTGCATGCCAAAGTCGGTACAACGGTGTTCGACAAACATGTCCCATTCTTCGAAGGTGCCTTCGTCGAGCAGCAGCTCCAGCCGCTCGCGTGCCGTCAGTTTGCCCTTGCCGTGCTGCGCATCTATGCGTTTTTGTCCGCCACCCAAGCGTGCGGCAGCACGTTTCTTTTCCAGTTGTTCAAGAATGTCTTGCATAAAAGCTCCGGGATGGTCAGGAGGGTTGCCGGGGGTTCGTCGACCGGGCCCAGTCGTGAAGAAAAGCGGCAGCAGCTTGCGCGCTGATGATGTCGCGGCCCCAGGGCTTGCGGCGAGATGACAGATGCCGCATCCAGCTCAGGCGGCCCACGGCGGCCCGCAGCGCAGCGGTAACGGCCGGGGTTTCTTCGGCGATGGTGTCCTTCCACGCCGCCTGCGCAAATGCTCGCGCATCGGCAGGCAGCAGCCACACGGTGGACTGCAAATAAAGCAGCCAATCTCGTGCCTGCGCCTGCAGCAAGGGCATCGCCTGCGCGGGGTCGTCTTCAAAGTCAATAGCGGCCACGCCCTGCGGCGACAAAATGAAGTTGCGCGCGAAGGCCTGGCTCAGGTACTGCTTTTGGGCGTGCAGCACCAGTACCGCCTGCAGGCCCTGCTGCCAAAGCAACAAGGCCTTGGCGGGCTCATCCTCCATGGCCTGCGCCATGTTGGGCCCTGCCAGGAACTCCATGACAAAAAATTCCGGGTCCACATGCAGCACCTGCGGTGCCAGCAGGCCGGCAGCGCGCAACGCGGCAAGGCGCCCTACTTCGATCGCTTGGCCGTCAGCGCCACCGGGTGCCGGTGCCGGCTTCACAAGTGACAGGCCCGTCAGAGACGCCAGCAGACGCAATGCGCCAGCGCCGCCGGGCGCCCGTGCAGGCCGCTGCCCTTTCACCACCACAGTGCCACCGGCAAGCCGGATGACTTCGGTGCGGTGCTGGCGCCAGCCGGTCGATGTCCGTATGCGCTGCAAATCGTCGCCGTTCATGGCTTACCTGGGAAAAGAAGGCTGAGCATCTTGCGCGCGGCAGCAGATGGCACGGCACGGCCCGCGAGAACACTGTCAACAGCTTCAGGCAGATGGGCGCGCACGGCCGGGTGCCCGTGAAAGGCCTGCTTCAACCCCGCCTCGACGCGCTCCCACATCCATGCCAGGGCTTGCTGTCGGCGACGCGAATCGAGTTTGCCATTGGCGGCTTGCAGCTTGCGGAAATCGGTGATCGCGCTCCAGAAAGTGTCTATACCTTTGCTATGCAGTGCGCTGAGCTGGATGACCCGCGGGTGCCACAGGGTCTGATCATGTTTTGCATGCGTGGAATGCCCGTGGTGGCCGAACAAGTGCATGGCGCTGGAGATCTGCGCCTCTGCGCGGGTGGCGGCGTCGGCATCCAGATCGGCCTTGTTGATGACCACCAGGTCCGCGAGTTCCATCACGCCCTTCTTGATGGCCTGCAGGTCGTCGCCGGCGTTCGGCAACTGCATCAGCACAAACATGTCGGTCATGTTGGCCACTGCGGTTTCGCTCTGTCCTACACCCACGGTCTCGACAATGACGATGTCGTAACCTGCAGCTTCACAGACCAGCATGGCTTCCCGCGTTTTTTCGGCCACACCGCCCAAGGTGCCGCTGGCTGGGCTGGGGCGTATGTAGGCTTTTTCATGCACCGACAGCTTTTCCATACGTGTCTTGTCGCCGAGGATGGACCCCCCCGAAACACTGGAAGATGGGTCAATGGTCAGCACCGCCACCCGGTGGCCTTGCTCAATCAGGTGCAGACCCAGCACTTCAATAAAGGTTGATTTGCCGACGCCGGGCACGCCACTGATGCCAAGGCGGAAGGCCTTGCCGGTATGCGGCAACAAAGCGGTCAGCAACTCGTCGCCTTGCGCGCGGTGATCGGCGCGGGTCGATTCGAGCAGCGTGATGGCTTTGGCGATGGCGCGGCGCTGCCTCGCTGCATCGCCGTGAAGAATCACATCCGCCAGTTCATCCGGAATCACTTCAACGCAGCCTTGATCTGCTCCAGCACGTCCTTGGCGCTGGCCGGGATCGGTGTGCCCGGGCCGTAAATGCCTTTGACGCCTGCTTCGTAAAGCATCTCGTAGTCCTGCCGCGGAATCACGCCGCCGACAAACACGATGATGTCGTCTGCACCCTGCTTTTTAAGCTCGGCAATGATCGCGGGCACAAGGGTTTTGTGGCCGGCAGCCAGGGTGCTGACGCCCACCGCGTGCACGTCGCTTTCAATCGCCTGGCGCGCGCATTCTTCGGGGGTCTGGAACAGCGGGCCCATGTCCACGTCAAAACCCAGATCGGCAAACGCCGTGGCCACCACCTTGGCGCCGCGGTCGTGGCCGTCCTGGCCGAGTTTGGAAATCATCACGCGCGGGCGCCGCCCCTGGGCTTCAGCAAAGGCATTAATCTCGGTCTTGAGATTTTCCCAGCCTTCGGCCGAGTCATAAGCAGCAGCATACACACCAGTCACCTTTTGGGTATCGGCGCGGTGGCGCCCGTAAACTTTTTCCAGTGCATCACTCACCTCACCGACTGTAGCGCGCAGGCGAACGGCCTGGATGCTGAGGTCCAGCAGGTTGCCGTCGCCCTTTTCGGCGGCAGTCGTCAGCGCGTCCAGCGCCGCCTGTACCGCCGCGCTGTCACGGCTGGCACGGATAGCCTTGAGCCGCGTGATCTGGCCCTCTCGCACTGCCACGTTGTCGATGTCGCGGGTTTCAATCGCGTCTTCAGTCTTGAGTTTGTACTTGTTGACGCCGACAATCACGTCTTTGCCGCTGTCGATGCGCGCCTGCTTTTCAGCGGCCGCCGCCTCGATCCTGAGCTTGGCCCAGCCGCTATCCACGGCCTTGGTCATGCCGCCCATGGCGTCTACCTCAGCAATGATGGCCCAGGCCGCATCGGCCATGTCTTGCGTGAGCTTTTCCATCATGTAGCTGCCGGCCCAGGGGTCGATCACATGCGGGATATGCGTTTCTTCCTGGATGATGAGCTGGGTGTTGCGGGCAATGCGCGAGGAGAACTCGGTGGGCAGCGCAATCGCCTCGTCAAAGCTGTTTGTGTGTAGGCTTTGCGTTCCGCCAAAGACTGCCGCCATGGCCTCGATGGTGGTGCGCACGATGTTGTTGTAGGGGTCCTGCTCGGTCAGGCTCCAGCCGCTGGTCTGGCAGTGGGTGCGCAGCATCAGGCTCTTGGGGTTTTTCGCGTTGAATTCCTTCATGATGCGGCACCAGAGCAGGCGCGCGGCGCGCATCTTGGCCACTTCCAGATAAAAATTCATGCCGATGGCCCAGAAGAAGCTCAGGCGCCCGGCAAAGCCGTCCACGTCCAAGCCCTTGGCAACGGCCGTCTTCACATACTCCTTGCCGTCCGCCAGGGTAAAAGCCAGCTCCAGCGCCTGGTTCGCACCGGCTTCCTGCATGTGATAACCACTAATGGAAATCGAGTTGAACTTCGGCATGTGTTTTGCCGTGTACTCGATGATGTCGCCGATGATGCGTATGCTGGGCGCCGGGGGAAAGATGTAGGTGTTGCGCACCATGAACTCTTTGAGGATGTCGTTCTGGATCGTCCCGTTGAGTTGATCCTGCGCGACACCCTGCTCTTCAGCCGCCACCACATACCCGGCCAGCACCGGCAGCACCGCGCCGTTCATGGTCATCGAAACCGACACCTTGTCGAGTGGGATCTGGTCGAACAGGATTTTCATGTCCTCCACACTGTCGATGGCCACGCCGGCCTTGCCGACGTCGCCGGTCACGCGCGGGTGGTCGCTGTCGTAACCACGGTGCGTGGCGAGGTCAAAAGCCACCGAGACGCCCTGTCCGCCTGCGGCCAAAGCCTTGCGGTAAAACGCGTTCGACTCTTCTGCGGTTGAAAACCCAGCGTACTGTCGGATGGTCCAAGGGCGCACGGCGTACATCGTGGCCTGCGGGCCGCGAATGAAGGGCTCGAAACCCGGCAGGGTGTTGGCATGCGGCAGGTCCTTGACGTCGTCGGCCGTGTACAGCGGCTTGACCGTAATGCCGTCCGGTGTCTCCCAGTTGAGGGCGCCGAGGTCACCTCCCGGTGCGGACTTCGCCGCGGCCTTGCCCCAAGCCTCGATGTTGGCGGGGGCAAATTCAGGAGAGGACGGTGGTAAGGGGGTGCTCATGCGGGTACGGGATACCGTTTGGACAGGTTTTACAGGAGGGTAAGTTTACATTATTTATAATTATTGATACAAAATTTGGTTTCAGATAAAATCCGATCATCAAGCCATCCGGCTGCAATTGATACCTACACCAGACCATGGCTGCCGTTTCACTGACTCCCCGCGCCCTTTATGAAGAGGTGGCGGAGCTGCTTCGCCAACGCATATTCAGCCGAGAGCTGGAACCAGGCAGCTGGATTGATGAGCTCAAGCTCGCCGAAGAATACGGCATCAGCCGCACACCGCTGCGCGAAGCACTCAAGGTATTGGCTACCGAGGGACTGGTGACCATGAAGGTACGGCGCGGCGCCTATGTAACCGAAGTCAATGAAAAAGACCTCACGGATGTCTACCATTTGCTGAGCCTGCTGGAAAGCGACGCCGCCGCCATGGTGGCCACCCATGCAAGCGCGGCGCAGATCAAGCTGCTGCAGGACCTGCATCACCAGCTTGAAAAAGCCACGGCCAACCGGGAGCGATTTTTCAGGATCAATGAAGAGTTTCACATGCACTTGCTCGAAATTGCGGACAACCGCTGGGCTGTTCAAATGGTGGCGGATTTGCGCAAGGTCATGAAGCTCAATCGCCACAATTCCCTGCTTAAGATTGGCCGGCTGGAGGAGTCGCTGGCCGAGCACCGCGCGCTCATGGAGGCGCTGGCCTCACGCGATGCAGCACTTGCCCTGCAGCGCATGCGTGAACATTTTGTGAATGGGCTGGGGGCGGCGGCCTGATTCAGGCACCGAGGGGGCAAGCCACGCACCGCGCGTCGACTCACGCCAATCAGTGTTTCAATTGCCCAAAGCTGCGCGCACAGGACACGAGCATCGACGCCAGCGCGCCGGCCATTGGCGTCAGTGGTACTTCAATGCGATGCACAAGGGCGATGTCTTGGGGGCGCGCCCTTTCGCGCACCGGAATTTCCACCAGATGTTGACCGAGCAAACCGCGCTCCAGAGCGAGACGAGGCATCAAAGCCAGATCATCGGACCCATACATCAGCGCGCTCACCTGTGTAAAAGAGTCGCACACCACGGAGATGTTGGGCGGGTTCAGTCCGGTTTCGCTAAAAAACCGCACAACCGTACCGCCCGGCGCTCCTGGCGGACCCATCAAAATCCAGGACTGATTCTCCAGTTCCTTGATATGCCGGGTACCGGCGAGCGGGTGCCCGCGTCGTCCCACCACCGCCATGGCGGTTTTCATCAACACCTGTGATCTGACATCGCCTCCTGTGCCCACTTCCGGTAAGGAAAGAACGGCAAAATCCAGCTGACCCTGGCGCACTGCTGGCATCAAACGCTCAAACAGGCCATCGACCAAGCGCAGCTCAGCACGCGGGAAGCGCGCCAGAAAATCCGGTACCACCTGCGGCAAGAGCAGCGCGGACGGCGTTGGCGAAAAACCGACCCGGATGGGACCCTGCTGATCGTCGGCCAGCGCCCGCAGCTCGGCGCTGGCGCGATGGGCCTCGGCGGTGATCAAAAGCGCCCTCGCCCGCAGCAGTTCCCCGGCTCGAGTCAGTTGAACGCCACGCCCGCTGCGCAGCAGCAATGCATTGCCCAGCGAGGCTTCAAGACTCTTCAGACTATTGGTCAGTCCCGCCTGTGAAACATTTTGATGGCGCGCTGCAGCACGAAAGCTGCCGTGTTCAATCACCACCAAAAAATCGCGCAGTTGCTGGAGTGTCAAGCTTTAACTCTTGTTGGATTTGATATCGATATGTTATCAAGATAGAAATTAGGGCGCTATTGCTGTTCACTGTTAACACTTAAGCTTGTCGCAACTGACTCTTCAAAAGCTTGACCCATGCGCTTTTTTTCGTATCGCGACCGGCCGGTTCACCTTGGTCCCTACCCTCTGGAACGGCTCAAACGCGCCCGGCAGTCGGCTGATTTGTCCGCCATTCCTTCGCCGTCGTCGTTGTCTTTCGACGATCCCGACCGTCCCGAATCGCTGACGCATGCCATGGGACGCTTCATCGGCATGTTCGACGTCATTCGCGATGGCCCTGTTGCCAAGCTGCCAGGCGAAATACCGACAGATTTGGTCGCTCGCGCCAATCATTTCAAGGCAGCTGGTTACTATTTCGATGCCTCCATGGTGGGGGTTTGCGCCGTTCCGAAAGAGGCACTGCTGGACGATGCGGTACGCAATCCCATGGTCGGCAAACTGGCCGACGAGTTGGAGCGAAGCCAGCCCAAAAGCTTTGCGGCCGGCATCGACATGATCTTGGCCGACGTGCTGGATTCTGCCCGCAGCATCCACAAGCAAATCACCCATCACTCACACGCTATCGTGTTGCTGGTGGAGTACCCGCGCGATCCGCGCCAGGACGAGGCCGGTGCCGAGTGGATCACAGGCACACAAGCGCAGCGTGCCGCTACGCTTGCGGCACAGACTGCTGTTCTGCTCAGCACTTACCTTCGGCTCTTGGGCCATGAGGCCCGGTCACATACAGCCACATGCACTGACGTGCACCTCGGGAAAATGGCGGTGGCCGCTGGTTTGGCCGAAGTCATCACGCGCGATGGGTTGGTTGAACTGACCAATCCCTATGTCGGTACCCGCTATGGGCTGGCAGTCGTTACCACCACGCTGGCTCTGGCCTGCGACGACCCGCTGGCGCCGGGAGGTATGGCTGACAGGATGCGCTCGCACGGGCCCGCATGGTGGGTGGGCAAAGGGACGTTGAAAAGCGCGCTTAACAAGGACCCTTACCAGTCGCGTGATTTTCGAATGGGCCCCCAGCCATTTGAAAAACTGAAGCGTCGGGATACACCCACCACTTTCATTGACCATGAGCGGGTACCAAGATTTCCCAAGCGGGCCGATTTCTTCGCCCGCGTCCTTTTCGGGGACATGGGGAAAAATGTGCAGGACGCAGGCAAAAACGCTGCTTATGTCATGAAAAGCCCGATTGGCGCATGCGCACGGCGTGCGCTTGGCGCCCTGCTGCTGCTGCAGTTTGGAGAATCACGAGGCCCAGTCTCGGCCACAGTGAGCGATCCCCAGCGCAATGCAGACAATCTCAAGGCGGCTGCTTATTACCTCGGTTGCGACGCAGCGGGGCTGTGTGCAGTGCCAGAATGGGCTTGGTACTCCCACGACGCGGGTGGCGCGCCGCTGCCCGCCTACCATGCCAACGCGATCAACTTGCTGCTGGATCAGGGCCACGAAACCATGGACGGCTGCAGCGGCGACGACTGGATTTCAGTGGCCCAAAGCATGCGCGCTTACCTGCGCTTTTCCATGATTGGCGGCATTATTGCGGAGCAGGTAAGGCGACTCGGCTACTCTGCACGGGTTCACTCAGTTATCGACGGCGACGTGCTGCAGCCTCCCTTGCTGCTGCTTTCAGGCTTGGGGGAAGTCAGCCGTATCGGCGAAGTCATTCTCAACCCCTATCTTGGCCCGCGTCTGAAGTCCGGCACGGTAACGACTGACATGCCAATGTCCTACGACAAGCCGATTGACTTTGGCCTGCAGACTTTCTGCGAAAACTGCAACAAGTGCGCGCGCGAGTGTCCCTCAGGCGCGATCACAGCAGGGCCAAAGGTCATGTACAACGGCTACGAGATATGGAAGTCGGACGCCGAAAAATGTGCGCGTTACCGCATTACCAACCAGGGAGGTGGCATGTGTGGGCGCTGCATGAAAACCTGCCCATGGAATCTTGAAGGCCTGTTTGCGGACAGCAGTTTCCGCTGGCTGGCGATGAATGTGCCGCAAAGCGCCCGCATGCTTGCCGAGCTTGATGACCGACTTGATCATGGCACGATGAACCCGGTCAAAAAGTGGTGGTGGGACATTGAGCTCAACCAGAAAACCGGGCAGTACGTTCGCGCCGCGCTGACGAATGCACGCGGCTTGAATAAAAATCTCCGGCTTAAGCATGAAGACCAGACCCTTGCGGTGTACCCGGCTGACAAAATGCCGCCGCCGTACCCTGTCGTATTCCCCATCAACCGTGAAGAAGGCATTGCACGCTACAAATCCCTGCTCACGCCAGCACAGTATCGCGCCCGAATCAAGGCAGGCGATACCGAGAACCTTGTTCCGCAATTTCGCATGCCGGCCGGACCACCGCCGGTCTTCCCGGTCGTGCTAAAGCGACGCGAGGAAATGACGGCTGATATTGCCAGATACGACTTTGTTGCCGCCGACGGCTCGGCGCTGCCGCCTTTCGAGGCCGGGGCGCACATCGACGTGGTGATTGCGCCAGAGTACCTCAGGCAATACAGCCTTGCGGGCGACCCCGCTGATCGAAACAAATATGTGCTGGCGGTTCTGCGCGAGCCCGAAGGCCGCGGTGGTTCGATGCTGATGCACCGCGCCTTTCGCGAAGGTAAGCGGGTTTTTGTTTCGCCGCCCCGCAATCATTTTCCTCTGGTGCCGGGAGCGGGGCACAGTTTGTTGCTGGCCGGCGGAATCGGTGTCACGGCAATGATCACCATGGCCCATACGCTGGCACGAAACGGCCAATCGTTCGACTTTCATTACAGCGCAGCGAGCAGAAAAACTGCCGGGTTCATCCATGAAATCGAAGCGGCCGCTTGGGCAGACAGGGTTCATTTTCATTTTAAGGACGAAGGTCGCCGGGTGGACTTGCGCCACGTCATACCTGAGTTCAAGTCGGAAATGCATTTGTACACCTGCGGGTCTGCGCGTTACATGGACGGCGCATTTGAAGCGGCGCGGTTCAGGAATTGGCCCGAGGAGGCGCTGCACCGGGAGTTTTTCAGCGTTCCGGAGAAGCCCGAATACGTCAACCTTCCGTTTGCCATCAAACTGGCGAAAAGCGGCATCGTGCTCCACGTCCCTGCCGACCGACGCGCAACCGACGTCCTGGCGGACAATGGCATATTCATCGACACCAAATGCTCTGACGGGATATGCGGCGTCTGTGCGACGCCGTACGAAGCCGGCGATGTGGAGCATCGCGATTTTGTATTGAGCGCCAGGGAGCGAGAGAAACGCATTGTCATTTGCTGTTCAAGGGCTCGCAGCGCAGGCGGTGTCATTACGCTTGCGCTTTGACAATCCGAAATTACCCAGAAGGAGTCACCACCATGATTAACGCCAATCGCCGCCTGCTCTCAGCATTGCTGGGATCGCTTTCCCTGGCCGGCTTGCCAGTGCTGGCACAACCCACTTGGCCGGGCAAGCCGATTCGTCTGGTTATCCCGTTTCCGGGCGGCTTTACCGACAATCTGGGACGGCTGGTTGGCCAGAAAATGGGTGAGTCTCTTGGCCAACCCCTGGTGATCGAACAGCGTCCCGGCGGCAGCGGGCAGATCGCGGCCTCCGAGGTCTTGCGGTCCCCCGCCGACGGCTACACGCTGTTCATGATTCACATCGGCACGCATGCCATCAACCAGCACCTGCTGCCCAAGCTCAGCTATGACGCCACCAAGGACTTCATTCCTGTGACCGAGCTGGCGCGAGTTCCCAACCTGCTCGTCGCCACCCCGACTTTGCCGGTGCGCAGCGTGCAGGATCTGGTGGCTCTGGCCAAGGCAAAGCCGGGCAGCCTGTTCTACGCGTCACCGGGCAATGGCAGTTCCGGGCACTTGGCGGGAGAACTGTTTAAATCACTGGCAGGCGTGGACATCGTTCACGTACCGTACAAAGGCGCCAGCGAATCGCTTCAGGACCTTCTGACTGGGCGGGTTCACATCATGTTCGACTCGCTGGCGCAGGGTGGACCGCAGGCACGGGCCGCGAAGGTCCAGGGCCTGGCGGTGACAAGTACGCAACGGCATTCGTCATTTCCCGAGTTTCCCACCATGGCTGAATCCGGTTTCCCCGGCTGGAATACCGGACCATGGTTCGGCCTTGCAGTGAAGTCCGGCACACCGGACGAGATCGTACGGCGCCTCCAAATCGAAGCCGCCAGGGCCTTGGCAACACCGTCGGTTCGCGAACGCCTGGCCGCCCTTGGAGCAACGCCAGGTGGAAGCACGCCGGAAGAATTTGCTGGATTCATAAAAAATGAGTCCGAGCGCTGGGGCAAACTGGTTCGGGAGGTCCCCATCAAGCCGGAGTAAATGTGTCTGTTGGGCGCAGCGCGAGTTTTTCAACGACATGCCGGCCGCCGCCTGAATGCATTAACGCACTTCCATCGTTCCGGTTTCTCAGGGGGCTAACACAATACCGCGCGCCCTTTTAGATTGGTGAGTCAACTCGAACAGGGGGTTATGCCGGAGTCGCTGTCGTCCAGGTGGCAAGCAAAATCAACACCTTTGCCATCAAAGGATGACGGATGAGCGCTGCGAAGTCGATCTACGACGACAAACCCTGGCAAGCTGCCTACGGCCAGCACATTCAAGTCGAACTGCCCAGCGCCCGCTACCGGAATCTGGCTCACCTGGCCAGCGAGGCCTGCCGCCGTTTCGAGAAGCGCACCGCTTTCACCTGCGTGGTGGGAAATGGCATGAACGGCAGCCTCAGCTACGCCGAGGTCGACGAACTCTCTGACGCCTTCGCAGGCTACCTTCGCGGTGTCTGCGGTCTTGCGGCCGGCGACCGTGTGGCCGTGCAGTTGCCCAATTCCTTGTCGTATCCGGTGGTGGCCTTCGGGGTATTCAAGGCCGGTTGTGTCCTCGTCAACACCAACCCGCTGTACACGCCCAGCGAGATGATTCATCAGTTCAATGACGCCGGAGCCAGCGTGCTGGTGGTCGTTGACATGTTCTCGGACAAGCTGGCAGAAGTGGTGCCCAAAACCGGCATCAAACGTGTCGTTCTGGCCGGCGTGTCCGAGATGTTTCCCGCCATCCCCAACATGGTTGTGCGTGGTGTACAGAAGGTGTGGAGCAAGACCCTGCCGCCCGTACCCCGGCTGGCAGTTCCCGTTGAACGCCTGGCCGACACCCTGCAGGCGGGCCGCAAGACCCTGCCCGCAGACGGCGTGAGAGTCTGGTGGGAGCACATTCCCGCAGCCAGTGTGGCTGCTTTGCAGTACACCGGCGGCACGACCGGCGTGAGCAAAGGCGCCATGCTCAGCCACGCCAACCTGCTCGCCAATGTGGACCAGGTGCTGGCCATGGGTCGTTCGCACATGAGCGCCGGGGACGGCAGCCAGGAATGTGTGCTGACCGCCCTCCCGCTGTACCATATCTTCGCATTCACCGCGAACCTGCTGACGTTCTTTGACATCGGTGCTCGCAACATCCTGGTGCCCACCCCCCGGCCGGTGCAAAACCTGCAGCGAGCCATCGAAAACTACCCCATCACCTGGATCACCGGGGTAAACACCCTGTTCAATGGCCTCATGAACGAGGAATGGTTCAGCGCGTTTCCGCCGAAACACCTGAAGGCCGCCATTGCCGGCGGTACGGCCCTGCACGGTGCGGTGGCCGCACGGTGGCAGGGCATGACCGGCACAAGGGTGGCCGAGGGCTACGGCTTGACCGAGACATCCCCTGTCATCACCTTCAACCCCATGACCGGCACCGCACGGCCTGACAGCATCGGCATTCCCGTGCCGGGGTGCGAAGTCCGTCTGGTTGCGGACGACGGCAGCCCGGCACCAGTGGGCCAGCCGGGAGAGCTGGCGGTGCGCGGTCCGCAAACCATGCTCGGCTACTGGCAACGGCCGGAAGACACCGCACTGGTCATTAAAGATGGCTGGCTGTACACCGGCGACGTTGCCGTGATGGATGAAAGCGGATTCTTCCGCGTCGTGGACCGCAAAAAGGATCTGGTGCTGGTATCGGGCTTCAATGTGTACCCCAACGAGGTGGAAGAGGCTCTGTCGAAGCTGGATGCGATCTTTGAGGCCGCAGTGGTCGGCATACCCGACTCGCGCTCGGGGGAGGCCGTGCGCGCCTACGTCGTGAAGAACCCGGAGTTCGAGGGCGAGCTCACGCAGGAAATGGTCATCACCCATTGCAGAAGCCTGCTGACGGATTACAAGATTCCGAAGTCCATTGTTTTCAGGAACGAACTTCCCAAGTCACCGATCGGAAAAATCCTGCGCAAGGATTTGAAGGCAGAAGTCAAGGCAGAGCACGCCCAGCCATCAGCCACTGCCCGCTAAAAAAATAGAAACTCTGGAATATTGAAAAATGCTTACTCCACTGGAAACCAAACTGCTCGGCATGATGATGATGGTCATCATGCTGGGCATGGGCGCGAGCCTGACCTTTCGCGACTTCCTGATCGCCTTTCGCAAGCCAAAGGGTGTGATGGTTGGCGTCCTTTGCCAGTACGGCATCATGCCCTTCCTCTCCTACCTCCTGGCGGTGCTGCTCGGCCTGCCGCCGGCGCTGGCGGTCGGCCTGATCCTGATGGGTTGCATGCCGGGCGGAACCACTTCCAACATCTTCACATACTTCAGCAAAGGAGCCCTTGCGCTGTCCATCATGATGACCAGCGTATCAACCCTGATCGCCGTAGCCGCCGTACCCGCACTCATCGCCTTTTACAGCAAGCTGGCTGGCGTGACCGGTGAATTCGCCATCCCTGCGGCCAATGTGGCGCAAGTGCTCGTGGTGCTTCTGGTGCCCACGCTGCTGGGCATGGTGCTACGCAAGTGGAATCCCAACATCGGCGCCACCATAGAGCTGATCGGCTCCATGCTGGGCATCCTGGTGATTCTTTTTCTGGTGGTGTCGTGGGTTCCACGCAATTACCAGTTGCTGCTTTCAACCCCATGGCAGGTTTTCTTCGTCGCCATCGGACTGGGACTGTTCGGCATGCTGTTGGGGTACTGGCTGGCACGCGCGCTCAGACAGGACAGCAACCGCTCCCGCACCATCAGCCTGGAAACCGGCATTCAGAACGGCCCGCTTGCCGTACTCATCGTGTCGCTGACCTTCACTGGGGAGATGCAGCAACAGGTGTTGTTGATACCGGTGCTGTACAGCCTGTTTATCGTGTTGAGCAGTTCGGTCATCACCGTCTGGTACCGCACCAATGCCACCCGCGAAGCGCTGGCACGCGATGCAGCCAAGGTGCGGCTCGTGACGGCATAGGTACGCAGGGCGACGGGGGCTATCGCACCGCCGGAGATTCAGGCAGGCGACTGCGGCGTTGCAGCCGGTCTGGCGGGTCGGGTGACCAGAAACACCCCGGGCAAGATCAATAGCGCACCGACCGCGTGGTGCCAGCCCGGTGGCTCGCCCAGCAGGCCCCAAGCCGCAGCGGCTGCGTAAAGCGGGCCGAGGTAAAGCGCCACCGCCACGCGGCTGGCCCCGAGGATTTTTTGCGCCCAGCTGTATATCCAGTAGGCGCCAATACCGGGAATCAAGCCCGCCACGACCACCAGCAGCAAAGCCTGGCTGCCCAGCACATCGGCGCCAGCCCGCGTGGCCTCCCACAGCGCTGGGGGCAGCAGCACCAAGGCACCGCCGACACAGATGGCCGCGAGCCGTGCCGTTGCACTCAGAGGACTGGGCCAGCGTTTTTGCAGTAGCGCGTAAGCCGCCCACGACACGGTGGCCGCCACAATCCAGACATCACCCGCGACAAACTGCACCTGCCCCAAAGCCGTCCACTGCCCCCGGACCACGACATGTAGCACCCCGGTCAGCGCCAGCACGACGCCCGCCTTCTGCCGCGCCCCAAATGCCTCGCCCAACCACCACATCGCCCCAAGGCTGATCAGCACCGGCGAGGCCGAGTAAATCAAAGCAATATTCATCGCCCCGGTTGAACGGGCGCCCTCGTACACCCAGGCGCCGCAGATCAGCATGCCCAGGGTGCCCAACACCAGGTACTGCCGCCAGGCCCGGACAATCGTCGCCCGGTGTTGCCACAGCTCGGCGCGCGTGATGACCACCAGGATCAGCGCCGCCAGACCCCAACGGCCCAGTGCCAGCATGTAAGGCCCGATGACACCGGGCGCCTTGCGCGCCACAATGTAATTGACAGCCCACAGCGCCGGAACCAGCCAAAGCAGCAACAGGGCCTTGCGCGTCTCGCGCTGCGCCGCGTCAGGCATGCGCCGCCATGTCGGGCTGCAATGAAGACTCGCCGCCTTGGCTGGGCAGGGGAGCATGCGCCAGTGTCATCACCTCGCGCGGGTGCAGGGACTTGAGCTTGTGGTCGCTCCAGACCTGACGCCAGCGCCTTGAGCCAGGCAGGCCGTGGCGCAAGCCCAGCATGTGGCGGGCGATTGTCGGCCAAGGCGTACCGTGTTGGGCGGCCTGCGCGGCCATGTAATCCACCATCATCGATTCGACCGACTCCCGTGTCTGCTCCCCCGGACCGGTGCCAAAAAAGGCCTCATCCCAGGACGCCAACCACCAGGGGTGATGGTAGGCCTCGCGCCCCACCATCACGCCGTCGAGTTCGCGCAGTTGCGCCGCGACCTGCTCGCCAGTGGTGATGCCCCCGTTGATGACGATGGTGAGATCCGGAAACTCGCGCTTGAGCCGACGAACCAGCTCGTAGCGCAGCGGTGGCACTTCGCGGTTTTCCTTAGGAGAAAGGCCCTTGAGCCAGGCATTGCGCGCGTGCACAATGAAAGTCTTGCAGCCTGCTTCGCTGACCGTGCCAACAAAGTCGCGCACAAAGTCATAACTTTCGCCCTTGTCAATGCCAATACGATGCTTGACCGTTACGGGCACGGCCACCACATCAACCATGGCTTTCACGCAATCGGCGACCAGTTGCGGCTCGGCCATCAGGCAGGCGCCGAAAGCGCCGCGCTGCACCCGCTCGCTGGGGCAGCCGCAGTTGAGGTTGATCTCGTCATAACCCCATTGCTCGCCCAATTTCGCGCAATGCGCCAGGTCAGCGGGCTCACTGCCGCCGAGTTGCAAGGCCACCGGATGCTCCTGCGCATTGAAACGCAGGTGGCGCGCCACATCGCCGTGCACCAACGCGCCGGTGGTCACCATCTCGGTGTAAAGCAGGGCGTGGCGGGACAGCAGACGGTGGAAATAACGGCAATGCCTGTCAGTCCAGTCCATCATCGGTGCCACGCTCAGGCGATGCGCCGGAAATGGCGTGGAAGAGGAACCGGCATTCATTGGTAACGAGGGCTCGAAAAGCATGGAAGCCCATAGTTTCTCACGCTGGCCTTCCGGGCATGCCCGGACAAGGAAATTTGCCACAGCTGGTAACAGAGAAGGGGTAACCATCGGTCCGCCCCGCGTCAGAGCCTGGATAATAGGAATCAGGACCGGGTCGCCCCGGCAGTCCTCCAGAACCCTATTGAAGCCATGACCCAAACAGCCCTGCCCCTGCCCTGCACCTCCCGCTCCGGCCTGTTTCGCCCTGCCCTGCCCCTGCTGCTGAGTCTGGCCTTGGCCGCCTGCACCTCGGTGCCGCTGCCGCCCTGGCCGGCGCCGGGCGGCGCAGCCAAGGCGCCGCTTCCGGCCGCACCGGCGCCGGCGACTATCCCGGTGACAGTGGCACCACCGGTCGTGGTCATCCAGCCAGTCCCGGCGCGCCCGTCCGGGGTGGTGACCCCGGCGGAGGCCCCCTACAGCGCCGCAGTGGCCGCCCGTTTCCCTGCACCCTCGCTGATTTACAGCACGCCGGGCCTGCAGGAAGGGCGCAGCAGCTTCACCTCAAATGCAGAAATCCAGAACTGGCTGCGCGACCTGGTCGCCGCTGCTGCGGCGACACCCGCCTTGAAAGCCGCCCTGCTGCCCATCGGTCGGTCACAGAGCGGCGAAACGCTGGACGCACTGGTGCTGACGCGCGCTGCCGGCACCGAGGCAGCCGCCATCGCGGCATCAGGCCGGCCCACAGTGCTGCTGATCGGCCAACAGCATGGCGACGAGCCGGCCGGCAGCGAAGCGCTGCTGGTGATAGCGCGTGAACTCACACAAGGCCTCTTGCGGCCAATGCTCGACCGTATCAATGTCATCATCGTGCCGCGCGCCAACCCCGATGGCTCGGCCGACAACAGGCGCGTGACCACCGGCGGCCTGGACATGAACCGCGATCACCTGCTGCTCAACACGCCGGAAGCGCAGGCTCTGGCCCGGCTGACCCGCGACTACCGCCCTACCGTCGTGGTGGACGCCCATGAATACACCGTCGTGGGCCGCTTCCTGCAGAAGTTCGGCGCCGTGCAGAAATACGATGCCCTGCTGCAATACGCAACCACCGCCAACATCCCGGAGTTTCTGACCAAGGCCTCGGAAGAGTGGTACCGCCGCCCGCTGGTGGCGGCGCTGAAGTCCCAGGGACTGAGCAACGAGTGGTACTACACCACCTCAACCGACCTGACGGACAAAAAAATCTCCATGGGCGGCACCCAGCCCGACACCGGCCGCAACGTCAATGGCCTGAAAAACACCGTGAGCCTGCTGATCGAAACGCGCGGCGTCGGCATAGGGCGGCTGCACATCCAGCGCCGGGTCCACACCCACGTCACCGCCATCAGCAGCGTGCTGGCAAGCACCGCTCAGCGCGCCAGCGAACTCCGCCAGCTCCAGCCTTATATTGAAAAGGAAATCGCCGGCCAGGCCTGCAAGGACGAAGCCGTGGTGGAAGCCGGCCCGACCCCGACGCAGCAGGAACTGCTGATGCTGGACCCCATCACCGGAGCCGACAAGGCGCTGCGGGTGGAGTGGAATTCGGCGCTGGCGCTGCGCAAGATCAAGACGCGCGTGCGCCCTTGCGGCTACTGGCTTTCAGCCTCTTCAAAAACGGCGGTAGAGCGGCTGCGACTGCACGGCGTGCAGGTGCTGCGCGTCACCGAACCCGGCTCCATGCTTGGTGACCTGTACCGCGAAACAGCACGCTCTGCGGGCGAACGGCAGGACGTGCGTGGCACCATCAGCGACGCCGGGCAGATCGTCAAAGCAGAAGTGGCGCTGGTGCGGGGGGTGATCGACGCGCCCACCGGCAGCTACTACGTACCGCTGAACCAGCCGCTGGCCAACCTGGCGATCGCCGCGCTGGAGCCTGACACGCAAAACAGCTACTTTGCCAACCGGCTCATCGACAACCTGACCGGCAGCGCACGCGTGATGGCCGAACCGTCGCTGAAAACCGAAGAACTGCCCTGAACATTCGGTACGGCGCGAGCTGGCTATCCGGGAGTCCTACAAAAAGCGGCTATCGCGGCTGACAGCCTGACCGCGCCCGGCGGAGCGTAATCAGGCCATGAAGACATTTGAACTTATCCCGAAGATGGTCACCATGGGTGGCGTGTTTTACCCCACCGGCTACGCCGTCATGTTGTTCGCCGACAGCGCCCAGGCGCAGCAAGCCGCCGATGCGCTGGAAGCCAATGGATTTGCAGGCGACACAGTCATGCTGTTGCCCCCCGAAACCATCCTGCACGACATCGGCAAGGTGGACGGTGACTCCGGTGGTATGCCCTCAGTCGGCACCGAAGGCCATACTGTCAACAAATACGTCGCGCTGGCCCGCCAAGGCCACCACGGCGTGATGGTCCACGCGCCCGACGATGAAGACACCCAGCGCGTGTTGTCGGCAGTGCGAGGCCAGCGCTTCGTCTACGGCCAGAAGTACCACATGCTGGCGATGGAAGACCTCGAGCCGGTTGCGAGCTGAGCCCTGCCGTTGGTGATCTGCTGTGCGGCCCACTTCCGGGACAATCTCGTCCGCTATGGAATTCATAGCTGCCCGCGCTTGCTGGATATGGGCTGAAGGCCTTTTTGCCACTTTTTTCAGCAGTTCAGCAGTTCTACAGGTTATCAGTTCTCTTTCCCCCCAATTGCAAGCTGTTTGAGCCTCCAGCCCATGCCTAGCGGGTGTAGTCAGCTATTGATTTCATAGCATGTCAAAGCACTGATGGCGGGCCTCTCTCCACCTTGGCTGACCCGTGCCCGTCCATAATGACGAACAAAAGGGTGCACAGCGTTGAAGACACTGGTCTTGGGAGGGTACGGAAATTTCGGTGCGCGCATCTGCCGGGCACTGGCTGGCGATGCCCGGATACAACTTCTGATCGGCGGACGAGACTTGGCGCGCGCGCAATCCCTTGCCGATGCCCTGCCTTCGGGCGCCCAGGCCGTGGCCCTGGATCACAGCGCAGCCGGCTTCGGCCCGTGCCTGAAAAAACTGGGCATCGAGTTGCTGATCCACACCGCCGGCCCCTTCCAGCAACAGGACTACGCGGTGGCTCACGCCGCCGCCGCGGCAGGGGCTCACTACATCGATCTGGCCGACGGCCGCCGCTTTGTCTGCGACTTTTGTGCCGCTATGAACGGCGTTTTCAGCGCGGCGGGACGCACGGCAATCTGTGGCGCCAGCACAGTGCCAGCGCTGTCTTCTGCCGTCGTCGACCATCTCTGCAGCGGCTGGCAAGGCCTGACCAGCATAGACACCTGCATTGCGCCGGCCCAGACCGCGCCGCGCGGCCTGGCCACGCTGGCCGCCGTGCTCAGTTACTGCGGCGCGCCACTGCAAGTCTGGAATGACGGGCAGTGGCAAGCGCAGCTGGGCTGGGCCAGCCCCCGTGAAGTGCAGTTCGCGCGCCTGCACCCACGCCTGGGGGCACTCTGCGACATTCCTGATCTGGAACTCTTCCCGGCGTACTACCGGGTTAGCGACCGCGTCATGTTCAAGGCCGCGCTCGAGGTCGGCATGGCTCAGCGCGGCTTGGCCGGGCTGGCGAGATTGCGCGCATGGGGCTTGATCAAGCATCCGACAGGGCTTGCTGGCCTGCTGAACACCAGCGCCCGTGCCCTGGATGGTCTGGGGTCCTCACTGGGCGGCATGGTGGTCCATGTGGAAGGCCTTGATTCAGCGGGCCAACGAGCCAGGCGCGCATGGCACATTGCGGCAGACCATGACCATGGCCCCGAAATCCCCTGCATGGCCGCCATTTTGCTGGCCCGCAAGCTGGCGCACGGACAAGCTTTACCTACCGGTGCCCACGCATGCATGGGCATGCTCAAGCTCGCAGAGTTTGAGCCCGAGTTTGCACGCTGGGGCATGGCCATCGACATCGTGGACGAGAACTCGACACATGCCGCATAAGAAGATGGAGTTCCCCATGCCGGCAGGCGAAACCGTGGTCTTCGACGCGTTTCACTACCACTTGTGGCGCGCGCGTTGGGACTCGCTGGTCAGTGCCACCCACGTGCTGGGCGGTGCGCCCTGCCCCTTCGTCGGAGCGGTGACCGAAAACACCGGCGCGGGCGCACTGGGCGGCCTGTCGATGCGCACGCAGTTTGTCTCGTACGACCGTCCCCGCGTCGCAGCAGCAGCCATGATCGGCCAATCGTTTCCATTCACCAGGTGGGCCGCATCGATGCGACACCGAGCCACCGGGCCGCGGCAGTCGGTTCTCATTTACACCTACAGCTTCCAGAGCGGGCCTGCGGGGCTGCGCTGGTTATGGGCGCCGGTTGTTGACTGGATCTTCACCTGGCAAACCCGCAGGCGCTTTGCCAGACTGCGGGACTTCCTGGCGCAGCACGCCGCCGAGGTCGAGCGCTGGCAGCAGGATAACGCCGATACCAGCGCCTCCGTGGCGACGCAAGCATGACGCTGAGCGGTAAAGACCAGCAATGGCTGCGGCTGAGCATCGTCTCTGTGTGGCTGACCACGGCCTTCGCCAGCGTATGGGAGCTGGATGGCCAAAGCGCGCAGCTACTGCAGGCCGCCGGCGTGCAGGACGCTTCCCTGGCGCGCTGGCTGATCCTGGGCGGGGCGGGTGTTGACGCCGCCCTCGGGCTGGCCATGCTTTTGTGGCCCGTGCGGTGGGCTTACCTCGCGGCGCTGGCCGTCATGGCGCTGATGACGCTGGTGGCAAGCATTCTTGATCCATCGCTGTGGCTGCACCCGCTGGGCCCCCTGACCAAGAACCTGCCCATTGCCGTTCTTCTCCTTGTTCTTGCCAAGGCCAAACCATGAGTATTTACCTGACCTTGAAGTGGACACACATCCTGTCGAGCGTGCTGCTGGTGGGCACCGGCTTTGGCTCGGCGTATTACATGTTTTTTGCCAATCGCACGCGCAACGTCAACGCGCAGGCGGTGGTATCAAGGTTGGTGGTGCGCGCCGACTGGTGGTTCACCACACCCACCGCAATCATTCAACCTGCCACGGGGCTTGCCATGGCGTATCTGACAGGTCTGCCTTTGAGCACACCGTGGCTGGCAAGCTCGATCGCCCTGTTTGTTGTCGCCGGCACCTGCTGGCTGCCGGTGGTGTGGCTGCAAATCCGCATGGCAGCAATGGCGCAGGACGCCGCTCAGGCGGGCACGGAACTGCCCGATGTCTACTGGCGTTATGCGCGCTGGTGGGAGTGGCTGGGGTATCCCGCGTTTGCGGCGATGCTGGGGGTTTTTTATTTGATGGTGGTCAAACCCGCGTTGTAAACGGTGTTCCCGGCGCCGCTTGGAGATTTCAAGCATTCGCTATTGAATCGATAGCTGATCGCGCTTTCTGGACAAGGGCTGGAGCCCAATTTGTCTTAAAAATCCCCGCTGCCCCCATGCGCCAGACTCTCGAACTTGGTGATGCGGTTGATGAAGGCCAGCTTGACCGTGCCTGTCGGTCCATTCCGCTGCTTGCTGATGATGACCTCGGCCACGCCGGGTTCCTTGCAGGCGTCCTTGGTGTAGTACTCGTCGCGGTAGATAAACATGATGATGTCGGCGTCCTGCTCGATCGCACCGGATTCGCGCAGATCGCTCATCATGGGGCGTTTGTCGGTGCGCGACTCGACGCCGCGGCTCAGCTGCGACAGCGCAATCACCGGGCATTGCAACTCTTTGGCCAGCATCTTCAGGCCGCGTGAAATTTCGCCGACGGCCGTCGCGCGGTTCTCCTCACTCATGCTGGACGAGACACTCATCAGTTGCAGGTAGTCGACGACGATCAGGCCAAGCTTGCCGCACTGGCGTGCCAGGCGCCTAGCGTTGGCGCGCAATTCGCTGACGGTCAGACCCGGGGTCTCGTCGATGTGCAGCGAGATGTTGCGCAGCTTCTCGATGGCTTCAGTCAGGCGCGGCCACTCTTCATCAGTCAACGCGCCGGTGCGCAAATGGGTCTGGTCGATGCGGCCAATGGAGCCGACGATACGCACCGCTAGTTGCGAGGCGCCCATCTCCATAGAGAACACCGCCACCGGCAGGCCTTCGTTGAGCGCCACGTGTTCGGCGATGTTGATGGCCAGCGCGGTCTTGCCCATGGACGGTCGCGCCGCGAGGATCACCAGGTCGCCGGCTTGAAAGCCCGAGGTCATTTTGTCGAGGTCATAAAACCCGGTCGGCACGCCAGTCACATCATTCGGGTTTTCCGACATCTCGGTGACGCGGTCCAGCAGGCTCACCACCAGAGTGTCCATGCTCTGGAAACCCTGCTTCATGCGCGAGCCCTGCTCGCCGATCTTGAAGATCTTCTGCTCGGCCTCGTCGAGGATGGTCGCCACCGCTTTGCCCTGCGGGTTGAAAGCGTTGGTGGCGATTTCGTCGCTGGCGGCCACCAGTTTGCGCAGGATGGAGCGCTCGCGCACAATTTCGGCGTAGCGGCGGATGTTGCTGGCGCTTGGCACGTACTGCGCCAGCGAATTGAGGTAGCCCAGACCACCGACCTCGTCGGCCTTGCCCTGGTTCTGCAGGTGTTCGTAGACCGTGATCACGTCGGCCGGCTTGGTGGCGTTGATCAGCGCGCCCACGGCCGCGTAAATCAGCTTGTGTTCGTAGCGGTAAAAGTCCTCGTCCACCAGCAGGTCACCGACCCGGTCCCAGGCGCCGTTGTCGAGCAACAGGCCGCCCAACACACTGGACTCTCCCTCGATCGAGTGCGGGGGAATGCGCAGCTGCGCAATTTGCCGGTCGGCGCTGTAACGGGGGTCGGGAGCGGTGGAAAGTACGGCAGACATGTGTTTCCTGAAGAGCCTTCCATGCTAGCGCCAAGCGCGGCTGGCGTCACGGGACAAAGCTGTTGATAAGTTCTTGATAACAGGGGAACAAGCCTGTACAGGCTGTGTACGGCCCGCCATGAAAAAAAGCCGCTCGGTGAGCGGCTTTTTCGGGACCGGCAGAACCGGCACGACGCGGTTAGGCGGATTCGCCGTACACCGTCACCGTGATGTCCACAGCCACATCGGTGTGCAGGGCAACAGTCACTGGATGGTCGCCAACAGTCTTCAAAGGACCGTTGGGCATGCGGACCTGCGACTTGGCCACAGGGAAACCCTGCTTGGTCAGTTCGGCAGAGATGTCGTGGTTGGTCACAGAGCCAAACAGACGGCCATCCACACCGGCTTTTTGCGTGAGCTTGACGGTAGTACCGCCGAGCTTTTCGCCTTGGGCCTGCATCGCGGCCAGTTTTGCAGCGGCTGCCTTTTCGAGTTCGGCGCGTTTGACTTCGAATTCCTTGATCGCTGCGGCGGTGGCGCGGCGCGCGCGGCCAGAGGGGATCAGGAAGTTGCGTGCGTAGCCGTCTTTGACCTTGACGACTTCACCCAGGTTGCCCAGGTTCACGACTTTGTCGAGCAGAATGATTTGCATGGTCGGCTCCTTACAGGCTGCGGTGCTGGTCGCTGTAAGGCAGCATCGCGAGGAAGCGAGCGCGCTTGACGGCGGTATTGATCTGGCGCTGGAAAATCGCGCGCGTGCCGGTCAGGCGGGCGGGGATGATTTTCCCGTTTTCGGCCACGAAATCGCGCAGGGTGTCGATGTCCTTGTAGTCGATTTCTTCAACGCCGGCAGCGGTGAAGCGGCAAAACCGCTTGCGCTTGAACAGCAGGGATTGTGTGTTGCGCTTGGGGCGCTTGTCTTTGTTGAAACGTTTTGGTCCGGGCATGGTGGACTCCTTAAAGGGGGTTCAGAACTTGATCAGAAACTGGTTGAAAAGCTTGGATGTGAAACACGACACTTTTGCTGCCTCGCGCATTGACCAGAAAACCGGTGAACCTGAAGGCTTGTCCCAAGGACAGCCGGCCGGTTTGTTCGGCCAGTGTCCCAAAGGCAACCGCTTTCATCGTGAGCTTGACCTGCCGGGTGGAACCTGCTTCCGTCATGTCGGACTCGTGATCGAGGACGAAGTTGACGGCGGGGATTCCAGCGGGCGTGTAGCGCAGGGGACTGGCCTCGGCGATACAGGCGGTCAATTCAACGTGGTTCACTGCAGGATCAGTCGCGCAGCAGCGCGTCGTGGAGCAGCATGTTGGCGTCTTACGACGCTGCATACTCCTGCTGCTGGGCCTTGCGGGCTTCTTCACGCTCGACATTACGCATCATGAGGGACGGGCCGGTTTCAGCCTTTTTCTTCATGACAGTCAAGTGGCGCAGCACGGCATCGTTGAACTTGAACGCGTGTTCAATTTCTTCCATCACGGCCTGGCTGGCTTCGATGTTGATGCACAGGTAGTGGGCTTTGGCGAGTTTCTGGATCAGGTACACCAGCTGGCGACGGCCCCAATCTTCGACCCGGTGCACTTTTCCGCCGCCAGCGGTAATCATGCTTTTGTAACGTTCCAGCATGGCTGGAACTTGCTCGCTTTGATCCGGATGGATCAGCAAGACGATCTCATAGTGACGCATAAACTCTCCTTGTGGTTGATAAGAGCTGCCCCAGCGTCGTTACGGGTGCAGCAAGGCGAAGCCCATGATTATATACCAGCCCCACGTTCGTTCGCTTCGCGTAACTCTGTGCCCCCCCGAGGGGGCGCTGCGCCTGCGGACTGGCAAAGCCAGATCCGCGGCCCTTGCTTGACTTGAAGAGCCCTCGCGCAAGTCCCAATTCACGCCGTCCGTCCGGGCTTGTAAAAGTCGAAGGACCTGCGAAAACACCCGCCCATAAAAAAAGCCCGGCTACTTGCGTTGCCGGGCTTTTGAACCTGAACTCAGTTCAGGTCATGCAGGCTGCATCAGGCGGCGCGCAGCGTTGGGTAACGCACATGCTCGACCAGTTCCTGGATCTTGCGGCTTGGCGCAGGTGTCACTAGGCTGACCAGGAGGATCACGGCGAAGCCGATAGGCACACCGAACAGACCGGCCGAGATTGGCTGGATATCCCACCAGAGCTGGACGGGTGAAGTGATGCCAAACAGACCGCGCATCCAGGGCTGGGTGGTCACCATGTAGTAGAAGGTCACGCCCAGGCCGGCGATCATGCCCAGAGAGGCAGCGATTCCAGTGGCACGCTTCCAGAATATCCCCAGAGTCAGCGCCGGGAAGAACGCAGCCGCTGCGAACGAAAACGCCGCAGACACCAGGAACAGGATGTCGGCCGGTTTCTGGGCAGCCACGTAAGCGGCGGCCAGCGCAACCACCAGCAGCAAGACCTTGGAGATAGTCACGCGGCGTGCGGTAGAAGCGTTCGGGTCTATCATCTTGTAGTACAGGTCATGGCTCAAGGCATTGGCAATCGTCAGCAGCAGGCCGTCAGCAGTAGACAGCGCCGCAGCCAGGCCACCAGCCGCCACCAGGCCGGACACCACGTATGGCAGACCGCCAATCGCAGGTGCCGCCAACACAATGATGTCGCCCCCAATGGACATCTCATTGAGCTGCAGGAGACCATCCTTGTTAATGTCCACTACCGACAGCAGTGACGGATCAACCCTGTTCCAGTCTGCAATCCAGCTCGGCAACGCGTTGAATGGCGTGCCGACCAGTACGGTGAATACCTCGTATTTCACCAGCACAGCCAAAGCCGGCGCGGTGAAGTACAGCAGGAAAATGAAGAACAGCGACCATGTGACCGACTCCCGCGCTTCTTTCACGCTGGGGACCGTGTAATAACGCATCAGGATGTGCGGCAACGCAGCGGTGCCCACCATCAGGCAGAAGATCAGCGCCAGGAAGTTGCGACGTGAGACGTCGTAAGCCTTCTGGGCGGCCGCGTCGCCGTTCGGATCACCGGCATACTGCTGGGCGTGCGGTGGCATGCCGTTGAGCGGCCGAGACTTGGCATCCGCGCCAGCCTTGGCTGCCGTCCAGGCTTTGGTGGCCGCAGCGGCGTCTTTAGGCACCGCAGCAAGGGCTTTTTCCGCTGCAGCAATCTCGGACAGTGCGCCATTGGCGGCTTTCAGGTCCGCCACGGTCTTCTCGGCGACGGCCTTGTCAGCTGCCAGAGCGGTTGCCGGGTCTTTCAGCTTTGCCGTCAGGGCTGCAGAGCGCTGCTTGTAGATTTCGCGGACTTCAACTTCTTTCGCATTGGCAGTCAGCTCTTTTTCCTTGGCTGTCACTTTTTGCAGCTGGAAGCCGTAAATGGCTTGCGGAATCGGCACATTGGTCTGCTTGACCGACAGCCACACCACCGGAATCATGTAGGCGACGATCAGGATGATGTACTGGGCCACCTGCGTCCAGGTCACGGCACGCATGCCGCCGAGGAAAGAGCAGACCAGAATACCGCCCAGACCCAGGAAAATCCCGAGCTCGAACGCTACGCCAGTCAAGCGTGCAGTGATCAGGCCGACGCCGTAAATTTGTGCCACCACATAGGTGAAGGAGCACAGAATCGCCGCAATGATTCCCAGGAAACGCGGCAGGTTGCCGCCGTAGCGTTCACCCAGAAAGTCGGGAATGGTGAACTGGCCGAACTTGCGCAGATAGGGCGCCAGAAACAGCGCGACCAGGCAGTAACCGCCGGTCCAGCCCATGATGAAGGCCAGGCCGCTGTAACCCGTCAGGTAGAGCGTTCCGGCCATACCGATAAAGGAAGCAGCGGACATCCAGTCGGCGCCGGTGGCCATGCCGTTGTAGACCGCCGGAACCTCGCGCCCGGCGACGTAGTAGGCGTCGACCTGCATGGTGCGCGACAGCCAGCCGATCGCGGCGTAGATCACCAGTGTGAACAAAAGGAACAGCACGCCGATCGGCCGCGCCCCGAGGCCGAGCTGCTCGAGCACCGCCATCAGCGCGAAGAACGCCAGGAAGCCGAGCGTATAGAGCGCGTAGGCTCTGCCGAGATTGTTGATGAAGGATTTGTCGCGCGCGACTTCCTGCTGGAGTTCGTCCCGAGATGCCATTGCCGGTTCCCTCCCTAGAGCTCGCCGCTGCCGAATTCGTCGTCGATCCGGTCCTGGATCAAGTTCTGGACAACGATGAGCACCACGAAGATGATCAGAGATCCCTGCACCACGAAATACATGCCCAGCCGGAAGCCGAGGAAGCTGAAGCTGTTCAGCTCGGCTGCGAACCACGGCACCACGAGCGAGAAGACGAACCAGATTAACAGGACCACGAACGTGAGGCTTCGGGTCTTGCTCCAGTGTATCCTGCGCCGCTCCGATCGATCTTGTATTGACAACGTCCCGTTCCTCCCTGCGCTGTGCCTTGGGGCACATTCTTTCGAGGGAAAGAGTTAGACCCTCGCTGGAGAAAGTCTACTGAAAATGAGGCCCTTGGGGGAAGCTGTA
>NZ_JACDDD010000122.1:0-3613 GCF_013817205.1 Polaromonas sp.
ACTCGCCTCGGTGCTCCTGCACCATACGGACCGCGCGTTCGCGTACTTCGGGGGAAAACTTGTTTGATTTCTTCATGGCTCCATCTTCTCAAAGGTTGGAGCCTCCTCAATTCCCGGGGCGATTCATACTCGCCTTGGCTGCGACATCCCTCTTTGCCCATGCACAATCCTATCCCGGCTCCAAGCCGATTTCCATCGTGGTGCCATTTGCAGCCGGCGGCCCGACCGACCGCGTGGCACGCGACCTGGCCGAAGCCATGCGCAAGTCCATGGGCGGCAGTGCCAACTTCGTGGTGGAAAACGTCAACGGTGCCGGCGGCACCATAGGCGCCACCAAGGTCGCCAAAGCCAACCCCGACGGCCATACCCTGCTGCTGTTTCATATCGGCATGGCTGCCACCCCCGCCCTGTACCGCAAGCTGCAGTACAAACCCCTGGAAGATTTTGAATACCTCGGCCTGGTCAACGAAGTGCCGATGACGCTGATTGGCAAACCCCAGTTGCCGGCCAACACCTACCGCGACTTCGAGAACTACATCAAGGCCAATTCGGGCAAGCTCAACATTGCCCATGCCGGTCTGGGGTCTGCTTCCCACCTGTGCGGCCTGATGTGGCAATCGGCGATCAACGCCAAGGAAGCCATGACCACCATTCCTTTCGGCGGCACCGGCCCGGCAATGAATGCGCTGGTTGGCGGTCAGGTTGACTTGATGTGCGACCAGACGACCAACACCACCGGCCAGATTGAAGCCGGCCGCGTCAAGGCCTTCGCCGTGACTACCGCCAAGCCCCTGTCCAAGCACAAGCTGCTCAAGGACTACCCTACGCTGCAGGAAATGGGCCTCAAGGGTTTTGACCTGACCATCTGGCACGGCCTGTATGCCCCCAAAGGCACGCCGCCTGCCGTTCTGGCCCAGCTGAACACAGCCCTCAAGGCCGCACTGAAAGACGCAGACTTCATTAAGAAGCAGGAAGGCCTGGGTGCTGTGGTTGTGACCGACAAACGCATGGAGCCCGCCGCTCACAAGACCTTTGTTGCAGGCGAGATTGCCAAACTCAAGCCGGTTATTGACGCGGCAAAGCAGTTCGCGGACTGACCCGGCTTTTGCTTCCGAGAAGCCGCCAGGTGCATGCCGGGCGGCTTTTTTTACGGGACATTTTTCTAGCAACAACCATATTTGACGCCGTACGCATGTCACCCCTTCGCATTGTTGATTCGATCACCGAACTCGTGCCAAGCGACCAAGGCTGCCTGGCAGTGAGTGGTTCGCACGGCGGCCTGAGTTCGGCGCGTTATGCGCTGGCGGCCAGGCCGCTGCTGAGCGTTTTCAACGACGCGGGTGGGGGAAAAGACGGCGCTGGCATGGCTGCACTCGACTTCCTCCAGGCCCGCGGCCTGGCCGCCTGTACGGTGTCGCATGGGAGCGCGCGTATTGGTGAAGCACAGAGCACAATGGAAGACGGCATCGTCAACCAACTGAACGGCCTGGCTCTTGCACTGGGGGTACGGGCCGGACAACCATGCCTGCAGGTCATCGACCACCTGCAAACACAACCAAGGAGACCTTCATGCACCGGATCAGCTTGATAACTTTCAATCTTCGGCAAACCTGCCGCCTTCTGGGCACCGCCTGCGCCTTGGTGCTCGGCGCCTTGATCAGCCTTCCGTCGGCGGCGCAAGGCAGCTGGCCGAACAAGCCGGTGCGCATCGTGGTGCCATTCGCACCCGGCGGAACCACCGACATCCTGGCGCGCGCCGTGGCGCCCGAACTCGCCAAAGCCTTCGGACAACCTTTTGTGGTGGACAACCGCGCCGGCGCGGGCGGCAATGTAGGCGCCGATTTGGTCGCCAAGTCACCAGCCGATGGCTACACCATTCTGATGGGCACCGTCGGCACCCATGGCATTAACAAGTCGATCTACGCAAAGATGCCGTTTGATCCGCAAAAAGACTTTGCCCCAATCACGCTGGTGGCCGGCGTGCCCAACGTCATGGTCATGAACGCCGAAAAAGCTGCCAAGCTAGGCATCAACACGGTCCCCGACTTCGTCAAATACGCCAAGGCCAATCCCGGCAAACTCAGCATGGCTTCCAGCGGCAACGGCACCTCCATTCACCTGGCCGGCGAGCTGTTCAAGTCGAAGAACGGGATTTTCATGACACACATTCCCTACCGTGGCTCCGGCCCGGCGCTGCTCGACCTGGTCGGTGGCAATGTGGACGTGATGTTTGACAACCTGCCCTCGGCCATGCCGCAGATCAAGGCTGGCAAGCTCAAGGCGTTTGCCGTGACCAGCGCCGAGCGCTCCAGCGCCATGCCGGAATTGCCGACCGTCGAAGAGGCCGGCAAGCTCAAGGGCTTTGAAGCCAGCAGCTGGTTTGGCCTGCTGGCGCCCGCCGGCACGCCGCCCGATATTGTCAACCGCATCCAGCAGGAAGTGGCCAAGGCGCTGGCAACGCCAGCCATCAAGGAAAAAATGCTGGCGCAGGGCGCCATCCCCAGCGGCAACACCCCCCAGCAGTTTGCCCAGCTGATCGACTCGGAAATCACCAAGTGGGCTCAGGTCGTGAAGGTCTCGGGCGCTAAGGTCGATTAGCGGAATTGAGGGATCCCTTCAAGCTACAGCAGCCTCGGGGCTCTTCTCTTTTCAAACAGGGGCAGCGGGTCCGGCTCTGCCGGCCCGCAGGCGCAGCGCCCCCTCGGGGGGCAGCGCAGTACGCGAAGCGACAAGCGTGGGGGCCCTAAACTCCCCAGACCACCTCGTGTCCGGCCTTGTGGTTACGCTCCAGCATCTCGATGAAGGGCATCGCACGCTGGCGCAGCCCCAGGCCTTCGCCCGCAGCCGGAGCGTCGTCGGCATCCTGGTCATGCGATTCTTCGAGGGCGATCGCGGCCTGCAGGGCGGCGATGGCGGCCGGCATCTGCTCGGGCAGGATGATGCCCTTGGGGCCAGCGTCCTTGCCGATGACCTCCAGAACGCGGCGGCCGTTGGCCTCCAGCATGATCACGTCGCCGGCAGATTTTGATTTGAATTTGTACAGCATGGAAAAGCTCCTGAGGTTTGGGCAGTCGCTGCGATTATGCGGCGGTCCTCGCGCTCAGGCTGTAGGCTGCTTTCCCGTCATGCGCCAAGCCGGTGCAGCCCTGCCAAAATACCGGCCTATGCTCAATATTCCGACTGCCCCCAAACCCGCCGTGCAGGCACTCAGCCAGGACGGTCTGCGGCTCCTGTCGCCCGCCGATCTGATCGCCGCCCTGCCGACAGAGTGGGCGCAGGGCTGGGCAGCGCTGGCGCCGTCCTGGGGCAATTTGCCACCGGATGCCCACCTGAAAGATGGCGGCCACTACCGCAAACGCCGGCACAGCTGCTTTGTCCAGAACCTTGCCGGCGGCCAGCTGGTGCAGACACCCCATCGGGCCCACTGGCAACCCACCGACTACAACGCGTTGCACGGCGGCTTCGAGCGCTGGTTTGAGCCCGTTGAAGCAGGCGTCGCGGCTGCGCCAGCCTGGACCACTTTGCTAACGGAACTCGGCGCCCTGTTCGCGCAGGTACGGCCGGTGACACGCTGGTTCATCGAGGCGCACCAGTTCCGCATCGACACGGCGGG
>NZ_JACDDD010000122.1:3623-6456 GCF_013817205.1 Polaromonas sp.
GCGTGGGCCGGCCCACGCCGGAAGGCGCACACCGCGACGGTGTGGACTTTGTAGTGGTGATGTTGGTCGCGCGCAAGGCAGTCAAGGGCGGCGAAACCCGGGTGTTCGACGCCAACGGGCCGCAGGGCCTGCGTTTCGTGATGCACGAGCCGCTGACTACGCTACTGCTGGACGACGCCCGCGTGATCCACGAAACCACGCCCATCCTGCCGCAGCAGGCCGGCGCGCTGGACGGTCACCGCGACACCTTGGTGCTGACCTACCGGGCGGGTGACTTTCAGGCACCTTGAGCCCCCACGCTTGTCTTTTCGTGTACTACGCTGCCCCCCAAGAGGGCGCTGCGCCTGCGGGCCGGCGGAGAGCCGGACCCGTGGCCCCTGCTTGAAAAAGAGAATCCTTCGAACTTGCTGCCTCTGCCGTCGTCAGAGGGAGCGTTAACCATGAGGCCCTCGGCCTCAAAACCGCTTGACGAAAATAGTTTAAACCTAAACAATTAAGATTCGATCAATCATTTGAGCGAGTCTTATGCACATACTTTGCCTGGGCGGCGGGCCCGCTGGCCTGTACTTCGCGCTGCTGATGAAGCTGCAGAACCCGGCCAGCCAGATCACAGTGGTGGAGCGCAACCGCCCGTTTGACACCTTTGGCTGGGGCGTGGTGCTGTCCGACCAGACCCTGGACAACCTGCGGGCCGCCGACCCGGTCAGCGCGCAACTGATTGGCGACGCCTTCAACCATTGGGACGATATCGAGGTGTTTTTCAAGGGCCGGTCAGTGCGCTCGGGCGGCCACGGTTTTTGCGGCATAGGCCGCAAGCGCCTGCTCAACATCCTGCAGGACCGCTGTATCGAGCTCGGCGTCGAGCTGGTGTTTGAAACCGATGTGCAGGACGACCAGGCCATCGCGGCCAAATACCAAGCGGACATCGTGATCGCCAGCGACGGCCTGAACAGCCGCATCCGCAACCGGTACGCTGACACCTTCAAGCCCGATGTGGACCTGCGCGCCTGCCGTTTTGTCTGGCTGGGCACCCACAAAACCTTCGACGCCTTCACCTTTGCGTTCGAGCAGACCGAACACGGCTGGTTTGCCGCGCACGCCTACAAGTTCGACGACAACACCTCGACCTTCATCGTTGAGACGCCCGAGGCGGTCTGGAAGGCCCACGGCCTGGATGCCATGAGCCAGGAAGAAGGCATCGCCTTCTGCGAACAACTGTTTGCCAAATATCTTGACGGCAACGCGCTGATGAACAACGCCACCCATGTGCGCGGCTCGGCGATCTGGATCCGCTTCCCGCGCGTGGTCTGTGAGCGCTGGGTGCATCACGAGACCATCAACGGCAAGGACGTCCCCATCGTGTTGATGGGTGATGCGGCCCACACCGCGCACTTCTCGATTGGCAGCGGCACCAAGCTGGCGCTGGAAGATGCGATTGAACTGACCCACTGTTTTGCGCAAACGCCAGAACCTGCCAAAGCGCTGGAAACCTATGAAGCGCTGCGCTCGGTGGAAGTGCTGAAAATCCAGAACGCCGCCCGCAACTCGACCGAATGGTTTGAGAACGTGGACCGTTACAGCGGGCTTGATGCGGAGCAGTTTTTCTACTCTCTGCTGACCCGCTCGCAGCGCATCAGCCATGAAAACCTGCGGGTGCGGGATGCCTCCTGGCTGCAAGGCTATGAACAGTGGCTGGCGAAAGAAGCCCCCACGCTTTTCACTGCGTGTAATGCGCTGCCCCCCGGGGGGGCTGCTGCGCCTGCGGTCCGGCAAAGCCGGTCCCGCGGCCCCGGCTTGAAAGAAGAGACCCTGTCGGAAGGCGGCATTCGACAGGGAGGGGGTGAACGGGGAAGTATGGCGAGCGTGGGCGCTGCCCCCCCACCGCCCATGTTGTTGCCATTGAAGGTGCGCGAGCTGCAACTGAAAAACCGCATCGTAGTCTCACCGATGGCGACCTACAGCGCCATCGACGGCCTGCCCCAGGACTTTCACTTGGTACACCTGGGCGCACGTGCGCTGGGCGGCGCGGCCCTGGTGTTTGCCGAGATGACCGCGCCCTGCCCCGAAGGCCGCATCACGCCAGGCTGCCCCGGCTTGTGGGACGAAGCGCAGATGCTGGCGTGGAAGCGTATTGTCGATTTTGCCCACGGCTCTGGCCAGGGCGTGCGCATGGGCATGCAGCTGGGTCACAGCGGGCCCAAGGGCTCGACTCAGGTCGGGTGGGAGTCGCCCGACGAACCGCTCCCCTCGGGCAACTGGCCGCTGCTGGCTGCCAGCGCGGTGTCTTACGGCCCCACCAATGCCGTCCCGGTGGCGATGACGCGGGACGACATGGACCGCCTCAAGGCGCAGTTTGTGCAATCGGCGCGCTACGCGGCCCAGGCTGGCTTCGACTGGCTGGAGCTGCACTGTGCCCACGGCTACCTGCTGTCGAGCTTTATCACACCACTGACCAATCAGCGCACCGATGACTACGGCGGCAGCCTGGAAAACCGCTGCCGCTATCCGCTGGAAGTTTTCGAGGCGGTGCGCGCGGTCTGGCCCGCGCACCTGCCCATGAGCGTGCGCATTTCGGCCCACGACTGGGCGCCGGGCGGCAACACTGCCGACGATGCGGTCGCGATGGCGAGACTGTTCAATGCGGCGGGCTGCGACTTTATCGACGTGTCCTCGGGCCAGACCACACGCGCTGCCAAACCCGTGTATGGCCGCATGTACCAGACGCCGTTTGCCGACCGCATCCGCAACGAGGTCGGCATCCCCACCGTGGCGGTCGGCGCCATTTTCGAGGCCGATCACGTCAACATGGTCATCGCCGCCGGCCGCGCCGACC
>NZ_JACDDD010000044.1 GCF_013817205.1 Polaromonas sp.
CTATGCCGCCCACGGCCGTGACGCTGACTTGTCCGCCAGCACCACCGTTTTGGTTGGCGCCTACGCCGGTCGTGCCGCTGGCGGTGATGGCACCAAGGGTTGTGATCGCCCCCCCGGTGTTGATCGTGACGTTGCCTGCGTCGCGCCCGTCCAGGGTGCTGCCCGTATTAACCGTGCCGCCGCCTGTGGCAATGGTGCTCGCACCCAATGTGCCTGTCGTGTTGATGCTGACCAAGCCGCCGCTGCCGTTGGCCTGACCGCTGGTGTTCAGTGCAGCCACGGTGGTCGCCGTCGCTGCCGTGGCGTTGTTGTTCACAGTGATGCTGCCAGCCGCGCCAGCCGCTGTGGTGCCTGTAGACACGCCCGTGCGGGCGTTAAGCCCGCCGCTGCCTGCCAGGCTGATCGTGCCTGTGCTGGCCGCTGCGTTAACCACGCTGATGGTGCCTGCCGCCCCGCCTGCTGCTGCCGTAGCCGATGCTGCGCCGCCGTTGGCCGTCATGGCGCCAGTGCCCGTGCTGCTCATGCCGCCGGTGTTGCTGGTCACGCTGATCGCGCCGCCACTGCCGCCTGCAAAGCTGACTCCGTTGCCGGCTCCGCCTGTGGCCGTCAAGGTGCTGCCTGTCAGCGTGACCGTGCCGCCGCTTAAGGTGATGTTGCCGGCGTTAGCGCCTGCGCTGTTGATGCCGACGCCGCCTGTCGAGGTGATGGCCGCGCCGCTTGTGTTCAGCACGCCAGTGCCGGCTGCGCTGACGTTGATGCTGCCGCCTGCCCCTTTGGCAAAGCCGGCGGTATTGAGAGCGCCCACCGTGACGTTTTGATTAGCAGCATTGTTGGTCACTCCAATGCTGCCCGCCGCCCCGCCTGCGCCTGTGCCCGCCGCTGCGCCAGTCTGGGCGCTCAATGCGCCCAGTGTGATCGCCCCTGCGGTGGTTGAGTTGTTGACCACCGTGACGGAGCCAGCGTTGCCGCCTGCGCCGTTGGTCGCCGAGCCAGCGCCGCCGCTGGCCGCCGTGGCGCCGGTAGTGGTAATGGCGCCGTTGCTGGTCAAGCTGATGGCCCCGCCCGCGCCGCCGGCCTGGTTAGCGCCTACGCCTGCGCCGCCGTTGGCGGTGATGCCGCCCGTGCCCAGGTTGATCACGCCGGCGCTTAAGGTGACGTTGCCTGCGTTGCGTCCGGCCTGGGCAACTGCCGTGCCGCCGTTCGCCGTGATGCTGCCGTTGCCGGTTGACAGGGTGCCGGTGTTGGTGGCGCTGAGCACCACGTTGCCGCCGGCCGCTTTGGTACCGCCCGTGGTGATGATCGCTGCCGTGGTGAGGTTGCCGCCTGCTGCGCTGTTGGTCACGTTGACGCTGCTGGTGGCGTTGACGCTGCCCGCTGTGCCCGCGCCAGGTGCGTTGCCGGTCTGTACGGTCAGCGCTCCCAGCGTGAGGTTGCCTGTGCCTGAGTTGGCGACCACCACGCGTCCAGCGTTGCCGCCGTTGCCCGTACCAAGCGCCGCGCCGCCGCTGGCCGTCATGGCCGCGCCCGCTATGCCGCCCACGGCCGTGACGCTGACTTGTCCGCCAGCACCACCGTTTTGGTTGGCGCCTACGCCGGTCGTGCCGCTGGCGGTGATGGCACCAAGGGTTGTGATCGCCCCTCCAGCGTTGATCGTGACGCTTCCCGCGTCGCGCCCGTCTGTGCCTGTATTGGCCGTGCCTGCGCCGGTAGCAATCGTGCCCGCACTTAGTGTTCCGGTGGTGGTGATGCTGATGGCGCCGCCATGGCTGTTGCTCAAGAGGGCCCCAGCCGTGCTCAAGTTGCCCACCGCAGCGTTGCTGCCCGTCAGTGTGATGGAGCCCGCTGCGCCGCCCGCTCCCGTTCCCGTGGCCCCACCCGTTGATGCCGTGATGGTGCTGGTGTTCAGTGTGCCCGTGCCGGTGATCGATACCACCCCCGCCGCGCCGCCCGCCTGGTTGGTTCCGTTACCAGCACTTCCGCTGGCACTGATGGCACCAACGTTTACATTTCCACCTGAGTTGATGTTCACCGACCCCGCGTTGCGGCCAACGGTGCCCACGCCAGCCGTGCCGCCCGTCGTGGTGATCGCACCCGTCGTCACGGCCCCGCTGGCGGTGATCTGCACATTTCCACCGTTAGCGTTTGCCGCGCCTGTCGTGGTTACAGCCCCCAGAACAAGCGCATTTGTATCGTTAATATTGACATTGCGCGCAGAAACAACCGATACCGCGCCGGTAAAGTCGTTTCCACTGTTGCTCAGCGTCACATCGTTGGCCGCACCGGCTGTGATGGACGTCGTGCCTTTCACCGTCAAAGCACTGGCTCCAAGTTGACTAACTGCGCCGCTACTGCCCACTGATAGATTTCCAGTCCCGGCGACCCCGGTGGTATTGATGCTGCCAAGAGCCTTGGCGCCAGTCCCAGTGATATTTACGTTTCCGCCGTTTGTCGTAAGCGAGCCCGTTGCACCGAACGTGGTCGCGCCCGTGGCGTTAAGGTTTACGTTGAGTGCGCTGCTGCTGCTGGACACAGCGTTGTTGACAAAAATGCTGCCTGCGGCAGTGAGGGTGAGAGTTGCCGCCGACGCACCCGATGACTTGGTGATGGAGTCAACGACCGTAATATCGCCGGCTTGGCTGCCACTGGCTCCAGTGACCACGCTCACACTGGTACCACCGTTGAGTGCGAGCTCCAGCTGATTCCTATCAGCAATCGCGTTGTCTGCAAATGGGGTGTAAGTCGGGCTGGCAAACGTGCCGCCACTGGAAACGCCGTTGACGATGCTGACGTTGCGGGGATCCAAAAGCCAGACGCCCCCCACGCCTTGTGACGCCGAGGCATCAACGCCGCCAGTGGCTCGCAAAAATTCCTTCCCCGATGTCTCTACCAGGCCGCCGTTACCGCTGCGGCTTCCTCCACGGGCTGTGATGGCGCCCTCAAAAACCGTTGCATCATCTGCCCATACGACGACCTTGCCACCATTGCCGCTATCGAGAGCATCGGCCCGGATGGTGGTACCCGCCGCCACGTGCGTACGTGTTGCGTTTTGAATTGCGCCGTTGCCACCCTGGTAGTCGCCACCAACCAGCGCAGTCCCACCGCCTGAGTGGCCCGACGTATCTATAGAGGCGCCAGTCGCCAACACCACCTTGTCGCCAAGCACCTGCACCGTACCGCCGGTTTGACCCACCCCGGCACCCGTGGCGTCAAGCGTGCCGGAAACATGCACTACACCATTGCGTCCACCACTGAGCACAATCATGCCGTTGCGCTCGGTCGCCGAGGTGGCGCGGATCACACCGGACTGGTTGATGACCGTGGCCATGGCGTCACCCAGCGCGCTGGCCAGCACGGTGACGTGGCCGCCCTGTGCGGTGATCACGCCACTGTTGGCCGCGACCGCATTCGCCGCCGCAGCATCCATTGAAAAGCGGACCAGTCCGGCACCGCTTTTATCAATCGAAACCCGCGAAGCTGCCACCAATCCGACTGAGCCAGCGTCGGCGTTGATCGTTCCGCTGTTGCTTACGGAAGGCGCTGCCAGCAGGACATAGCCACCGCGCGCGGTATTGATGGTCCCGCTGTTGGCCACACTGCCCGTGCTGCCATTGCCGCTGAAGGTATACCGGCCGGCGATAAAGTCTTCGTTGCTGATGGCCAGCGTTGTGGCAACCAGGCTACCCACATTGACTTGTGCACCTGGTGCAAACATCACACCGGCAGGGTTGATCAGGAACACCTGGCCGTTGGCGCTGAGCGATCCGTAGATGGACGAGGGATTGGCACCCACCACCCGGTTGAGCGCGACGGATGCCGCACCCGGCTGCACGAACTGCATGGACTGGCCAGCGCCGATGTTGAAACTTTGCCAGTTGAGTATGGCTTTCTCGCTGCCCTGCGTGACCACCATCGAATTGACGCCAGGCGTGCTGATGGCTGCCTGCCCCGCAACCACATTGGCGCCTTCGGGTAACGCAGTTGCCAGCGTGGAAAAACCCGCCAGCATGGTGGCCAGCAGACGCGAGAGCAGCCGCCCGGCGCGTAGCCGGTAGGTAGCGGTCAGTTTGCGCGACAGGCGAACCACCACCGTGCGCACAGCCCAGGCGCGGTAGCAGCCCGGCCGGTTGGTCGCGCTTTTCAGTGAACTTGGCTGGGTCACGCTGTCAGAACCATTTCTGGGCAGACACCCACGCGCGTGGCGAACGCTCGGGTTCGCCGGTGGAGGGAGTTGACCGGGTAGTCCGCCAGGCCAGGTAGGTGGTGATCAGGAAATTGTTGACGCGGCCCGCCAGCGCGCCAATGCCTACTGCACCCAAAGAAACCCGGTTGGTACCGCCGGGCAACGCCGAATCGTCATGGTTCACGCGCACTGTGCCGTAGTCGTAAAAGGCGGCGAGACTGACAGGCTCGCCCGCCACCGCAATGGCCGCTGGAAGCTGGTACCGGTATTCAAGATTAAGGAGCAGCCCCGAATCGCCTATTCCCTCGCCAACGGGGTAGCTCCGAACACCGTTAGGCCCGCCAAGCGCCATTTTTTCCGCCGATGCCAGGTTTTTCGAAGCCATTTGCGCCTGCAGGTTCATGTGAACACTGGAAGGATTGTCGAAGAACTGCGACCGCTGGAACTCCAGGTTGAGTTTGCCAAAGCCCCCCGCTGTGCGAAGCCCGCCGGGGCCTTGGTCAAAGCCCAGGCTCCGGGCATCCATGCGCGTACGGCCCAGTGCTGCCGTCAACGCATAGCTGCTTGACGCTCCGGTGCCAACGAGTTCATCCGTGAAGTTGCCAAGGACGCCGACGCGCGTGGCGAGGATGCGGCGCCCGCTTTCGGTGGCCGGCGTGGTGAGCTGGTCGGTGAATTTCTTGTGTTCCAAGGCGAGCAAGCCGTACACATTCGCTTCGCGTGATCGAATCAGCGGCCGCGTCAGCGTCAAGCCCAGCACCTCTGCCTTGCCGGTGGCGCCCAAGGCAGTGAAGGGCTGGCCGAGCGCATAGTCGGTCCGTGCAGCACTCAAGGTCAAGCGTGCTCCATCCGCGCCCACGGGCAGTGCGTAGGCAAGGCGGTAGAGTTGGCTGCGCGACGCTTCGCTGAGTTGCACGCGCGCACTCAATACATCACCGCGGCCTATCAAATTGCTCACATTGAGATTGCCCGACGAATGCCAGGCGCCGGCTGCGCGCGCACCGAAGTTGTCCATGCCAACCGAGCCATCCAGTATCAGCCCCCGGGATTGCACGGCGATCGTAACGTCGGCCTGCCCGGTCTGCTGGCCCGGCTGGACCGTGGCGCTGGCATCGACGCCCGCGACGTCGCGCAGAAGCAGCACCGACTTGTCGAGCAGATATTCGCTGATCAGTGCGCCAGGCCGGAGATTGGCCTCCACCACACGGCGTACGTAGGAAGCGGACGCGTTCTGCCCGGCAACCTGCACCTGCACCTTGCCGATGCGGGCTTCCACGACGGCAATAGTGACCGTTCCGCCCGCGGCCAAAAACGCCTGCTCGGGCACATACGCTTCGGTGAGGAGATAACCTTGCGCGCGGTAATACCGGCTGATGCGGCCGGCCGCTTCAGTCAAGCCTGCAAGATCCGTCGGCTGGTTGACGCGGTCTGCCACCAGCGCCGCCAGGATGCTATCTGCAAAAATGCTGTTGCCTTCAAACCGGAAGGCCGCCGGGCTCATGCGCACCGTCGATGCGGTTGGCAGGCTCTGGGTTGCGGGCGGCAGGCTGATCTGCGGCGCGCCGGTGGGGGGGAGCAAGGGAGTCTGGCGCTGCACTTCTTGCAGGGTCCCCGCGTCTGGTCGCTGCAACTGCTGGCTGAATGCAGGCGCGCAAATACCCATGGCCACCGCCGGGAGCCAGAGTAACGCTTGCAGTGAAATGCCCAAACGGTTCACGTTAGCCTTGGAAGAGGCCCTCCAGAGTTGCAACAAAGTGTTTTTTATTACTTTTGACAGTATGGGGGAACTCATAGGAAGAGTCGATGATCGGACCAGGGTTTCCGACAAACGCGGTCTTTTGACACACAAAAGGTGTGGGGAATTTGCGTCGCACGACGGATTTTGCCGCCCCGGGGCTCCTGGCGACGCCAATTCCCTGACCTTTACTCCCCCATCTATGGCCGAGCTCCTGTCAATACGTTTTAACTATTGTTGCGACGGGCAAAAACTTTCCCACTCGTGCGGTCAGACCAGCGTACCCGTTCGATTCTTCCCACCTGACAATAAGCGTCCGTGGCCACGCGCCGGAGCTATCTGCCGCTGCCCGACCGCAGGCCACCAGCGTCCAATGCCCGAAGACCCCGGTGATCCGCAGGCTTCGGGCTTTGGCAAAAAGTCAAGCACCAGTGCACCTTTTTGCGTAGATCCACTTACTAGGGTTTTCCCAAGTCGCGGCCTACAATCGCAAACCCTTACAAAAATGGCGGCCCGGCGGTCGCCGCTCAGGAGACAACTTGATGTCCGCAGTCGTGCCCGCAGCCCCCGATAACAACCAGGAAAAAAGAGACGAATTGCGCCGGGCGGCGCTGGAATACCATGAATTTCCGACCCCGGGCAAAATTGCGATCGCGGCAACCAAGCAGTTGACCAACCAGCGCGACTTGGCGTTGGCCTATTCACCCGGGGTTGCCGCGCCCTGCGAGGAGATCGTCAAGGACCCTAACGCCGCATACAGGTACACCAGCCGCGGCAACCTGGTCGCCGTGATTACCAACGGCACGGCCGTGCTCGGTCTGGGCAATATCGGCCCGCTAGCGGCCAAGCCGGTAATGGAAGGCAAGGGTGTCCTGTTCAAGAAGTTTGCCGGCATTGACGTTTTCGACATTGAAATCGATGAGAGCGATCCGGCCAAGCTGGTGGACATCATCGCTGCGCTTGAACCGACCTTCGGGGCCATCAACCTCGAGGACATCAAGGCACCGGACTGCTTTTACATCGAACGTGAACTGCGCAAACGGATGAAAATCCCGGTTTTCCATGACGACCAGCATGGCACCGCGATCACTGTCGGCGCTGCCGTTCTCAACGCCCTCAAGGTTGTCGGCAAGACACCCGGTCAGATCAAGCTGGTGACGTCCGGCGCTGGCGCGGCTGCGCTGGCCTGCCTGAACCTGCTGCTGAAACTGGGCATCAAGCGCGAAAATGTTTATGTCACCGACCTCGCGGGCGTGGTGTACGAAGGCCGGGCCGAATTGATGGACGAGGACAAGATCCAGTTCGCCCAGAAAACACCGGCCCGCACACTCTCGGAAGTCATAGAAGGTGCGGACCTCTTCCTGGGCCTGTCGGCCGGGGGTGTACTCAAGAAGGACATGGTGGCGCGCATGGCGTCCAAGCCCATCATTTTTGCGCTCGCCAATCCGAATCCCGAAATTACGCCTGAAGACGTTAAGACGGTGCGTGACGACGCCATCATGGCCACCGGCCGCACCGATTACCCGAACCAAGTCAACAACGTCCTGTGTTTTCCCTACATCTTCAGGGGTGCACTCGACGCTGGCGCGTCCACCATCACCGTCGAAATGGAGATTGCCGCCGTCCATGCCATTGCCGAATTGGCCCAGGCTGAGCAAAGTGAAGTGGTGGCAGCCGCCTACACCGGCGCACAGCTGGCTTTTGGCCCGGAATATCTGATTCCCAAGCCATTCGACCCCAGGCTCATGATCAAGATAGCACCGGCTGTGGCCCAGGCAGCCGCCGACAGCGGGGTCGCGCTGCGACCCATTACCGACATGGATGGCTACCGGGAAAAGCTTCAGAGCTTTGTGTACGCCTCCGGCACCACCATGAAACCGATTTTTGCGGCAGCCAAGAAGGCTGGCAAAAAACGCGTGGCCTACGCGGAAGGGGAAGAAGAACGCGTGTTGCGTGCCTGCCAGATCGTGGTGGATGAGGGTCTGGCACGCCCCACCCTCATAGGGCGACCCGCCATCATTGCCCAGCGCATCGAGAAATTCGGCCTGCGCCTGAAGGAAGAGCTGGACTACGATGTGGTGAACGTCGAACACGACCATCGCTATCGCGACTTCTGGCAGACCTACCACCGCTTGATGGAGCGACGTGGCGTTACCGTACAGATCGCAAAAATAGAGATGCGGCGGCGTCTGACCCTGATTGCCGGCATGCTGCTGCACAAGGGCGATGTAGATGGCCTGATTTGCGGTACTTGGGGCACAACCGCCCACCATCTGGACTACCTGGACCAGGTGATCGGAAAACGACCCGGAGTTGGAACCTATGCCTGCATGAACGGCTTGCTGCTGCCAGACCGTCAGGTCTTCCTGGTGGATACCCACGTCAACTACGACCCCACGGCCGAGCAGCTGGCTGAAATCACCACGATGGCCGCCGAGGAAATGATGCGTTTCGGGCTCAAGCCCAAGGCGGCATTGCTCTCGCACTCCAACTTCGGCACATCCAACCTGCCCAGCGCTCTGAAAATGAGGCGAACCTTGGAGCTGCTGCGCGAACAGGCGCCCTGGCTGGAAGTGGACGGCGAAATGCACGGTGATGTGGCCCTGGATGCCGCAGCGCGCGCTGCCGTGATGCCCAACAGCACCTTGGCGGGCCAGGCCAATTTGCTGGTGCTGCCCAATATTGATGCAGCCAATATCGCCTACAACCTGCTCAAGACGGCTGCCGGCGGCAACATTGCCATTGGACCCGTTCTGTTGGGCGCCAACCAGCCGATGCACATTCTCACTGCCAGCACCACCGTGCGCCGGATCGTCAATATGACAGCCCTGACAGTCGCTGACGCCAACGCATCCCGATAAGCCAACTTTAGACAGCTAGTACTAACTTATTCATGTTGAGGGCCTCCCCGTAGCCCGCTTGATCGCTGGGCAGACGCTTGCTTTTTTCGGCTGAATGCGTCAAACTCCAGCTCTTGAAATTTGAGGGTTAACCCGACACTTGCTCCTAAGAGCAAGCAGTTAACTTTCGTTCAGGAAAGATTTTTTCATGTTGCGAAACGGTTGGGCTGGCTGGCGACTCGCCCTGACAGTCATGCTGACTGTTTTGGGGGCTGGCTTCAGCCCCGTTATGGTGCAGGCAAAGGGGACCGGCTTTGATTCCCGGACAGCTACCGTCGTCTTTGACGAGCTGCCGGTGCAGGGCCGTAAGGTGGTGAAGCTGATTTATCAGGGTGGGCCGTTCAAGTACGACAAGGATGGTTCGGTGTTTGGCAACCGGGAAAAACTTCTTCCTGCCAGCAATCGCAGTTATTACCGCGAATACACCGTCCAGACACCCGGTGAACGCAGTCGGGGTGCCCGGCGCATCGTATGTGGCGGTTTTGTTCCCACGATGCCTGACGCTTGTTATTACACAGATGATCACTACGCGAGTTTTCGCAGAATCGTTCAATAGTTCTGCGGTGATTGTCAACTTTGAATTTTTGACTTAAGAAAGAGACACGGAGATGGATATGCCACTTCGTACTGTTAGACCCAACATCGTGCAATCCATACGCGCTTTCCGCGTGCAGGACCTGCAGGACGCCGCCACGCAATTGAACCAGCACTTCCTGTATGCCAACCTGGGCAATGCCCAGAGCAAGCAGGATGTGCTGGACATGATCGCGGCACAGTACACATTCCCGGCGCATTTTGGGAAAAATTTTGATGCGCTTTACGACTGCATGACGGACCTGGTTCACAAGTCCGGCCCGCAACCTGGTTTTATCGTAGTGCTTGAGCAGATCCCTGCCCACGCCAAGTTCGACAAGGAAGCGCGCGAGCAGCTGCTGGACATCTTCCGGGATGCCGCGGACTACTGGGCGGATCGAAAGATACCGTTCAGATGTTTCTATTCTTTTCTGTAGCCCGCTCCCCAGACATTGGCCAAGGGGATCGGGCGAATGAGGCCCAGCAAGCAAACAGCGCAGACGGTGAAGAGCCGATGCCGACCGACAAACTGCTCGACGTGTCGCCACTGGCGCTGCGCATGAGCAGCCCGTTCAACGCGGGATACTGGCTGGCAGCGGCGTAAAGGCGCTGCTGCATTGAAAAAGCCCGTCCTGGACGGGCTTTTTGCTTTTCAGGCGCCAGTCAGTGCGTGCCAGCGGCTTCCAGCGCCTGGGTCAGGGCCACGTACTCGGCCACCGGGACTTCTTCAGCCCGGCGCTGCAGGTCAAACGGCCGGACGTATTGCTTCTGCTCCAGCCATTTTCCCAGCGAATGACGCAGCAGCTTGCGGCGCTGGCTGAAAGCCACACGGACCACTTCGCTCAACAACGCGGGCGCCAGCGGGGCCGGCGCGGCATGCGGCACCATGCGAACAATGGCACTGTCCACCCGCGGCGGGGGATCAAAGCTCTGCGGCGGCACAAACAGCACATTGTCCATGGCATAACGCCATTGCAGCATGACGCTGAGCCGGCCATAGTCGCTGGTCGCAGGTTGAGCCACCATGCGGTCAATCACTTCCTTTTGCAGCATGAAGTGCTGATCCTCGATGACGTGGACTGCATCGAGCAGGTGAAACAGGATGGGCGTGGAGATGTTGTAAGGCAAGTTGCCGACCACACGGATTTTCCCGGAAGACCCTGCGCTTCGGGAAGCGAGCTGGACAAAATCGACCTTGAGCACATCGGCCTCGATCACCTGCAGCTGTGGATGCGCCCGCAGCTGCAGCGCCAGGTCCCTGTCCAGTTCAATGACCGTCAGTTGGCCCAGGCGTTCAGCCAGCGGCTGGGTCAAGGCCGCCAGCCCGGGACCAATCTCCACCATCGCCTGACCGGCCGCCGGTGCAATTGCATCGACGATGGCGTCAATGATGCTGCGGTCGGTCAGAAAGTGCTGGCCGAACCTCTTCCGCGGGATGTGCTTCATATGCCGCCCACAATAACCGGCCTTGAATTCTCTTCAGGCCAGCCGGGGCCGCGGGTCTGGCTCCGCCAGCCCGCAGGCGCAGCGGCCCCCCCGGGGGGCAGGGAGCTACACGCAGTGAGCGACCGTGGGGGCAACATCTACTGCGGCGGTTCCCGGTATTCCACATAGGCCCGGCCGCGCACTTCCTGCGCCCAGGCAGCATAGGCCTCTTCCAGCTTATTTTCGCGCAACGCAGCGCGCACCGCCTCGCGCTGCTCGCGAGGCGACAGGGTGCTGTTGCGCCGCTCCAGCACCTGGATCAGATGAACTCCAAAACGCGACACCAGTGGGTCGCCGACCTGGCCCGGTGCCAGGCTGTTCAGGCGCTCCTCGAACTCGGGCACAAACATGCCGGCGCCAGCCCAGCCCAGGTCGCCCCCATCCTTGGCCGAGCCGTCCTGGCTGAACTCGCGGGCCAAGGCCGCAAAATCGGCTTGGCCAGCAGCAATCCGCGTCTTGAACTCCGCCAGACGTGCCACCGCCGCCGCCTCGTTCAGTTGGGGGCCGGGGCGCAAGAGGATGTGGCGGGCCCGGGTTTCGGCAACCGTGGCGCCAGGCATGCCCGCCCGCTTCTTCTCGATCAGCTTGAGCACATGAAAACCCGCGCCGCTGCGAACCGGCCCGGCCACGCCGCCAATCGGCAGGTTCTGTGTCGCGTTGACAAAAAGCTCCGGGTAACGATCGGGAGGCCGAAGACCCATTTGCCCATCGCCGCGACCGCCTGGTGCATTGGAAAATTCTTTGACCAGCTGGGCAAAGTCGGTACCACTGCGCGCCCGCTCCGCCACCAGCTGGGCCCGGGCCTGAAGTGCCGCTACCTGCTCGGCAGTGGCGCTTTCCGGGACGGCCACCAGGATTTGTGCCAGGTTGAGCTCCATCGCAACTGGGGCAGTACCGCCACCCGCTTGAGCACGAAGGAATTGCTCAACCTCCTGGTCGCTGACTTTCGCCCGGGAATCCAGCTCGCGATCCCGCAGGCGGTTCAGGACGATCTCATCGCGCAGGTCGTTGCGAAACTGGGAAAACGGCAGTCCATCAGCCTCCAGCCGCCGGCGCAACTCACCGGTCGACAGCTGGTTCTGCCTGGCTACGTTGGCGACAGCGTCGTCCACCATGGCATCACTGACCTGCACTCCCGTTTCCCTCGCCAACTGCAGTTGAGCGCGTTCCACAATCAGGCGTTCCATCAGCAGTCGCACCAATTCGTTCCTCGGTGGAACCTGCGCACCCTGTTGCCGCATCTGCTGCTCGGTACGCAAAATTCGCGCACGAACTTCGTTGTTGGTGATGGGCTCTGAATTGACCACGGCCACGATGTAGTCGGCTTGGCGCTGCACGCCAGCGCCGCCCGCGACGCCTGAACCCGTGACACCCAGGCCTGGTGTGCGCAGCTGCTGACCCGGAACGCGCAAGGTCTGGGCCTGCACGAGCATAAGCGGCATGGCCACCGAGAGGGCCAGCACCACCGCGACGGCAGGACGACGGACAGGAGAATGAAGACGGCTGTATTTAGTCATAGTTGGTAAAGCGACTCGGTGTCGTGCTCTGTTCACGCAGGTACTGATAACGCGGGATATTGGCTTTCAGTGTTTTGAGGGGATTGTTGCCAATCTTGGAGAAACCGACGAACTCGAGCTGGAACAGGATACGGGTGGCGTTTGTGTTTGTTGATCCGCCACCCACCCGGGACAAGGTGCCCAGTTGAGTGCGCTCCAGCACCACCCGGCCTATCCAGCAGCACCCATCGTATTCCAGGCCAACCACGACATCGACCAGCTTTTTATCTGGCACGCTGTAATTCAAGCGCCCCACGCTGTACAAGCGTCCCGGGCCCTGGCCGCGCCCAGCGCCCAGGTCCTGACCTTTGTCGCCCCACAAGTCGTTGATCGGCCATTGCCAGCCCAGCTCATACTGCTCACTGACCTTTCGCTGGCGGCGGTAGGCGACGCTGATCACACGATAATTGCTCGGGCTATAACGTCCGCCAACTGTTGCGCGCTCCGAAATGTTGGTTTTCGGGTTGTATTGCACGGTGCTTTCCAGCGACCAAGCCGGTGTCAGATTGACTGTTGCTCCGAGCAACAGGTCGCTCAGGCGCTCCGACACCGGCACCTCGCCGGGCAGGGTCACCCGGCGGTCCTTCAAGCGCAACCTCTGCGCGACACCGACGCGCAAGGCTTCCGCGCCTGTTTCCGGGACCAGCAAACGGGAGGTCACGCCTGTGGTCAGCACGTTGGAGTCCGAAATGCGGTCGTTGCCGACAAACTCGTTTTCCGTGAACAGGGTTGCAAAGTTGAAGGCATTCAGGCCCGAATCGTAATTAGGCAGGGCGCTCTGGTTGCGATGGGGCGTATTGACATAAAAAAGCCGGGGCTCGAGCGTCTGGGTGAAGGCCTGGCCGAAGAAGCTGGCGTCGCGCTCGAAGGTCACGCCGCTGTCGAGGCTGAAGGTCGGCACGGTCCGCGACGCCGAGCGCGACCCGTTGACCAGCGGACCGTCGAACTGATAGCTCGTCGAATGCAACATCAGCTTGGGCGTGATGTAGCCGGCCGGCCGTATCCAGGGTCGGCTGATCTGCGCCAGCGCAAATGTTCGGTTGGCATTGGGTTGCCGGGTCAGAAGACGATCCGACTCGAAACGGGTGTAATCGGCGGCGACGGAGTAATCGAGCCCACTAAGCCCGGCCACCGGAACGTTGGTCCGGGTGTAGGCCGCTGTCAGTTGCGGCAAGCGGTCGTAAGGCGGGACGATGGGGGAATCCACATCCTGCAAGGTCTGGTACTTGAACGCGCGCAGCTTGGTGACTAGAAATCCCGAGCCCCAGCTCACGCTGGCGTCACTGGTCAGCAGGCGCTGGGTCAATCCGTTGCCGGATCCACCCAGTCCCGTCGCCGGAAAATCGCGCCAATAGTTGTTGTCGCTGACCCGGTTCAGGTTGAGGTCGAAGCCCAGAGCCCCGACCGACCGAAGACCGGTGTTGAAGGTCCCGGTGGACAGATAGTTGTAAGACCAACGCGTCTTGTTGCGCAAACTGTCGTTGGGCAGCAGGCTGGCGCGCAATTCGCCTTGATACGTGCGCTCCAGGTAGCGAAACTCGCCGGCCAGCTCCACCCCGCGCTTGCTCATGACCGTCGGCGCGAAGGTGGCATCGCGTTGCGGCGCAATATCGAAGTAATACGGAATGGTGGCCGAAGTGCCATTGACAGTGCTCAAGCCGAAGGTCGGCGGCAACAGCCCGGACTTACGCTTGTCACTGAGCGGAAAGCTGAAAGTGGGACCGGCCAGAATGGGCACGCCCATGAAACGCAGCACGCCACCCGAGGCCTCGCCGACGTCGGCCTCCTTGTCGAAACTGATGCGGCTGGCATTGACGATCCAGGCCGGCATCCAGCTCGGACCTTCTCCGCGCTGGCAGGTGGTGAAGCTGGCGTCATAAGCCACCAGGCGCTTGTCGTCAATGAAGTCCACGCGGCTGGCCGCGCCGTAACCGTTGTTCTGCAGGAAACGATAGTCGGGTCGCGTGAAAAAGCCTTCGAAGGTGTCGAGCTTGATCTCCAGCTCCGGCCCGTTGTACAAATTGCCGGCGCTGTTGACGCGCACATTGCCCCGGGCCTTGACCATATCTGTCGGTTGGTCGTACTCCAGCCGGTCGGCACGTATGGACGAGCCGCCGCGACGCAATTCGGCGTTGCCGTCAATCACAGTTTCCAGTTCGGGGCGGCCGGACAAGCGGTCGCCGTAGATAAACGTCGGCAACTCGATGCCGGGTCCCCCCGGTGGCTTCTCGGCCAGCATGGGGCTGCTCTTGAGCTGGCCTGGCAGCGCATCGCGGCGCGGAATGCTCCCCGGCAACGACGCAGCTGGCGGCTGTGCAGGATCCGGTGACGCCACCGGCGCCTGGGCATGTGCGAAGCCCCCATGCCCAAGGCCCAGCACCGTGCAGGACACGAGGCTGAGGGCGGCATGGGCGACCGGGGAGAGAATAAAACGCGAGCGGGATGCGCGATGCATCGGAAGTATGAGATAAACCCGTTTATAAAAACAGGCCCGATTATCCTATGCCCACCCGCCTGTCCCGCATCTTTCGATGATTGGCCGCCCGGCGGGCTCAACAACACATGACCCAAGCTCCCATTGTCTGGACAGATCCCGACCGCGCCCGCGCTTTTACCCTCTGGCTTCATGCCCAGGCAAGCGCTCATGGACTGTTGCCCGATTTCCTGCGCCCCGCCTCGGCTGATGCGAGTTTTCGCCGCTATTTCAGGGTCGGCAGGGCCGGCGGCGGTGACTGCATCATCATGGACGCGCCGCCCGCGCAGGAAGACTGCCGGCCCTTCGTCAAGGTTGCCGCACTGATGGCCGATGCCGGGCTGCACGCTCCACGCGTGCTGGCCTGGGACGAGGCGCAGGGCTTCATGCTGCTGAGCGACCTGGGCGCACAAACCATGCTCGAGGTGATCGATCAGACGCCCGAAGCTGGCAAAGAGCGGCGCGCCTACGCTCTGTACCGCGAAGCGGTGGACGCGCTGGTGACTTGGCAGCTGGCCTCCCGCCCCGGTGTGCTGCCGCCTTACGACGACGCCCTGCTGTCGCGCGAGCTGGCGCTGTTTCCCGACTGGTATGTGGAAAAACACCGCGGCATCACCATCGACAGCGCACTGCGCGGCAAACTTGACACCCTGTTTGCGCAAATCAAGGACAGCAACCTGAACGCGCTCGGTGGCGCGCGCGTGTATGTCCACCGCGATTTCATGCCCAGGAACCTGATGGTGAGCAGCCAAACGGAAGCAACCAGCGCGCGCGGGTCCTCTTCACCAGCCGGGGCCGCGGATCTGGCTTTGCCAGTCCGCAGGCGCAGCGCCCCCTCGGGGGGCAGCGCAGTACGCGAAGCGACAAGCGTGGGGGGCCTCGGCGTGCTGGATTTTCAAGACGCGGTCTACGGCCCAATCACCTACGACATCGCCAGTCTGATGCGCGACGCCTTCATCAGCTGGCCCGAAGACTTTGTGCTTGAAATTACCGTGCGTTACTGGGAACAGGCGCGCAAGGCCGGGCTGCCGGTCGGCGACGACTTCGGCGAGTTTTACCGGGCCGTCGAGTGGATGGGCCTGCAGCGCCACCTGAAGATCCTCGGCATTTTTGCGCGGCTCACGCTGCGCGACGGCAAGCCCAAATACCTGGCCGACACACCGCGTTTCATTTCTTACGCCCGTGCCACCTGCGCGCGCTACCGCCAGCTCGGACCGCTGATGGTCCTGCTCGACGAGATCGAAGGCAACGAGACCCGCGTGGGTTATACGTTTTGAATCATCTTTTTTGCATCAAATCGGCCTCTGGCCCTCGTCTGGCGCGCGCAAGTAGCTATCAATTTGATAGCATTTGCCTCTGCCGATAGTCCCCGGCGATGACAGCCCGCTTCTACGCCGATTTGCCCCTGAGCACTGGCGACGCGCTGAGCCTGCCGGAGCGCGCGGCGCGCCATGTGCAGGTGCTGCGCCTGCAGCCGGACGACAGCATCACGCTGTTCAACAGCCGCGGTGGCGAGTTCGAGGCGCGCATCACACGCATGGGCCGCAACGATGTGCAGATCATCGTCACCGCGCACCACGCCATCGAGCGGGAGGCCAGTCGTGCGGTGTTTCTGGCCATCGGCATGCCCGCGAACGAGCGCATGGACTGGCTGGTCGAAAAGGCCAGCGAGTTGGGCGTCGCCGGCATCACGCCGCTGATGGCTGAGCGTTCGGTGCTGCGCCTCAAAGGCGAACGCGCCGACAAAAAGGTCGCGCACTGGCAGGGCGTGGCGATAGCCGCCTGTGAGCAGTGCGGGCGCAACCGCCTCCCTACCCTCCACGACGTCGCCACGCTGACCGAATGGCTGTCGACATTGCCGCCCGCGACGCCGGCCGCACCCCGGCTGCTGCTGTCGCTGCGCACCGGCACCCGGCCGCTGTTGCAAGCCATGGCCGCTTATGACAGCGCGACCCCGGTAACCCTGCTCAGCGGCCCAGAAGGCGGCCTGAGCGCTGCGGAAGAAGCCGCCGCCATCGCTGCCGGTTTTGTGCCGGTCACTTTGGGCCCGCGCATCCTGCGTGCCGAAACCGCGCCGCTGGCCTGTCTGGCGCTGCTTACTTTGAGTGATTGATTTATGAACCGCAACCTCTGGCTGCTGGCGATCTGCCAGGGCCTGTTTCTCACCAACAACGTAACCTTTATCGCTATCAACGGCCTGGTCGGGCTGGCGCTGGCGCCGCTGGGCTGGATGGCGACCCTGCCGGTCATGGGTTACGTGGTGGGCGGCGCGCTATCGACCGGGCTGGTGGCACGCACCCAGAAGCGATTCGGACGCAAGACCTCGTTCCAGTTGGGGCTGGGGGTGGCGGTGCTGTCGGCCCTGCTGTGCTGTTACGCGGCCTACAGCCGCCATTTCTGGCTGCTGGTCGCCGCCACCGTCGTCGCCGGTTATTACAACGCCAATGCCCAGCTTTACCGGTTTGCCGCCGCCGAGCTGGCACTGCCGGCCTTCCGCGAAAAGGCCGTATCGCTGGTGATGGCGGGCGGGCTGATAGGCGCGATTGCCGGCCCGAATCTGGCAGCGGGCACCCGCACCCTGACCGCTGTTCCCTTTGCCGGCGCCTACCTCGCCCTCAGCGTCGTGGCGCTGCTGGCCATGGTCTTGCTGGCCTTCATCCACTTCCCGCCCACCCCGCCGCAGCAGGCCGCCAGCGGCGGCCGACCCTTGCGCGAAATCATGCGCCAGCCCGTGTTTATTGTTGCGGCTGCGGCCGGCGCGCTAGGTTTCGGCGTGATGAATTTGCTGATGGCAGCCACGCCAATTGCCATGCAGGTTTGCGGCCTGCCATTTTCCGACGCGGCGCTGGTGCTTGAATGGCATGTGATCGGCATGTTTGCGCCCGGTTTTTTCACCGGCCATCTGATCAAGCGTTTCGGCACCTTGTCCATCATGGGTATCGGGCTGGCGCTCAACGTGGCCTGCGTGCTGATTGCGCTGTCAGGGGTTGAACTGCACCAGTTCCTGGCGGCGCTGTTTCTGCTCGGCGTCGGATGGAACTTCCTGTTCACCGGCGCCACCACGCTGGCCCTGACGGCTTACCGCCCTGAGGAAAAAGACAAGGCCCAGGGCGCGCTCAACTTCTGCGTGTTTGCGGTGCTGGCGCTGTCCTCACTGGCCTCGGGCGTGCTGGTCACCACCCAGGGCTGGACCCTGCTGAACCTTGGTTCGCTGCTGCCGCTGGGGCTCACAGGGCTGGCGCTCGGGTGGCTGGCGCTGCAGCGCCGCCGCCCGGCAACACCGTAATTGCTCCTGATTTCATAGCTGCTTGCGCCCGCAGGACGGGGGCTACAGGCCTTTTTTGCTTAAAACCGCGCGTCCAGCCAGGCTTTGAGGGTGGCAAACACCGGTGTTGCGTCCAGCTCGTTGAACAGCTCGTGGTACAGCGCGTCAAAACAGCGGCTAGTGACCATCCCGGCGCTGTTGCGCCCGGCCGCCTCGGCAAAGGCACGGCTGCCGGCCGGGTTGACCAACTTGTCGGCACCGGCATACATCAGCAATGTCGGCGTGGCCCAGGTGCTGGCTGCGGCCACCGTGGCGGGCCCGGCAGTGGCAATGAATTTGGCCAGCCGGGCAGAAACCTTGGCGTGCACCAGCGGGTCGGCCAGGTACTTTTTGACCACCTGGCTGTCATGCGAGATGTATTCGGGCTTGAGGCCGTTGTTGACGCGCAGATTGGGTGCAACCGAGGGCACGACGGCCAGCATCAGCTTTTGCAGCGCATTCAGGCCAGGGTCCAGCGCCGGAGAGGACATCACCAGGCCCTCGACCGGCCGCAACTGCAGCGACACAAAACGACCGACCACCAGGCCACCCAGGCTGTGGCCCAGCAGGATCAGCGGCAGCGGGGTGGCGGGGTCGCCCAGGCGCGGCAGGCGCCGGGCGCGCTGGCGCGTGTCGTCCACCACCTCGGCCAGGTCTTCCAGCAGCAGGGCCTCGCTGCTCAGGCCGCCGCGGGCGCCACCAGACTCCCCGTGACCGCGCTGGTCGTAGGCGCGTACCACAAAGCCCCAGTCAAGCAGTTGCCGCGCCACATGGTCGTAGCGGCAGGCGTGTTCGCCCAGGCCATGAACAATCAGCACCACGGCGCGTGGTGGCAGCGCATCATCGGAATGCCAGGCTGCCATCGGCCATTCGTACAGCGCCAGGTTTTCGCCATCACGCGCGGTGAACGGCGCCAGCATCGGTTTGTCCACGACTCGCGCTCTCAGGGCATGCAGGCGATGACGTGCGCCACGGCAGCCGTGATCTTCTTGGCATAGGGCACATGCAGAAACTCGTTGGGCCCGTGCGCATTGCTTTTCGGGCCGAGAACGCCGCAGACCATCATCTGCGCCTTCGGGAAGCCCTGGCTCAACATGTTCATCAGCGGAATGGTGCCGCCCTGACCAATCGTGCCGCAGGGCGCGCCGTAGTGAGCCTGCGAGGCATCGTCCAGCGCTTTCTGGAACCACGGCGAGGTCGAGGGCGCGTTCCAGCCGGTCGCACCGCCGGCGCTTTCAAACGTGACTTTGGCCTGGTAGGGCGCGTTGTCTTCGAGCAAGGTCTTGAGCTCCTGGACCGCACTGCCGGCATCGATCAGCGGCGGCAGGCGCAGCGACAGCTTGAAGGCGGTGTACGGCCGCAGCACATTGCCGGCATTGCCCATTTCGGGAAAGCCGTCGGCGCCAGTCACGCTCAGTGTCGGTTTCCAGGTGCGGTTAAGCAGCGCCTCGACCGGATCGGTGGTGGTCGGCAAGGCAAAGGTGGTGGCGCCGCCGCAGTCGTGGTGCGCCCAAGGGAAGCGCTTGTAGATCTGGTCGCCCAGAATTTGCGCCGTGACCTGCGCCTGCGCCAGCCGCTCGGCCGGGATCTCGCAGTGAAAGCTTTGCGGCAACAAGCGGCCGGTCTTGCTGTCCTCGAGGCGGTCCAGCACCTGGCGCATGATGCGAAAGCTCGAGGGCACCAGACCGCTGGCGTCGCCCGAATGCACCCCTTCGGTCAGGATCTCGACCTTGAGCACGCCGCTGGCCATGCCGCGCAACGAAGTGGTCAGCCAGAGCTGGTCGTAGTTGCCGGCACCGGAATCCAGGCAGATCACCAAGCCGACGTCCCCAAGTCGGGTGCGCAAGGCATCGACATACGGCAGCAGATCGTAGGAGCCGCTTTCCTCGCAGGTCTCCACCAGGCCGACGATGCGCGGATGCGCGACCTTCTGGCTTTTGAGCGCCTGGATGGCCGCAACGCTGGCGTAGACCGCATAACCGTCATCGGCACCACCGCGGCCGAACAGCTTGCCGTCTTCGTATTTGGGTGTCCAGGGGCCGAGGTCACTGCGCCAGCCGGTGAATTCGGGCTGCTTGTCCAGATGCCCATACATAAGAACTGTCTCCGTCGAACCGGCTTTGGTCGCCGGCACCTCGAAAAACAGCACCGGGGTGCGACCTTCCAGCCGGACGATCTCGAGCTTGAGGCCCTCGACCTTCTGCGCCTCGACCCAGGCCGCGGCATTGCGCATCACGGTATCGATGTGGCCGTGGCCGGCCCAGTCGGCATCAAAAGACGGCGACTTGGCCGGAATGGTGATGTAGTCGGTGATCTGCTTGACGATGTCGCGGTCCCACTGGACGCTGACATCGGACAGGGCCTGCGCGTCATTGAGCAGGCCGGCGGGGATTTCGCGGTGCAGGGGGGCGTTCATGACAACTCCGGGAGGTGATGCTAAAGGGCTACTGTACCTGTGCCAGGCCACTCGTGCCACTCCGGCTTTGAGGGGTGCTTGGCGCGCCGGGTCTTTTTCTGCAACCATGCGCAAGTCCTGCATTGATGAAAGTGCCCGTGAAAAAAACGTCACCCCCCGCTCCAGGCATCCGCGTCGGCATCGGCGGCTGGACCTATGCGCCCTGGCGCGACAACTTTTACCCGGCCAAACTGCCGCAAAGCCAGGAACTGGGCTATGCCAGCCGCCAGCTCAGCACCATCGAGGTCAACGGCACTTACTACAGCACTTTCAAACCGGCTACCTTTGCCAAATGGCGCGACGATACACCCGACGACTTTGTTTTTTCGCTCAAGGCCAGCCGATTCAGCACCAATCGCCGGGTGCTGGCCGAGGCCGGCGAATCGATCACACGCTTCGTGGACAGCGGCATCAGCGAGCTCGGCGCCAAGCTGGGTCCTATCGTCTGGCAGTTCGCGCCAACCAAGGTGTTTGATGCCGAGGATTTCGGCGCCTTCCTGACACTGCTGCCGAAGAGTGTGGATGGCCTCAGGCTGCGCCACGTGCTCGATGTGCGGCATCCCAGCTTCATGACACCGGACTACCTGGCGCTGGCGCGCAAGCACCACTGCGCGACGGTGTTTACCGACTCGCCGGATTTCCCGTCCTTTGCCGACCTGACGTCCGACTTCGTTTATGCACGGCTGATGTGCAGCGACGCGAAGCTCAAAAACGGCTACGCGCCCAAGGCGCTGGATGGCTGGGCGGCGGCGGCGCAGCGCTGGGCGCAAGGCGGCGAGCCGGCGGAGCTGCCGCGCCTGGAAACCCCCAAAAGCAAGAGCGCGCCCCGCGACGTGTTTGTCTTCTTCATCAACGGCGCCAAAGAGAAGGCCCCGCATGCCGCCATGGGTTTGCTGCAGCGGCTCGGTTTCAAGCCGCCGGTCTAGGCGTCACCGCATCCGGCCCGGGCACGCTGCGGCATTCCTCAAAAATGCGCACCGTGCACTGGCGGCAGATCGCCGGGTCCAACCGCGTGAAAATTGTCGCGATCGCGCTGCGCTTGTCAGGGAACTGGTGCGCGGGTCCCAGCAGGCGTGTGAAGCCTGTGGTCTGCCACATCTGAATGACTTCCGGGCGCGGCCGGTGAAAGTACAGATCGCCGCCCATGACGCGGCGCGCAACAAGCTCCTGCTCCCAGAGCTGGGCACCGGCCAGGTCGATGAAGTTCATGCTTTTGCCCATCACCAGCAAGTGTTTTTGCGGCTGCGGCGCGTGGCGCAGCGCGTGCAGCGTGTCGGCCACATGCTGGGTTGCGCCGAAATAAACCTCTCCCTCCATGCGCAGCAGTTTCAGCTGGGGACATTCTTGCAGTGGGTTTTCCGCATCGGCCAGCACCACAAACTGCCGGTCCGGCACCCGGCTGTCAAAACCCATGGTGCGCATCGCCGGCTTTGAGGTGCGGTACAGAAAGGACATCAGCGACAGCAGCGTGCCCAGCAAAATGGCGACCTCAAGCCGGATGCTGACCGTCGCAACCATCGTGGCGAAGGCCACGCCGAACTCGGTGCGGCTCAGCGCCCACAGCTGCTTCCAGCGCTTGATGTCCAGCAGGGACACCGCCACCAGCAGCAACAGTGCGGCCAGCGCAGCCATCGGGATTTGCGCCAGCAGCTTCGCGCTGAGCGCCACCAGCACCAGCAGCAACACCGCCGAGAACACCGCCGCCAGCGGCGTGCGCGCGCCGGCCTCCAGATTCGGCATGGAGCGGTTCAGCGAGCCGCAGGAGACGTAAGAAGAAAAGAATCCGCCAACGATGTTGGACAGACCCTGGCCCCGAAACTCGCGGTTGGCGTCGATGCGCTGACCGGAACGCGCTGCCACCGCCTTGGCAATCGAGATGGATTGGCCCAGGGCCACAATCGTCAGCGCAAACGCCAGGCCCAGCAGTTCGGACAGCGCCGACCAGCTCACCGTGGGCACGGCAAATTGCGGCCAGGGCGTCTGGATCTGGCCAACGGTGCGCAGTGGCAGCGGCGCGGTACTGACGTAGGTGGCCCAGCCCCAGCCCAACAGCGTCGCCGCCACCAGACCGGCCAGCATGGACGGCCAGCTTGGGCGCAGTCGCCGCACCAGCAGCGCGATGGCAATCGTCACCCCAGCCACCGCGAGTGCCGCCGGCTGCAGCGCACCCAACTGCCTCAGCACGTGTATCAAGACCGCGGCCGCGCCATGTTCTGCGGCCGGCGCCAGACCCAGCAGATCCGGCAGCGCGTAAACAGCGATCAACAAGGCCGCGCCCGATGTGAAACCGAACAGCGCGGCCGGCGAGATGAAGTTGGCCAGGCTGCCCAGCCGCAGCGCGCCGATCAGCCACTGCATGATGCCCACCAGCACCGTGACCGCCAGCGCCATCTGGATATAACCGGGGCTGAAGGCCAGCGCCAGCGGCGACACCATGGCAAACAGCGCCAGCGAGTTGGCATTGGTCGGCCCCGACATCACATGCCAGCTCGAACCGAACAGCGCGGCAACAATGCAGGGCACGATGGCGGTGTAGAGGCCATATTCGGGCGGCAAGCCGGCCAGTGTGGCAAAGGCAATGCCTTGGGGCAGCACCAGCACCGCACCCAGCAGGGCCGCCATCAGGTCATGGCGCAGCGTTTCAGGCGTGACCGTGTGGACCCAGCCGCCAAACAGGCGCTCAAACACGGCAGGCGCCCGCGCGGAGGGCGTGGTGTCCTGGGAGGCTTGCATGGGCCTGAGCATAACGCGCAGAGGCCGGCCGCCGCGCCGGGCCGCCCCAAGCAAGGCCAGCCCCCTTTGGGGGCAGAGAGTTACGCGCAGCGAACAAACGTGGGGCCGCCAACAATCAGGCCAGGCCGGCCAGACGCAGCAGCAAGCCGGCCAGCGCACAGGCCGCAATCACCGGGATCACGCCGGCCTTGTAACGCAGGAGCGCCACACTGGCCGCCACCATGATCGCCACCGCCGGCCATGCCACATTCGAAGCAAATCCGGCCTCAGCCCCCGTCGGCAAAGCGACATGCGCTATGAAAAACAGAGCAAGACTTGCGATCACCCCAACCACGGCGGCGGTGATGGCCGCCAGCGGTGCGGTGAAGAGAAGCTTGCCGTGGGTGGACTCCACCAGCGGCCCGCCCGCGAGGATGAAGATGAAGGACGGCAGGAAGGTGAACCAGGTCACCAGCAGCGCCGCCAGGGCGGCACCCTGGAACAAGGCATCCGGCCCCAGCACTTCCTTGGTCCAGCCGCCGACAAAGGCCACAAAAGCCACCACCATGATCAGAGGCCCGGGCGTGGTTTCACCCAGCGCCAGGCCGTCGATCATCTGCGGGCCGGTGAGCCAGCCGAACTGATCGACGGCGCCCTGGTACACATAGGGCAACACCGCATAGGCGCCGCCAAAGGTCAGCAACGCCGCCTTGGTGAAGAACCAGCTCATCTGCGTGAGGGCGCCGTCCCAGCCCTGCCACACCAGTAGCGCGCCCATAGGCAGCAGCCAGAGCAGGACGCCGACGGCAAGCACCATCGCCAGCCGCGATTTTTTGAATTGCGCATGCGGCGGCGTGGGTGTGTCGTCGTCAATCAGCGCGGGCGCATGCGGCCCGCTTGCAGACGCATGTCCCCCGGCGGCGAACTGCCCGGGCGCAAAACGCGCACACAGCCAGCCAGTCAGTGCAGCGCCCATCACCACCCACGGAAAAGGCACATGCAGCACGGCAATTGCTATAAAACTGATAGCTGCTATCGCCCACGGGACGGGGGCCTTGCGTGGATTTCTCAATGATTTGCTGCCGATGCGGTAAACCGCCTGAAGCACGATGGCCGCGACGGCTGGCTTAATACCGTAAAAAATTCCGGCGACCAGCGGCACATCGCCGAAGGCGACATAAACCCAGCTCAGCGCAATCAGGATAAACAGCGAAGGCAGCACAAACAGCGCGCCGGCCACCACACCGCCCCAAGTCCGGTGCATCAGCCAGCCGATGTAAGTAGCGAGTTGCTGCGCTTCCGGTCCGGGCAGCAACATGCAGTAGTTGAGCGCGTGTAAAAAGCGCTTTTCCGAGATCCAGCGCCTCTGCTCAACCAGTTCGCGGTGCATGATGGCAATCTGCCCTGCCGGCCCACCGAAACTGATGAAGCCCAGCTTGAGCCAGAAGCGAACGGCCTCGCTGAAACTGACCCCTTCGGGCAGCCTGGTGGCCGGCATCATGCGCGCGCACCTGTCAGGGTTTCCGGCTTCCAGTTGTGCCCCTCGGGTGATTTGCCTTGCCATACGGCCTGTGCTTCGCTGGCGCACCAGGCGTAGAGCGCGTCGTACAGCGGCATCGCGGCTTCCAGCATGCTGTGGTCATCCCGGTGCAAAGCGGACAAACCCAGCGAGAAGGCCAGCAGGCCGGCGCACTGCGGCTCCAGCGCTAGGCGGCCGGTGTCGGCCCCGCGCACGACGCGGGCAAGGTGGTCCACCGCCGGGTCTTCGATCTCGAACGCGCGAAGCAAACCATCAAAGCTGCACCATTCGCCCTCGTGCGTCACCGGTGCGCCCGGGAGGTCATAGGCCACGGCTTTCAGCCGCGCCGCTTCACTGAAGACCTGTGCAGTCGGAACATAAAAGAATTCCGCGCGCGGGTCGATAAATCGGCGTATCAGCCAAGGGCAGGCGATGCGGTCAATCTTGGGTCGCTCCCGCGTGATCCAGCGCGACGCCCGCTCGCCGGTCACACCCCAGTCGGCGCGCTTGCGCATGGTGGGCAACGGCGTCACGCGCCATCGGACGATATTTTCCATGCTGTCCACGCCATCTTCACCACCTCCGATGCCGCCGGCCAGTGCGCGCGCGTCCCAGCCTGCGGCGCGCAGCAGCGCTGCCGCATCCGCACTCACGTTGTGGCCATAAACGCAATACACGACCACCTCGCGCGCCGGTCCGGCGGCCGCCAGTGCCGCGACGTCTTCAGGTGCACAGCGCCGCGCCGAGGCAAGCATGCGGGGGCTTTCTGCAAATTTGCCCTCGCGCCGGACGTCGAGCAACAAGGGGGCATCGGCGCGGCCCATGCGGGCAGCAAGTTCTTCGGGGGTGATTTGGGGAACGGAAAGGGTAGAGGTGTCCACGGAATACTCCAATGAGTGTTACCAGCGCTTGGACGGGACACCGTCTTTCTGTGAAGAGTCGGGAGGCTGAAATCCCGATGGCTGGATATTACCAGCAGCGCAGCGGCGGAGCCAGCCCTGCGGCTAACCGTGCTGAAACTTGAACACCGCGCGACTGGCGCGTCCGTTGGGCCAGAAGCGGATTTCCTGGCCATCCTGCAAGCCAAACGAGTCAATGATCTTGAGCCGGTTTTTCTGCGCCAGCGCGGCAAAATCCTGCAGGGTGCCGACCCGGATGTTCGGCGTGTCATACCACTGGTAGGGCAGGACCTTGGTCACCGGCATGCGGCCGCGCAGCACCGCCAGGCGGTTCGGCCAGTGGCCGAAATTGGGAAAAGCCACGATGCCGGTGCGCCCGACGCGCGCGGTCTCACGCAGCATGACCTCGGTGTTGTGCAGATGCTGCAAGGTGTCGATCTGCAGCACCACATCAAAACTGGCGTCGCCAAACATGGCCAGGCCTTCATCCAGATTCAGCTGGATGACATTGACGCCACGCGCTACACAGGCCTGCACGTTCGCGTCGTCTATCTCCACGCCATAGCCGGTGCAGCCGCGTTCGCGGATCAGGTGGTCGAGCATGGCGCCATCGCCACAGCCAAGATCCAGCACACGGGAGGCCGGCGGCACCAGCCGCGTGATGGACAGCTGGTCGGCGGAAAGGCGGGCAGGGGACTGCTTCATGGCGCCACCTTGCTCTCAAAATAGGAGCGCACCACGCCCAGATAGCGAGGGTCGTCGAGCAAAAAGGCATCATGGCCGTGGGGTGCGTCAATCTCGGCGTAACTCACGTCTCGCTGGTTGTCGAGCAGGGCCTTGACGATCTCGCGGCTGCGCGCCGGCGAAAAGCGCCAGTCGGTGGTGAAGCTCACCAGCAGGAACTTGGCGCTGGCCTGCACCAGTGCACGCGTCAGGTTGCCGCCGTGGGCGGCGGCCGGGTCGAAATAGTCGAGTGCGCGCGTGATCAGCAAATAGGTGTTCGCGTCGAAGTACTCGCTGAACTTGTCTCCCTGGTAACGCAGGTAACTTTCAATTTGGAACTCGACGTCCTGGGTGCTGTACCGGTAGGCCGCTGCCCGGGCCGGGGCCTCACCATCGACATCCAGGCCAGCGGTTTCAACGACCGCCTGCCGAAGCTGGCGCCCGAACTTTTCATTCATCACGTCGTCGCTGAGGTAAGTGATGTGGCCGATCATGCGGGCAATACGCAGGCCGCGCTGCGGCAACACGCCGTGGCGATAGAAGTGGCCGCCGTGAAAGTCCGGATCAGTGACGATGGCGCGGCGCGCCACCTCGTTGAAGGCAATGTTTTCGGCCGTCAGATTCGGCGCGCTGGCAACCACCACGGCATGGCGCACGCGGTCCGGGTATTGCAGCGTCCAGCTCAGCGCCTGCATGCCGCCCAGGCTGCCGCCCATGACGGCGGCCAGCGTCTGGATGCCCAGCGCGTCGAGCAGCCTGGCCTGCGCATCGACCCAGTCCTGCACCGTCACCACCGGGAAGTCGGCGCCGTAAACCTGGCCGGTATCGGGATGGGTTTGCATCGGCCCGGTCGAGCCGAAGCAGGAGCCGAGGTTGTTGACCCCAATGACAAAAAACCGGTCCGTATCCACCGGCTTGCCGGGGCCAATCATGGTGTCCCACCAGCCTTCGGAACGCGGCACCGGGGCGCCCGATTCATCGAGGTAAATCCCCGCTACATGGTGCGAGGCATTGAGCGCGTGGCAAATCAGCACGGCATTCGATTTGTCCGCGTTGAGCGTGCCGTAGGTTTCGTAGCTCAGGTCGTAGGCGCGGATGGACGCGCCGCTTTGCAGCGGCAAGGCGTCGGCAAAATGCATGGACTGCGGCGTGGCAACAAGCGTCAAGGAAAGCCCCACAAAACAAAAACCCGGCATCGCTAAAAGCGAGTCCGGGTCGTGGATGTCGTCTTTAGCTGAACTTTTTAAGCGCCCGCAAGCTGGCAAATCGGCGCTGATTAAGTATACCCCGCTGGATATGGCCCCCACGGTTGCTCACTGCGTGTAGCGCCCTGCCCCCCGAGGGGGCCGCTGCGCCTGCGGACTGGCGAAGCCAGATCCGCGGCCCCTGCTTGAACAGAGAAGAGCCTCCTCGGTCACTCGCTGCCCCGGGGATGGAATGGAGAAGGCCACGTGGATCAAGCCTTGATCAGCAAGGCGGCCAGCCCGAGCCCCGCAAAAATCAGGGCCGACACGATGTGCACCACACGCAGAGGCACCAGACGCGTCACGCGTTCGCCAAGCCAGACGACGGGTGCGTTGGCCAGCATCATGCCCAGTGTGGTGCCGGCCACAACGGCGGCCATGGCGTCATAACGTGCCGCCAGCATGACCGTGGCGATCTGCGTCTTGTCGCCCATCTCGGCCAGAAAAAACACGGCCACGGTGGTGGCGAACACGCCCCAGCGTGGCGGTTTGGCATCCTCGCCGTTTTCAAGCTTGTCGGGAACCAGCATCCACACCGCCATGGCGAGGAAAGACGCGCCGAGGATGTAGCGCAGCGTCTGCGGCCCGACCACGGTGGTCAGCCAAGCGCCCAGCGCGCCGGCCAGCGCATGGTTGGCAAGCGTGGCCACAAAAATGCCGGCGACGATGGGCCAGGGCTTGCGAAAACGCGCAGCGAGGACGAGGGCGAGGAGTTGCGTCTTGTCGCCCATCTCGGCGAGGGCAACGATGCCGGTGGAGACGAGGAAAGCTTCCATGAATAAGACTCCGGCCGAAAACCAATGACTGCACGGCATCCCCGGCCAAGGGTGTCTGTGCAGTTAAAGGTCTCGCGGGGTCCGATGGACTGCTGGCGCCATGTCCGTGACCGGACAAGTCTGTTGACGCGAGCCCCTTTCAGGATTGAAAGGGTGGCTACTCCCCAATGACAGGTCGTCATTCTAGCCGGCGCCATGCACGGCAGCACCCCAAGCTGGTGCGCACTTGTCTGGCGCACTTATTGCTTGGTTTTGGTGCTTTTGATTTTTTCAATCCTGTTTCGCACTAAAACAGCACAAACCATTCAAGAGGATTCTTATGGACGCACTAAAACAGGGCTCGGATGCCTTGTTCATCCTGCTGGGCGGCATCATGGTTCTGGCCATGCACGCCGGTTTTGCCTTTCTGGAGCTGGGCACGGTTCGCAAGAAGAACCAGGTCAATGCGCTGGTCAAGATCCTGGTGGACTTTTCGGTCTCCACCGTGGTGTATTTCATCGTTGGTTATGGCGTGGCTTACGGCACCAGCTTTTTTGTCGGGGCCGAACAACTGGCGGCCAAAAACGGTTACGAACTGGTCAAATTTTTCTTTCTGCTGACTTTTGCGGCAGCAATCCCGGCCATCATCTCCGGCGGTATTGCCGAGCGGGCGCGTTTTTACCCGCAGTTGCTGGCCACAGCCGTGATCGTCGGTCTGGTCTACCCGCTGTTTGAGGGTGTGGTGTGGAACCAGCGTTTTGGTGTGCAGGCCTGGATCAAGGACTTCACTGGCGCCGAGTTTCACGACTTCGCCGGCTCCATCGTGGTCCACGCCATCGGTGGCTGGCTGGCGCTGCCGGCGGTGATTTTGCTCGGTGCGCGCAGCAACCGCTACCGCAAGGACGGCGGCATCTCGGCGCACCCGCCGTCCAGCATTCCCTTCCTCGCGCTGGGCGCCTGGATCCTGACGGTGGGCTGGTTCGGCTTCAACGTCATGAGTGCGCAGACGATTGACAAGATCTCCGGCCTGGTCGCCGTCAACTCCCTGATGGCCATGGTCGGCGGCACGCTGGCGGCGCTGGCGCTGGGCAAAAACGACCCGGGTTTTGTGCACAACGGCCCGCTGGCCGGGCTGGTCGCTGTGTGCGCGGGCTCGGACCTGATGCACCCTCTGGGCGCGCTGGTCACCGGCGCGATCGCCGGCGCGGTGTTTGTGCTGATGTTCACCCTGACGCAGAACCGCTGGAAGATCGACGACGTGCTGGGTGTCTGGCCGCTGCACGGCCTGTGCGGCGCCTGGGGCGGCATTGCCTGCGGCATCTTCGGCAGCAAGGCGCTGGGCGGGCTGGGCGGCGTGAGCCTGGGCGCGCAGCTGATCGGCACGGCCATGGGCATAGCCTGGGCGCTGCTGGCGGGTTTTGCGGTTTACGGCCTGATCAAGGCGACCCTGGGCCTGCGCATGACGCAGGAGGAAGAGTACGAAGGCGCCGACCTGTCGATCCACCGCATCGGCTCGACGCCGGACCGTGAGGTCAACTGGTAAACCGCAGCATCCGGAAAGCGCTCCTAAATTGATAGCTGTTTGCGCTTGCCAGACAAGGGCGGGTGGCCGATTTGACCTTAGATTCCGGACTGGCCGCGCATGATGCGCGGCGCCAGCCAGCGGTCCAGCGACCAGGCGCCAGGCCCGTAGATCGCCAGGCCGGCCAATAGCGCGCCCCAGAAGATGTGCTGCTGCAGGGCGGCGGGCGCGATCTCGCTGAGCGAAATCACCGCCACGGCGTTAACGACGAACAGGCCCAATGCGGAGAAACGCCCGGCCAGGCCCAGCACCAGCAGCACGGGCAGTACCAGCTCACCGGCCGTGCCCATGAATGCTGCCACCGCCGGCGGCAGCACCGGCACCTTGTATTCATCGGTGAACAGCGCCACTGTGGTCTCCCAGTCCCGCAGCTTGGTCAGGCCAGACAGGAAAAACACCTGGCCAACATACAGTCGCGCGGCCAGCGCTGCGGCGGGCTGCAGCAAATCCAGCGCCGTACTGAAGCGGCGCCAGAGGCCCAGCACTTTTTGCACAGGTGAGGGGGTGGTGTTCATGGCTTGTCCTTTTTTGCCAAATCACAGAGCGCGAGCGCCGAGCAGCAGGCCGGTATGTACGGCCGGCGCCAGCCATGCTGCGAAGTCAAGATCGGGTGCGGCTGACAGGGCGCCCTGTAGCGACTGGCC
>NZ_JACDDD010000045.1 GCF_013817205.1 Polaromonas sp.
AAATTGGCCAAAACCCATCCAGTACCCAGACAATTCGACGAACGACACGCATCGGCCGCTGCGCGCCCCAAATCATGTGCTCATCGGACTACTGGTGAAATATCCGGGCTAGGATTTGCGGCAGCCCTGAGTGCTATCAAATATATAGCTACTCACGCAGGCCCGATATGGGCTGGAGCCGTTTTTGACTACTAATTGGCAACCACCTGGCCAGCTTCCAGCGTGATGCGGCGCTCGCAGCGTGCCGCGATGCCCCGGTCGTGTGTGACCAGCACCAGCGTGGTGCCGAGCTCCTGGTTCAGCTCGAACATCAGCGCCATCACGGTTTCACCGGTGGCGAAGTCCAGGCTGCCGGTCGGCTCGTCGGCCAGCAACAAAGCCGGCTGCACCACAAAGGCCCGCGCCAGCGCCACCCGCTGCTGCTCGCCGCCCGACAGCACCTTGGGGTAGTGGCCCAGCCGCTCGCCGAGGCCGACTCGCCTGAGCATCTCGGTCGCCTGCGAACGGGCATTTTTGGCACCCGACAGCTCCAGCGGCAGCATGACGTTTTCGAGCGCGTTCAGATTGCCCATGAGCTGGAAGCTCTGGAAGACAAACCCGACCTTCTGCGCGCGCAGTGCAGCGCGGTCGTCTTCGCTGAGCGCAAACAGGTCCTGCCCCGCAAGATGCACCGTACCCTGGCTGGGCGTGTCCAGCCCGGCAATGATGGACAACAAGGTGCTTTTGCCTGAACCCGAGGCGCCCACAATCGCCGCAGTCTCCCTGGCCGCCAGTGCGAAATGAATATCGCGCAAAATGGTCAATGTGCCGGTCGAGTCGCTCACGCTCTTGAAAACGTGCTCTACGGAAATAATTGAGGAAGAGTGGGTCGGCGCCGAAGCAGCGTCGTTCGGCACATTAACCGCAGGTTCAAACATGTCAGCCTTGTCAAAAAACTTGAGATCAGACTTTACCAAGCTTGCCCGAGACGCCGCAGCGCTCCTGGTAAAACCTTTGGGCGCGCTGCTGCTGGCAGTTTTTGCCACCGCACCGCAGCTGGCGCAGGCCCAGGCGCCTGCGGTTGCCGCCACCCGCGACACGGTGCTGATCGTCGGCGACTCACTGAGCGCCGAATACGGGCTCAAACGCGGCACCGGCTGGGTGCCGCTGCTGGAAAAGCAGTTGGCGGCGGATAAAAAGTCGGCGCGTGTGGTCAACGCCAGCATCAGCGGCGACACCACCTCGGGCGGCCGCTCGCGGCTGCCGGGGCTGCTGACCCGGCACAAGCCCACGGTGGTGGTGATTGAGCTGGGCGGCAACGACGCGCTGCGCGGCCTGCCGCTGGACATGACCGAAGCCAACCTGCTGAGCATGACCCAGGCTGCCAAAAAAGCCGGCGCCAAAGTACTGCTGCTGGGCATGCAGGTGCCGCCCAACTACGGCGGCGCTTATGGCTCCACCTTCTCGGGACTGTTCACCAAGGTCGCCAAAGCCGAAAAAGTGGCGCTGGTTCCCTTCTTTCTCAAGGGTGTGGCCGACGTGGACGACGCGGTGGGCAACTTCCAGGCCGACCGCATCCACCCGAATGAGCAGGCGCAGGCGAAGATGCTGGCCAATGTCTGGCCTGAGCTGAAGAAGCTCATCAAGTGAGCCTGGAACGCATCTCCGCCGAACAGGCGCTGGCCAGCCTGGCCGATTATTCGGCCGTGATCGACGCCCGCAGCGAGGGCGAATACGCCGAAGACCACCTGCCCGGCGCTGTCAACTGGCCCAGTCTGAACGACGACGAACGCAAGATTGTCGGCACACGTTACAAACAGATCAGCCAGTTCGAGGCGAAGAAGCTGGGCGCCGCGCTGGTCGCCAACAACATCGCGGCCCACATCCAGCGCGAGGTGCTGGACAAGCCGCGCGAATGGCAGCCGCTGGTGTATTGCTGGCGCGGCGGCAAACGCAGTGGATCCCTGGCGCTGATCCTGGACCAAATCGGCTTCAAGGTCACGCTGGTTGATGGCGGCTACAAGGCCTTCCGCGCGGCGCTGGTCGCCGACCTGCCGCAACTGGCGGCACGCCACACTTACCGCGTGGTCTGCGGCCCCACCGGCGCCGGCAAGACCCGGCTGCTGCATGCACTGGCCGCCCAAGGCGCGCAGGTGCTGGATCTGGAAGGCCTGGCGAATCACCGCAGCTCGGTGCTGGGCATGATTCCCGGCGTTCCCCAGCCGAGCCAGAAGGCTTTTGACAGCCAGGTCTGGGCGGCGCTACGCAGCTTTGACCCGGCGCGCCCGGTCTATATCGAAAGCGAGAGCAAAAAGGTCGGCAATGTGGCGGTTCCGGAAGGCCTGATCAGCGCCATGCGCGCCAGCCCCTGCCTGCGGCTGGAGCTGTCAGAAGACGAACGGGTGGCGCTGCTGCTGGAAGACTATGACTTTTTCGTCAAAGACACCGGCTTCTTCTGCGATCGCCTTGGCGCCCTGACCGAGGCGCGTGGCAAGGAGCTTGTGAACGACTGGCAGGCACGTGCACGCAGTGGCGATGTTGCTTCAGTGGTGCGCGAGCTGCTGCTGCAGCACTATGACCCGGTTTACCTGCAGTCGATGCGGCGTAACTTCACGCAGTACGAGGCGGCCCAGGTGCTGGCGCCGCGCGACCGCAGCACAGCGGCCATGGATGCGCTAGCGCGCGCACTGCTGGCCGCATAAAACGCCGCCCACAAAAAAGGCCCCGGGGGACAGAGTGACTGTCCCGGCGGAGCCTTTCTGGCATAGCTTGCTATTAAAAGTATAGCTATATGCGCTTGCTGGATAAGGGCTGGAGCCCGATTTTCGTTAGAAATTGCTTGCGTAGCCGTCCCGGATCAGGGAGCAGCGTCGGTGGGCGGTGTGCCGGCATCGCCGGGCTGGCCTTCGGGCGTGTCGTCATCCGGCAGGTCCGGCTTGCCCTCGGCCTTGCGTTTGAGTTTTTCCTCTTTTTTCTTCTTTTTGGCCAGCTCTTTCTGGCGTTTTTCGTAGGAATAATTGGGAGTTGCCACGGCGTGCTTTCTTCAGGGGAGATGTGTTAACTGTACTGCATCAGGGCGAGCGCCTGGCCCAGGTCAGCCTGCAGGTCTGCCACAGCCTCCAGCCCAATGGAAAAGCGCACCAGCCCACCTTTGTAAGGCCAGTCCGTGGTGCGGATGGACGGCACGTCATAGGGCACACACAGGCTGATCGGGCCGGCCCAGCTGTAGCCGATGTTGAACAGTTTGAGGTTGTCGCAGAAGGCGTCCAGCGTGGCTTGGCTGTAACCGGGCTTGAAAACCGCGCTGACCAGGCAGGCGGCGGCGGTGCAGTCGCGCTGCCAAGCTTCATGGCCCGGTGAGCCAGCCAGCGCCGGGTGCAGGACTGCCTCAACCTGCGGCTGCTGCTGCAGCCAGCCGGCCAGGGCGCGCGTGCTGGCGTCCTGCGCGGCATAACGCAGGGCGATGCTGTTCAGGCCGCGCAGCACCAGTTCAGCATCGTTGCCGCTGACGCCGTAACCCACACGCATGTGGCAAAAGTGGACCAGCTGGTGCAAGGCCTCGTCGCGTGTGACCACCGAGCCCATCAGCACGTCGGCGCCGCCGCTGGGGTATTTGGTCAGCGCTTGCACCGAGATGTCGGCGCCCAAGTCGAAGGCATTGAAGGCGATGCCCGCGCCCCAGGTGTTGTCCAGCGCGGTGACGATGCCCTGCGGATGGGCATCGCCATGCGCCTTGACGGCGGCCGCCAGCGCCGGCAGGTCCGGAAACTCCAGTGTGATCGAGCCGGGCGCTTCCAGCCAGACCAGTCGCGTTTTCGCTGTCAGTTTGGCTGCGAGGTCAGCCGGCGACATCGCGTCGTAAAACCGGTGGGTGATGCCCCAGGAAGCAAGTTCACCCTGAGCAAACGCTTTGTTGGGTCCGTAGGCGTTGTCTGGGATCAGCACCTCATCACCGGCCTTGAGCAAGGCCATGCCCACAAGCACCACCGACGCGAGACCGCTGGGCACCAGCGTGCAGTACTTGCCGCCTTCCAGCGTGGCAATCCGCTCCTCCAGCGTGAAAGTGGTCGGCGTGCCATGCAGGCCGTAGGTGTAGCCGGTCTTGTGTTTCCAGTCGCGCTGGCGCAGCGCAGCCACGCTTGGGAAGATGATGGTTGAGGCTTTGTGGGTGCCGGGCTGGACCGCATCAAAGCCGGCGGGCGGCTTGTAGCCATGGTGGATCAATTGGGTAGAGAGGTGTGTCATGCGCCTATGGTAAGGCGTCAGCCTGGTCGCCCACTTGGCGCAGCCGGTTTGCCACATTCGTCCACGGGGCATAAGCTCCCGGCAAGAGTCCACCACCATGTCGCAACCCCTGCTCAGAGCCTCGTAACAAGGGGTACGCCAGGTGTGCGGCTTGGGTGGAATCCCACCCTGCGCGATCACGCTGGCCTGCTTGAACCCTCGAATCTATTGCAGCTGCGCCAGATCGAACTGCGCAATCTCCTGGGGCCTGGCAACCTGATCTAATCGCCCGCCGAGCCCGTTGGCCGCTCCCAGCACACCGATCCCCAAACCCAAGTCCCGCGTAGCCCGGCTGTCAATGGATATGTCAGCCGTGAAACGCCCATCGGGATTCTTCGCCAGTTGCAGATTGAGCAGCGCATCCTGCAGGTTCCACAGCAACGGCAAGGCCCGGCGCTCGGCAAACTCGCTGCGGCTCATGCTGCCTTGCTCGTCCACGCTGTATTTGAGGTTTTGCAGGCCCCGCTCAAAGCGATCTCTTGCAGCGGCAATCGATTCGGCCACGCTTTGGGGTGCTGTCGTGGCGTCGCTGGTTTTGGTTTGCGCCGGCGCCGGCGCGTCAAACAGAGCCGCCGGGTTGCCGGCCAGTACCTCCGGCGGCAGCATCTGTGCGCTGGACGCACCTTCCTGGGGGGTGGTGAGACTCAGCACTGCGGCATGGTTCCAGCTGGTGCCGTCGGCAAAGCGTATCTTCTCCAGGGCGTTGGGGCCTGTGCCTGCGTTCTGGAAGTAGTTGGCCACCGTCAGTTGGTCGGTGCTGCCGTTGATGCTGAGGATCAGGTCGTTGCCTTGCCGGACCAGGCCCAGATCCGCTTGGGCAATGCCGGCACCCAGTTGAACGGTGTCACCCGATGGTTTGCCGGCGTCAAAGTTGACGATGATGTCCTGGCCTGAGCCACGGCCAAAGACGTAGGTGTCGTTACCCAGGCCACCGAAGAGGATGTTGTTGCCTGCGTTGCCTTCCAGGCGGTTGTTACCAGCATTGCCGATGGCGTTGATGTTGGCGTTGCCTGTCAGGGTGAGGTATTCAACATGGTCTGCCAGGGCGTAGGAGACGCTGGCGTAAACCGTGTCTGCGCCTTCCAGTGCGTTCTCGACAATGAGGTCACTGGACGAGTCGACCCAGTATTTGTCGTTGCCCAGGCCGCCGAAGAGGATGTCGGCTCCTTCGCCCCCATCCAGGCTATCGTTGCCAACACCACCCCAGAGTTTGTTGGAGGCGGCGTTGCCAGTCAGCTTGTTGGCCAAGTCGTTGCCCATGCCGGCTTCGGCGTTGCCGGTCAAGGTGAGGTGCTCGACGTTGTCGCCAAGGCTGTAGTTGACGGATGCCTGGATGGTGTCTGTGCCTTCGGCTGCGTTCTCAATCACGGTGTCAGCTTGGGCGTCGACGATGTAGAGGTCGTTGCCTTTGCCGCCAAGCATGACGTCTGCACCTGCGCCGCCGTCCAGGGTGTTGGCCGCGGTGTTGCCGGTCAGGACGTTGGACAGGGCGTTGCCGGTGAGGCTGGCGGCTGAGCCGAGAAGAATCCCGTCTTCGACATTGGCGGCCAGGGTGAAGCTGTGCCGGCTGATAACGTTGTCGCGCCCGCCATCGGCTTCTTCAATCACTTCATCCACATCGTCTTCGAACAGGTAGCTGTCGTTGCCGGTCCCACCGATCAATGTGTCAAGCCCTTGTTTGCCGTTCAGAGTGTCGTTGCCGGCGCCGCCTGCCAGTATGTTGACAGCGTTGTTGCCTTGCAGCAGGTTGTTGAGCTCGTTGCCTGTGCCGTCAATGGCGGTTGTTCCGGTCAGGATGAGGTTCTCGACGTCGGCACTCAAGGTGTAGCTTACGGAAGCTTCCACCGTATCATTTCCTTGGCCAGCGAGCTCGGTCACTGTGTCTGCAGCGTTGTCCACCTCGTACAGGTCGTCACCTTCGCCGCCGTCCAGAGTGTCTGCGCCAAGCCCGCCTGTCAAACGGTCATCGCCAGCGCCACCAGTCAAGATGTTGGCGCCGCTGTTGCCTGTGAGTTTGTTGTCCAGCGCATTGCCGGTGCCGTCGACATCAGCGGTGCCTGAGAGCTGCAAGTCTTCGACGTGAGCGCCTGCGGTGTAGCTGACCGACGAGATGATGCGATCCGTGCCTTCGTCCAAGGCTTCAATGACAAGGTCGTAGGTGTAGTCGACGTAGTACGTGTCGTTGCCCTGCCCACCCGTCATCTGGTCGGCGCCGGTACCCCCATTGAGGGTGTTATTGGCGGCGTTGCCTATGAGGATGTTGTTCAGGCTGTTGCCGGTGGCGTTGATGGCGTCCGTACCCGCCAGTGTGAGGTTCTCTACTTGTGCAGACAGCCTGTAGCTCACCGTGCTTATGATCGTGTCGGTGCCTTCATCAGAACGTTCAACAACTACGTCGCCGGCGTCATCCACCAGGTAGATGTCGTCCCCTTCCCCCCCAAGCATTCGGTCAGCGCCCTCGCCACCATCAAGCACATCCTTGCCATCTTCACCGTATAGCGTGTCGTTTCCTTGACCTGCATGGAAACGGTCGCCTAGGCTGGTGCCCTTCAAGATGTCTGCATCTGCCGTACCGAAGATGTCAAACACTTGTGGAAACATCTCTTCAAAGGCCAGTTGAGTGCCATCAGCGAATTCAAAGTCTGTGACAGTCTGGAAGTGAGTGGGGTTCATCGGATCAAAACCATCCAGATGAATGACGTCTCCCTGACCGCCTATCGTGAGCTGGAGCGAGCCTATGCCCAAGCTCACCATCTCTCGAGTGATGCCCGGACCGAACCGCAAAGTGCCACCGCCGGGGTCGGTGATGTGAACCACGCCGCTTCCGGCATTGATCACATAGATATCGTTGCCGGACAGGCCTATCAGCGTTGTGTTCGGACCAGCAATAAAGGTCGTACTGCAGCCGGGTACGCCGTACAACGTCATGTTTCCGGCGCTGCCGTCTCTTGTCAGGCCTCTGGCGCTGAGGTCATTGGATGAAATAAATAAACCATTGTCCAGGGCCAGCAAAGTATCCGGCAGGTTGTACGGATCGTTGTACCAGCCCGTCAGCCGCAAGCTGTCGCTTCCGCCATTTATGGAAAGTATCAAATCCAGGCCGTCAACATGAACCAGAACATCGTCTATCGCGCTGGTACCGGCGTCGATGCCTGCCACACTGCGCGGGTCAATCACCTGGTGGCCATCGCCAGCTTGAAAGTGAAAATAGCCCGGATTAAAGCTGGGCGCCGGTGGCGCCATGGCGATCACGTCGGCCAGCGTCAGGGTGGTGCTGTCCGCAAATTCGACCTGCTGCACGGTGCTGTTTAAAACGTCCCCCGTCCGGGGAATCATGATGCGGATGCCCTGATCCGTACCCCACCGCAGATCAAGGGTTACGCGCGAGATGCCATCCGCCGGAGCAATGGCTTCGCCCCAACTGAACGAAATATCGGCCAGCGAGAGACCGGGACCGAAGCTGACAGTTTCCATGGGCAACAATTCGGCATTGAAGAAGGGCCGGAGCGCTGCGAAACTGTTTGCACTCAATGCGACCACCTCATACGGATGGTCCGCGTAGTAACTGCTTCGAAGGCGCGGAAGTTCAAAGCCATCGACCACATACGGCGCGTTGAGAAGGACAGTCAGTGGTTTGATATAACTAATCGAAGAAGATGACCCGTGCGGCCCAAGTCCATACAGAAAGTCACGCGCCTCTTCCAGCGAATCAAAGTAGCCGCGGTAAATCTCATACACATCAAGCAAATACTTTCCGCCGTACTCGTAGCTGCGTGCCCAGTTCTCAATGCCTTGCGCCCGGTAAATCGCATCAATAACATCGGATTGCGCGTTTTGATTTCTGTCTTGCGGCTGGCTAAAGTCGCTCGTGATCAAATCCATGCCAGCATTGTTTGGGTCCACCAGAATGCGGCTGCCGGCCCGGCCGACCACCGTGGTGTGCCCATCGCCCACCACCATGGTTCGGCCATTCTCTAGATACTGTTCGCCACTGCCAGCCATCAGGACGTCTCCACCAATCAGTCGGGCATTGCCTGTGCCGCCATAGGCAAACCCTGCACCGTAAATGGTGTTGTCACCTGTTCCGCCGATCACCGCCGAATACTTGTTTGCCATCACCGTGTGATTACCATCGGTCAGCACAGTTTCGCCCAGGTTGTAGTTGAGATAGTTGTGGGTAAAGTTGAGAGGGACGTAGCTTGGCAGAGCACCAGCGGTAGCGGCCTGTCCGGGATTTTGGAACACTGCGGCCCCGCCACGCCCCAGGTAATTTTTGTAGACACTGGCCGATTGGTGCTGTTCCGTAATCAGCTCAACCGGGGAACCGTCTTGCGGCGACACATAGCTGCGGGAGGACGTCCAGTTGATTTGCGTAGATGTCGAATAGTTGAACCATTGCATGGAACTCCACGCAGCTTGACTGGCAGAGCTTTGGGTCACGGGATTCAGAGTGACTGTCTCCCCGGAAACAATTCGCGTTTGATCGCTAAAGACCACTGACGTGTCGTAGGTTGAAAAATTGTTTACGTTCCACTGTGATTTGGTCCAGGTTGGAATTGAAGTCGTGCTGGAAGTTGTTGTCCACACGGTTGCGGGGTTGTCCAGCAATTGATGCAGATAGGTGTAGGTATGAACCTGCGCATAACTGGTGTTGTGAGCATTAATCAATGAGTCATTGGTGTAACGACTTATATAGCCAGGGTGAAACCAGCTGCCATTTGCCTGCCGGGTGTACTCGCTTTCAAAATACTGCTGTCCAATTGCGTTTCGCGCCGTTAGCTTGAACTCTTGAATCAAGCTGCTCTGCAGACTACCCCATTGAGGGGCGGATGCGGCAATCAACGCCTGCGCTGACAGCGCATTGCCTTCAGCGTCCTTGAACACCCAGGAAGTCTGCGTAACCCCGTAATAGTCTTTGATCCGCATGGTCGTGTCCGTGCCGCGCACCTCGACCAACAGATCGTTGCTCAGACGCTTGGCAGTCAGGCTCTGCAGTTGCAGCCCGGAGCCATCAAGTTGCACCACTGAGCCCTCCGTCGAGTCGTCAATCACAGTCACCTGATCCGTGCCGTGACCGAGTACATAGGTGTCCAGGCCGGCGCCGCCGCGCAAGGTATCCGTCCCGCTGCCTGCATCCAGCCAGTCAGCGCCCGCACCGCCGTCCATGACGTCATTGCCACTGCCACCATGCAGCGTGTCATCGCCCGCACTGCCCTGCAGTGTGTCGTTGCCGCTACCACCGAGCAAGATTGCCCCGCCATGCGAGGCCGTCAACTGGTCGTTGCCTGCGCCACCGCTCAGGGTTTGGTTGTCTCCGGTGGTGGTCAGGCTCAGGTTTTGGCTCAAGCGATCTTGCAGCCAGCCACCCAGAGCCACGCCGTCGATGGCGGCGATGCTGCCGGTTAACGCCCCGGCGATGGTCAAACTGCTGTCGCCATAGCTCAGCAGCAGGTCGTTGCCGCTGACTCTGACAGAATAGGGCTCGCCATCGGCCAGCGTCAAGGTGTTGCGGCCACTTGCATCGGTCACAGTGTCGCCCGCCCCGGCTTCAAAGATGTCATCGCCTTCACCGCCGTCCATGTAGTCGGCACCAGCACCGCCCACCAAGGTGTCGTTACCGGCACCCCCGATAAGAATATCGTTGCCGCCGCCTCCATAGAGCGCGTCGTTGCCTTCGCCGCCGTCCAGAACATCCTCGCCATGCCATTGCGCGGCAAGTTCTGTCTCCAATGCATCACCATGCAGCATGTCATCACCGGCCCCGCCGATCAGGGTGTCATTGCCGCCTCCGCCTTCCAGAATATCGTCGCCATTGCCGCCGCCCAGGAAGTCATTGCCGTGATACTGACCGGCGAGCGTCACCCCGTGCTCATCACCCAACAGCAGGTCACTGCCGTCACCACCGTGCAACTGGTCGTTGCCACCTTGCCCATACAGCCTGTCAGCGCCGGCGCCCCCATCCAGGTAATCGTTGCCGTGGTACTGACCGCCTAAATCATTGTCATCGCCTTGTAGCTGATCATCACCAACACCTCCCACCAGCGTATCGATGCCACCCCCGCCGAACAAAACATCGTTGCCGTCCTCGCCATCCAGATAGTCGTTTCCGTGAAACTCGCCGCTCAACCTGGCCGCGGCATCGTCTCCATGCAACTGGTCATTGTCCGCGCCGCCAAACAAGGTGTCATCCCTCCCGCCGCCGAAGAGGTAGTCGTCACCCTCTTCGCCATCCAGATAATCTGAGCCGTGGAATTGCCCGGCCAGAACTGTCTCTGTGTCGTCGCCGTAAAGCGAGTCGCTGCCGGCCCCTCCCAACAAGGTGTCGTCTCTACCCCCGCCAAACAGCTCATCATTGCCTTCTTCACCATCCAGGTAGTCATCCCCATGGGCAGCCACCAGCTGTGTGTCTGTCTGGTCATCTCCCACCAAGCGGTCATTGCCAGCTCCGCCATACAAGATGTCATCCTTGCCGCCGCCGATGACCGTGTCATTTCCATCTTCCCCGTCCAGGTAGTCGTTGCCGTGATACTGGCCCGGCAACATGCTGTCCCAGTAGTAGTCGCTTACAAGAAAGTCGTCTCCTGCGCCGCCATACAGCACATCATTGCCGCCTAGTCCAAACAGATAGTCGCTACCCGCCCCACCGTCCATAAAGTCGTTGCCATGCAAGGCCCACGCGGCCACTCTGTAGCCGGTCACGCCGTCGAAGCCATCGCCATAAAGTACGTCGCCACCTTCTCCCCCGTCAATCACATCAGCGCCGCCATTGCCCCAGACTTCATCGTCGCCGGCGCCGCCCCGGATGTTGTCTGCGCCGTGCCCAGCGTAAACCCTGTCGTCACCGCCTCCGGCATCCATCACGTCGGGCGCATCGTCCAGCACCACATCGTTGTCGCCGGGCAGTATCAGCCGGTGCTGGGCGTCTACCCCAATGCCCCAGGTGCTGCCCTGGGTCCAGACGGTCTGCCCCTCAGGCACTTCCCACGCATCATCCGTCCTGATGCGTGGGCCCAGGCTCAATGATGCAGCGCCGAAAATGATGTCTTTGCCTTCGCCGCCCCGGATGTTGTCTGAGCCAGTGCCGCCCAGAAGAAAATCGTCCCCGTCGCCCCCGTCTATCTCGTCGTTGCCTGCTCGGCCAAGCAGTGCATCGTTGCCGCCCAGGCCGCTGATCTTGTCGTTGTCAGCCGCGCCGCCGATCACGTCGTTGAAATTCGCCTCTACCTCTCCGCCCGTCAAGGTGCCGTCGCTGGTCCAACTGGTTTGCAGCCAGTCGTAATAGGGGGTGTTTCCGGTCAGAGGGGCGCGTTGGTCGCCGTTGTAGGTTTTGGCAATCTCGCCGCTGTCTTTGAGGCTCAAGCCCCAGCTGTTGCTGGTGGCGGTTTGTGCATCATCTCCTGTGCCTTGGTAGCTCACACTCAATGCGCTTGCCGCATCTCCGTCAAGCTCGCCTTCTTGCACCAGGGCAAATGCGACTTGGGTCTGGCCTTCCGCGAGTGTGATGACCGCTCCATTAGCATCGACCGTGGTGTCGCCCAAAATGGCTTGGAATTTGTCAGCCTGAGCGCTTAGCGCTAGTTTGACGGTGTCGCCGGCTTTGGCAGTCGTGTTCAGGTAGACGGTGAATGTCTTGCCGCCGCCTTCGTTCACGGTGCTAATGCCAGCTACTGTGGTGGGATCAAAATCGTAGGCAGTAAAAGGGTTTGTCCCAAGATCAGCTTTGATGACGACTTTGGCTTTAGTTTTGAGCGTGATGCCTAGGTAACCTTCGCTTTGGGCCTTATTGACGTCAAAATTATTTACGATGATCTCGCCAGTTCCCAGCGCGCCGTTCTGAATATGAAGCTGGCCTTTGCCGTCCCCCCTGTCGGTAAATTTGTACGTTACGCCACTGGCATCTTTCCAGATCGTGGCGCGTGGGTTGCTGGGGTCCAACCTGCTTTGGTTGGCCTCAGCACCTTTGAGGGTTGTGCCGGCGACTTGTATCTCGCCCTTGCCTTCTGTGTCATCGGTGATGGTGTCTTTGCCGTCATTGGCTTTGAAGACGTAGGTGTCCGTGCCTGCACCTCCTTTGAGGGTGTCGTTGTCAGCGCCACCGTCCAGGTAGTCGTTCGTAGCTCCGGCACTGATGGTGTCGCTACCTTTGCCTGTTATGTAGGCGATGCCGTTTTGAGTTGCTGCCTGTTTTAGTGGGGCGTAGCCTGCAAGCGCACTGAATTTGTCTGCCGAAAGGGTGTCTGCTCGGTCGGCTCCATGAAAAATGGCTCTTCCAGCTGTATCCAAGAGTTTGGTAACACCAGCATTCCAAAGACCGTCAGCGTACTCCCCTGAAGTGACTGCAAATCCTACCCGGGCAGTGCCCTCCGCCGGACGGAAGGTTGCGTCGTAACGCTGCTTGTCTGCTGTCAGGCTGGCCTGCGTGTAGGAGGTTCTTGGGACAGCGTTCTTGCTTGCCTCCGTAAAGACGATATTGACTGTACGCCCGATACTCGTGGGGTCAGTCTTTGGCTTCAAAATCGAATTGGCGATGCTGCTGGTAAGAGAACCGGAGATGAAGTCAAAGTCGTCATCTCGAGACAGAATCGCAAAATTCTCTATATGGCGGGTACCATCTGCTTCGATAATAAATACGGCATCTTTCGCGATGGTGTATGGCGAGGACTGGTAGAGGTAGGCACGCGTCAATAAATCGTTAGACGAGTCTTGGTAGCTCGATTGCAATATCGACAGATTTTGTGTGCCTGTTCCCAGTATTGCCACAGCTGCTTGTAGACTGAATTGCTGACGTTGGCCGTTATCTTTGAAGACAAAAGCACCGCCGCCCATGAAGGCTTGCACCAACCGGATTTGACTAGCGTTTGCAAATCGCCCTGGGCCAGTTGCCATAAAAGAGACCGCATCCATGTCTATCGGTATAGGATTTGATCCGGGTGGGCGAATAACTGCCTCGCTGCGAAGATCCGTTGGCTTGCTGGTCTGGCCGTACAGGTACAGGCTGGTGATCTCGTTGATGCCGAGTTGATTCCATTGATAGGTTGGCATGGTGTGTTTCCTTATTTGCGAATGTAATTGGTGGTTTCGAGGGTTTCTGAACTCATGCCACTTCCTGATTCCAGAACCTTGCCGCAAGAGTTAATTGCAATGAATATTTGGTAGTAACGATCTTTCCGTAAAGGCGGGCGATCCTGATTGCGTTCATAGTTCACCTCCACCTGGGAAACACTCCAGCCAGCCAGTAGTTCCAATAGTCCACCCGTCCTTCTTGCATCGCAACACCGTGGGTTGTCGCGCAAAAACTTTTGAATCGACGGCTCGGAGTCTTCTATGGCCATTTCGCGCCACAAGCGGCCTTCATATTGAAATTCAGCCTTGGCACGTTCTCGCACGGCGATCTCAATTAATTCGTCCTTCGTCAAATAGCTCAATGGGCTGACGCAAACCCCTGCTAGTCCCAAGACCATATTTCCACCGGCAAGCGTTAGCGGTATCCATAAAAATATGACGAATAGCGATGTTCGAAGCCATGTCCTTTTTTTCTGGACTGGTTCGTCGTCATGTTGTTTGAGGTTGGTGTCGTTCATGACTGAGCTCCTAGTGTCCGAATGAATTTCGATGTGGGAAGCGATTTACCGTTATGGTTTTCGCATTCACGGTGTCGGCGCCGTCACCGCCATAAACGGTGCTGATTTCGTCGGCGCTGCTGCTGAGCGTGACCGTATTGTTGCCACCCGCCGTAAAAATCGGCTTCCATTGTTCTTCTTGCTGGTTGTTCTGTTGGTTATTACCCATATTCGCCTCCGTAAATTTATTCAATCGAATCGATGCCGTAAGTGTCGACGAGACGCCGATCTATCTTTTATTCGCAGCAACGGACATGAGCAGCGATTGCCGCAGTCTGCGGATTTTTGGTCGGCCAAATGAATCGATCGCGCCTACTTGCCCCTCGGTTGCAGTTCCCACCTTTTTGTGAGGGTTGATTTGAAATAGTCTTCTCAAGCTATGCATCTAAAACTCTCCTGGCTGACCGCCTGCACTACTCTTTTAATAGCGAACTTTTCACTATCCATAAGGGCCTGCAGCCCTTTTCTCGCATGAAATTTTCGCGGACACTGCCTGTACGCATTTCTGTGGAGTGAAATCACCCGTACGCGCTTATATCCATTGAATAGTCCGCTACTGTTTTTATAGTGGTCGCTTGCACGCACTTCATTGGAACCGTGCTCAGCATCAAGTACTTCAGGCCACCGTCCATCCTCCGCCTCATCGTTCCCGCCCCGCCTCACCCGTGACCTTCTGAACCGGGCTCAGCAAATACTCCATGATGGTTCGTCGCCCTTGGTGAATCTCTGCGGCGACTTGCATGCCGGCTTCCAGGCCTTTGCGTTGGCTGGCGTCGCCGTTCAGTGACTCCAGAAACTGGGTGTCCAGCTGCACCAGCGCCTTGTAGCCTTGCGGTGCGGTTTGGCCGGGGTTGTTGGTGTTGGCTTGTGCGTCGGGGGCCAGGGTTTGGATGCGGCCCTCAATCAGGCCGTATTTTTGAAACGGATAGGCGGCCACCTTGAGCCTGACGTGCTGGCCGGTTTGTACAAAGCCGACGTCTTCGTTTTTAACCTGCACCTCAGCCAGCAGGCTTTCGCCCTTGGGCACCAGGGTCAGCAGCACCATGCCGGGCTGCACCACCGCGCCCTTGCTGGTGGTGGCCACGTCTTTGACGATGCCGGCTTGTGGCGCCTTCAGCTCCAGCAGGCCGGTTTTGTAGCCCATCTTGTGGGTGTCTTGCTCGAGCTTGGCGAGCTGGCCCATGGCCTCGGTGCGCTCAATCAGCAGTTGGCTGCGAAAGGTGCTGGTGAGGCCGGCGATTTTTTTGTCTTGCGCGGTGATGGTGGCCAGCAGGCCTTGCACCGTGGCGGCCTGGGCTTTGAGGTCTTGGGACTTTTCAATGGCTTCGCGCTCTTTGTCGTTGCCGGCAATCGGGCTCAAGAAGCCTTCGGCCACCAGCTTGTTGTGTGCCTTGGCGCTTTGCTCGTAACTGGGCAACGTACTTTTGAGCTTGGTCAAGGTTTCTTGCGCGGCACGCAGCTCGTTTTGCGCGCGCTCGCGTGCGGCTACTTCTTGCGCCAAAGAATCTGTGAAGGCCTGGCGGTGTGCGTTGGCCTGGGCCTGTACCTGGGCAATCATGACGGGCTCGTCACCGTCTTTGATTGCCAGGGGCTGGCCGGCCAGCTCTGCGTCAACCCGGCGCAAGGTCAGCCGCTTGAGCGTCAGCTCGCTGGCCAGGCTGCGGCTGTCGGCGCCTGTCATGGTTGGGTCCAGTCTGATCAAGGTTTGGCCTGCTTCCACGCGGTCACCCTCTTTGACCAAAATTTCCGCCACCACGCCGGCTTCGGCGGGTTGAACAATCTTGGTGTAGGTGGTGGGCACCAGCTTGCCCTCTGCCACGGCAACCACGTCTACCTTGGCAAAAATGGCCCAGGCCAGCATGACGGCAAACAACACGCCAACGGTGTAGAAAATGACGCGCGGTAGTTTGGGGAGCGGGCTTTCTTGAATGGCCAGCAGGCCGGGTGAAAACTCTACGGCGTCGGGCAACAGGCGCTGAGTTAACCGCTGTGTAAAGTTCGTCATGCTGCCACCTTGGGGGTTACTTGCTGGGTGGCTTTTCTTAAGTGCCCGCCGCCGATGACAAAGATCTCATCGACGAGCAGGGTTTTGGGCAGCGCGTGCGTCACAAACAACATGCTGACTTTGCCGCGCAAGGCGTTGACGGTGGTGGCAAACGCATTGGCGGTTTGGGCGTCCAGCGCGCTGGTGGCTTCGTCAAATATCAGCACCTTGGGTTTTTTGAGCAGGGCCCGGGCAATCGCCAGGCGCTGCTTTTGCCCGCCAGACAGGCCGGCACCGCGCTCGCCAATCACCGTCTGATAGCCCTGCGGCAGGGTCTGGATGGCGTCGTGAATCTCAGCCATCTGGCAGGCCTGCACCACTTGGTCAAAACTGGCCAGCGGGTTGGCCATGAGCAAGTTGTCGTACACCGTGCCGCTGAAGAGCACGGTCTCTTGCGGCACCACGCCAAAGTTGGCGCGCAGCTCGTTGGCGCTCAGGTGCAGGATGTCAATGCCGTCTACCTTGATTTGCCCTTCTGTAGGGCGATAAAAGCCCTGCAGCAACTTGGTCAGCGTGGATTTGCCGGTGCCGCTGGGCCCCATGATGGCGATGGTTTGGCCGGGCGAGATGGTGAGATTGACCTTTTGGTAAAGCAAAGGCAAATCGGGTGCGTAGCGAAACCCGATATCGATCAGCTCTATTTCGCCCCGCTCCTCGCTTTTGCGGCTGGGCGCCAGGCGGTAGGGCTCGGCAGGTGCGTTCATCAAATCGCCAAGGCGGTCTACCGCCAGGCTGGCTTGCTGAAACTGCTGCCACAGGCCGACCATGCGCAGCATGGGCTGGCTGAGCTTGCCGGCAAACATTTGAAAGGCCACCAGCATGCCGATGGTGAACACCGTGCCAGTGCCCGCAGCCAGCGCCACAGTGTCGGGGTGCATGACAATCCAGGCGCCGGTGACCAGCACCAGCAAGGTCATCATTTGCTCCAGCGTGTTGGCGACCACGTTGTAGGTGTTGGCGATCTGCTTGGTCTGAAAACCTGATTGCAGATAGGTGGCCAGGTAGTCGTCGTACCGGGTTTGCAGCTGCGGCTCGAACTGCAGGCTTTTGACGGTTTCCAGGCCAGCGATGTATTCGGTCACAAAAGCCTGGTTGCGCGCGCCCAGCAAAAACTGCTCGTTCAGGCGGGTCTGGAAAATCGGCGCCACCATGAACGACAGCAAAGCAATCACGCACAGAATGCCCAGCACGATGAGCGTGAGGGTGACCGAGTAGTAAAACATCACGCCCATGCAGATCAGCAAAAAGGGCAAGTCCAAAATCAGGGTGACGGCCGCCGAGGCGATGAATTCGCGGATGGTCTCCACACCATGCAGCCGGGCTGCAATGACGCCGGTGGGCCGGTTCTGAAAGTATTTGGGGGGCAGCCTGAACAGGTGCTGGAAAACCGAGGCACCCAGCACCGCGTCCACCCGGTTGCCCGTGTGCAAGATCGCGTATTGGCGCACCCAGGTCAGCAGCGCGGTAAACAGCATGAAGACGGTCATGCCTATGGCAAGAGCAATCAAGGTGCTTTCGGTGCGGTGAATAATGACCTTGTCTATTATTGCTTGGGTGAATAGCGGCAAGCCCAGCGCCAGCAGTTGAATCACCAGGCTGGCGCCCAGCACCTCATGCCAGACTTTGCGGTGTTTGAGCAGCTCTGGGATGAACCAGCGAAAGCCAAACGAGGGGCCAGCGCCCGACTCGACGTCGGGGTCGAGCAGGGCTTCACTCTCGGGGTAGACAAGGTAAACACGCCCCGTCAATGTTGCCAAAAACTCAACCAGCGGCTGTGTCAGCGGGGAGTTGCTATGAGCGGGCAACCAGACCACCTGTTCATCGCTGATGGCGATTAACAAGCCCAGGCCTTGGCCTTTCACGGCGGCATCGGCAACGGGCTCGGCACCATCGGCGGCTGGCAGCTGCGTGCTTGATTCCGGTGCGGTCTCCGTATGCAGCTCGACCAGCAAAGGAAGCGGCAGCTGGGGCAGCGTCTTGGTATCTATGGAGCGAAGCTGGCTCTTGAAGCCCAAACCCCTGGCCGCACGGACCACCGAGGCATCGTCATAGGGCGGGGGAAATTGCTGCACCAGCAAGCCGGCGTCAAACGGTCGTCGATGGACTGCGCACAAGGTCTGCAAGGCCCAGACAAAATCTGACCGTGAATAGTCCTCCCTGATCGTCGGCATTTCCGTCCCCTATTGTTTTGTCACATTGCGATGGCTACGCGTTTTGGTGCACGCAGCCCGGCCTGCTCGGCGATCAGCACCTTTAATTGAAACTCTTGTATGCCGAAACCCTTCACGAGCGAGCTGAGAGTATTACTTCGGCTTTTTGGTAACGAAGTGTATGGTACGAAGTACTTAAAAGCGAAGGTAATAATTCCGCGCGAAGCTTTGGCACAACGCTTGCCCTGTCAACCTGGCAGTGGTTGGCAAAGCTTCTGGGTAAGTACTTAAATCCTGAGGCGCCGGTTGGCCGCTCAGGATTGAATCGCTGTCACCCCGGACTCGATCCGGGGTCCATGGATTGCGGGTCAGGCCGCAATGACAGTCTGGGGTGCGCCTGCCGACACCGCAAGAAACGCACGGCTGGCACGCAGGCGTTATGAAAAAGCGGCGATAAAGGTTTTCTCGCCGGGCCCGCCCTAAGGAAAAATGGCCTCTCAGAGGGCAGAGAGCTACCCGCAGTGAGCGAACGCGGGGCCTATATCTTCCACTTCTCCATCAGCTGCGCTGGCCGCATCGCATCGTAGCCCTCAAAAGGCTGGTGAATCCAGGGATTGGTCGGCAAAAATTCGACCGAGTAGTCGGGTGCGAAGGTAGACACGCCCTTGGTCCAGATCACGGCGCTGCGCATCTCGCTGATGGGCTTGTAGTTATTGCGCAGTTGGTGGATCACGGCGTTGAGCGTGTGGCCGGTGTCGGCCAGGTCGTCGACCAGCAGGACCTTGCCGGCGATCTCGCCCTTGGGGGTGGTGATGAAACGCGCGATGTCGAGGTTGCCCTGCGTCATGCCCGCGTCGGCGCGGTAAGAGCTGGTGGACATGATGGCCAGCGGCTTGTCGAAGATGCGCGACAGGATGTCGCCGGGCCGCATGCCGCCGCGCGCCAGGCACAGGATGGTGTCGAACTGCCAGCCGGACTGGTGGATCTTGATCGCCAGCTTTTCAATCAGGTTGTGGTACTCGTCATAACTGACGTAAAGGTGTTTGCCGTCTTCGGTCAACATAAGAAATGCTCCTGATTTGATAGCTGATTGCGCTCGTATCTAAAGGGCTGGAGGCCGATTTGACTGAAAATTTACAAGGTAGCTAAGCTGCGAACGGATCACGCAGCAGGATGGTGTGGTCGCGGTCGGGGCTGGTCGAGATCATGTGGATGGGCACGCCGGTGACTTCTTCGATGCGTTTCAGGTACCGCTGGGCCGCGGCCGGCAGTTTGTTGTAGTCGGTCACGCCTACCGTGCTCTGGGTCCAGCCCGGCAAGGTTTCGTAGATCGGCTTGCAGGCGGCGATTTCCTCGGCGCCCATGGGCAGGATGTCGATGATGCGGCCGTTGAGCTCGTAGCCGGTGCACAGCTCGAGGTTCTCGATGCCGTCGAGTACGTCGAGCTTGGTGATACACAGGCCGGACAGGCCGTTGACCTGGGCCGAGCGTTTGAGCAGAGCTGCGTCAAACCAGCCGCAGCGCCGGCTGCGCCCTGTCGTTACGCCCTTCTCGGCGCCAACGGTGCTCATGTGGAAACCCGGTGTGCCGGGCGTTTCCCAGTCGAGCTCGGTCGGGAAGGGACCGCCGCCCACACGCGTGCAATAGGCCTTGGTGATGCCCAGGATGTAGTGCAGCATGCCCGGCCCGACACCGGCACCGGCGGCGGCGTTGCCGGCCACGCAGTTGCTGGAGGTGACAAACGGGTAGGTGCCGTGGTCCACGTCGAGCAGCGTGCCCTGCGCACCTTCGAACAACAGGTTGGCGCCCTCGGCGTTGGCATCGTTGAGCTCGCGCGAGACGTCGGCCATCATGGGCTTGAGCAGTTCGGCGTGGCGCATGGCCTCGTCGTACACCGGCTGGAATTCGACCGCAGGCGCATTGAGGTAACCAGTCAGCACGAAGTTGTGCAGGTCCAGCAGTTCGCGCAGCTTGGCGGCAAAACGCTCGGGGTGTTTCAGGTCCTGCACGCGCAACGCGCGGCGGGCGATCTTGTCTTCGTAGGCCGGGCCGATGCCGCGGCCAGTGGTGCCGATCTTCACGGTGCCGCCGGTTTCGCGGCGGGTTTCGCGCGCGACGTCGAGCGCCACATGAAAGGGCAGGATCAGCGGGCAGGCTTCGCTGATGCGCAGGCGCGAACGCACCTCGACACCGGCTTTCTCCAGCCCTTCAATTTCTTCAAACAGCTTGGCCGCCGACAGCACCACGCCATTGCCGATGTAACACTTCACGCCCGGGCGCATGATGCCGCTGGGGATCAGGTGCAGCGCGGTTTTGACGCCGTTGATGACCAGCGTGTGGCCGGCGTTGTGGCCGCCCTGGAAACGCACCACGCCCTGCGAGCTTTCGGTCAGCCAGTCGACCAGCTTGCCCTTGCCTTCGTCACCCCACTGGGTACCCACGACCACCACGTTGCGGCCGGCGGTTGCGGCAGTTGTCTTTGTCATCTTCGTTTACTCTTTAAGAATGGATGGGAAACGCGCTCGCACGGCGTTCACGCCGGCGCTTTGGCCAGCAAGCGGACTTGCCACTGGCCGGCCAGGCTGACCAGCTCGCGGTCGCAATCGAATTCGTCGACTTCGTGTTCATGGCCGGGTAACACGCAGGCCACGGTTTCACCGCCTGCGCGCAGGCTGGCGATGGCGGCGCGCAAGTCCGCGTCTTCGCCCCAAGGCGCACGGATGGCGGGGCGCAGGGGTTTGGGCAGCAGCACGCTGACCAGCTCCTTCAGGTCCAGGCTGAAGCCGGCCGCCGGGCGATTGCGCCCGAACACCGCGCCGACCTCGTCGTAACGGCCGCCGCGCACCAGCTCGGCGCCCTGCCCGCCGTCGCGCTGGCCGTGGCCGTAAATGGCAAACCGGGTACCGCTGTAATAGGCATAACCACGCAGATCTGCCAGGTCGAAGGCAATGCGCACCGGGCCAGCCAGCGCCTGCACGTGGGTCGCCAGCCATTTAAGGTTCTGCAGCGCGTTCAGCGCGTCGGGCACCGCCTTGAAGGCTATCTCAGCCTCGGTCAGCACCTTGGCGTCGCCATACATCTGCAGCAGGGCCAGCAGGCCTTCACGCGCCGCTGCGGGCAACTCACCATTGAGGCTGGCCAACAAGCTGGACAGCTCGCTGGCATCCTTGACCGCCAGCGCTGCGTGAATGCGCGCCAGCATGGTCGGGCTGACCTTCGCGCCGGCCAGCAAGCTGCTGACAATGCGCACGTCGGCCATGTCGACCGAGAGTTCGGTGACGCCGGCAGCATTCAGGCCTTCGAGCGCCAGCAACTGCGCTTCCAGATCAGCTTCAAGGCCAGCATGGCCATAAATTTCGGCGCCAAACTGAAGTGGCTCACGCGTGGCATGCGGGCGGTCGGCACGGGTATGCAGCACCGGGCCGCAATAACACAGGCGGGCCACGCCCTGGCGATTGAGCAAATGCGCGTCGATACGCGCCACCTGCGGCGTGGTGTCAGCGCGCAGGCCCAGGGTGCGGCCCGAGAGTTGATCAACCAGCTTGAAAGTTTGCAGGTCCAGCGCCTCACCGGTGCCGGTGAGCAGGGATTCGAGGTGTTCGAGCAACGGCGGCTGCACCAGCTCGTAGCCGTAGCTGCGGGCCGTGTCGAGAAACAAACGGCGCAGCTCTTCGATGTGGCGCGCCTCGGAGGGCAGGACATCGGCAATTTGATCCGGCAATTGCCATGATGACGACCAGGCGGGCATGTATTTATCGTGCGCTGTTAAAAACAGGATTTTACCGGGCTTGGGCGCGGTTTTCGGCCGGGCGATGGTCGGATGCGCACTGCAGGCGCAAATACCCGGGGCGTGAGTCGGCCCGCTAGAGCAGAAACGCGATCCAGGCCAGACCAGCAAGAATGCTGCACAGCCCGAAAAAACGGATCTGCCCGTTGCTCATGCCCAGAATCTGCTCGAACATCCGGCGCCAGCCGCCGGGCGAAAGAAGGGGAAACAGGCCTTCGAGGACAAGCAGGCAGGCCAGCGCGAGCCAGAGCGTGCCGCTGTCCAAGGGGCTTACTTTTTAGGGGCAGCGCCCGCGCCGGAGCCGCGCATGGCCTTGAAGAAATCGGACGAAGGGTCGATCACCATCACGTCACCCTTCTTGGCGAAGCTGGCCTTGTAGGCGTCAAGGCTGCGGTAGAACTGCGCAAATTGCGGGTCGCGGCCAAATGCCTCGTTGTACAGCGAAGCGGCCTGACCGTCGCCCTCGCCCTTGATCTTCTGGGCATCGCGGTAGGCGTTGGCAATCGTGACTTCGCGCTGTCGGTCGGCATCGGCGCGGATCTTCTCGCCTTCGGCAGCGCCGGTAGAGCGCAGCTCATTGGCCACACGTTTACGCTCGGCTTCCATACGGCGGTAGACCGACTCTGTGATGGCCTCGACATAGTCCGCGCGGGTCAAACGCACGTCGACAATCTCGATGCCCCAGCTCTTGCTCTTGACGTTGTCCTGCACCTGGCGCTGCACCTCGACCATGAGGGACTCGCGCTTGGTGGAGATCAGTTCGCGAACCGTCCGCTTGCTGATCTCTTCCTGAAAGGCGTTGCGCACCTCCCGGCTGAGCTGGTTGGCGCCGGCTTTTTCGTCGGCGCCCAGTGCGCGAATGTATTCAGACGGGTTGGAGATGCGCCAGCGCAGATACCAGTCGATTACCAGCCGCTGCTTCTCCGCGGTCAGAACCGGCTCGGTGTCGGTGCTGTCAAGTGTCAACAAACGCTTGTCCAGGTACTTGACGTCCTGAAACGGCGGCGGCAATTTGAAGTTGAGCCCCGGCTCGGTGATGACTTCCTTGATCTGGCCCAGCGCGTAAATCACGCCGTACTGGCGCTGATCAACCACAAACAGCATGGAGCTCGCCAGCGCGAGCAGCACCAGCAGCGAGGAGGCAATAAATCCGACTCTGTTCACGATGGTGTCCTCTTAGCGGGTTTCGCGTTCACGGGTGCGTGCTGCATCCCGGACGCGTGGATCAACAGTGCTGGCCGGCACGCCGGGAACCACAGCTGTGCCGGCGGCCCCCGGCAGCGCGGCAGCATCGGGGCTGGCAGCAGTGCCGTTGAGGGCCGACTGTTGCATTATCTTGTCGAGCGGCAGGTACAACAGGTTGGAGCCCTGTTTGGAATCGACCAGCACCTTGGTCACATTGGTGTACACCTGCTGCATCGCGTCTGTGTACATGCGATCACGGGTCACCTGGGGCGCCTTCTGGTACTCGGTCAGCACCGATCGGAAGCGTTGGGCATCACCCTCGGCCTGTGCCACGATGCGAGCCCTGTAGGCTTCGGACTCTTCCTTCAGGCGCGAGGCCGAGCCCACGGCACGCGGGACCACGTCATTGGCATAGGCCTGGGCTTCATTCTTGGCACGTTCACGCTCCTGTCCGGCCTTGAGCACATCATCGAAGGCGGGCTGGACCTGCTCGGGTGGCCGCACGCCGCCCTGCTGCATGTTGATGCCGACAATCTCGACACCTACCTTGTAGCGGTCCAGGATGGTCTGCATGAGCTTGCGCACCCTCGGGCCGATCTGCTCTCGCTCTTCCCCGAGTGCCGCGTCCATCCGCATTTTCCCGACCACTTCGCGCACGGCGGTTTCAGCAGCCTGCACCACCGCATCTGCCGGATTTTTGCTTTCAAACAAGTAGGCACGCGCGTCGCTCAGCCGGTACTGGACGGCGAACTTGATTTCCACGATGTTTTCGTCTTCGGTCAACATCGCCGACTCGCGCAGCCCGGTGGATTTGACAATGCTGTCCTTGCCGACGTCGACCGACCGGGTCTGGGTGACCACCAGTGTTTCGTGGCGTTGTATGGGGTACGGCAGGCGCCAGTTGAAACCGGCGCCCACCGTCGATTTGTACTTGCCGAACTGCGTGATGACGGCCTGCTGGCCCTCCTGCACGATGAAAAAGCCGGTGCCCAGCCAGATCAGTATCGCTACGGCGGCAATCAGACCCACGCCGATACCGGCGCTTTTCATATCGGGCTGGAAGCTGCCCGGGCCGCCGTTGCCACCGCCGCCAATGCCGCCCGTGCCGCGAGGACGCTGTCCCGGCTTGTTGCCGCCGAACAGGCCGCCCAGCTTGCGGTTGAAATCGCGCCAGAGTTCATCCAGGTCTGGCGGGCCCTGATTTGGCCCCTGACCTTGCGGCTGGGGGCGACTCGGTGCTGGCGGCCTGACGGGCGCTGGCTCGTTCTGCCCGGCATCCGGCTTGCTGTCATCTCCGGCAGGCTTGTTGTTGTTGTCGTCGTCACGGCCCCAGCGGGGATCGTTCAGGTTGAACATGCCCCGGATGCCTTGCCCCAGTCGGGCTGGAAGGGTTGTCAGCGTCTGTAGCACAGGGTTCAGGTTCATAGAATCAGGCTCATTATTTTTCAATACTCCGACATTGTGCCCAATCAGGCGACAGCCTCACTGATTTGGGGGCTATCTTCCTCAGGCGGCAACGCTGCATGGCGGGACAGCAACTCGCGAAGCAAAGGCAGGCCTTCGCCGCTTTGCGCACTGACAAACACGCGCTCGACGCGTTTGCCGGTGTCGGAAAACGCGTCCTTTACCTCGAAGCTGTCACTCAGTTGCAGCGGCCAGCGGGACTTTTCAAGGGTATCGAGCTTGTTGAACACCAGAATCTGCGGTACATCGGCCGCGCCGATTTCGGCCAGCACGCGCTGAACCTGCTCAATTTGCTGCAGATGGTCGGGATTGGCGCCGTCGACCACATGGATCAGCAAGTCAGCGTCAGCCGCCTCTTGCAGGGTAGCGGCAAAGGCGTCGATCAGGCCATGCGGCAGGTCGCGAATGAATCCCACGGTATCGGACAGCGACACCGAACGCGCTGCATCGCCCAAGTAGAGCTGCCGCGTGGTGGTGTCCAACGTGGCGAACAACTGGTCGGCAGCGTAGGCACGCGCCTTGACCAGTGCATTGAACAGCGTGGACTTGCCCGCATTGGTGTAACCCACCAACGACACCGTAAAGGCATTGCGCCGCTCACGCTGGCGGCGCTGGGTTTGCCGCTGCTTCTTGACCTTGGTCAGGCGTTCCTTGGTGCGTTTGATGGACTCGCCGATCATGCGTTTATCAAGCTCGATCTGCTTCTCGCCGGGCCCGCCACGCACACCGGCGCCGCCGGTTTGCCGCTCCAGGTGGGACCAGCGCCGGACCAGGCGCGTTGACAGGTACTGCAGACGCGCCAGTTCCACTTGCAGCTTGCCCTCGTGGCTACGCGCGCGCTGGCCAAAAATCTCCAGGATCAACAAAGTACGGTCGTTGACCGGCAGCTCAAGTACGCGCTCAAGGTTGCGCTGCTGCGCGGGGCTCAGGGACTGGTCGAAAAGGATTTCGCTGGCGCCCGTTTCCAGCGCCAGCATCTTGATTTCGTCCGCCTTGCCGCTGCCGATAAAAAGTGCGGCGTCGGGCGCGCGGCGCTTGCACACCACGCGGGCAACCGCCTGCAGGCCCGCAGTCTGGGCCAGCAGGCCCAGCTCCACGAGGGCGGCATCGAAATTTGGCTCGCCCAGATCGACCCCGACCAGGATGGCCAGGGGGAGCGATGCAGTGGGAGTGTCCAGAGGCCTCAGCTGGCTGGGCTTTCCGGAGCTTCAGCCGCAGCGAAATTGACCGCACGACCGGGAACGATGGTCGATATCGCGTGTTTGTAAACCATCTGGGTGACGGTGTTGCGCAGCAGCACGACGTATTGATCGAAAGATTCGATCTGGCCCTGAAGCTTGATGCCGTTGACGAGGTAAATCGACACCGGCACATGCTCACGGCGCAAAGTGTTGAGGAACGGGTCCTGCAACAGCTGACCTTTGTTATTGCTCACGATATTTTCCGTGTTCAAGAGTTGATAGAAACTTCACCTTACCACACGCTATCCGGTGGAGTGCAGGCGTTCAGGCTGAATCTTTGTCAGCAAAAGGGTTGCTGGACGACTTCATCTGGATGCGTAGCGGCGTGCCGACCAGATCAAACTCCTTGCGGAAACGCCCTTCGAGAAAGCGTTTGTAGGCGTCCGTCACATGTTCCAGTGAATTGCCATGAACGATGATGATGGGCGGGTTCATGCCGCCCTGGTGCGCATAACGCAGCTTGGGGCGGAACATGCCGGCCCGCTGAGGACTCTGGAACTGCACGGCCTCAAGCAACAGGCGGGTCAGCACCGGGGTGGACATCTTGCGGTTGGCTGAAGCATGGGCCTGAACAATCGACTTCCAGACCGGCCCCAGGCCCTGGCGCTTGATCGCCGAAATGTTGTGGATGGACGCAAATTTCAGGAAAGCCAAGCGTGTCTCGACGGATCGCTCCAGCGTTTCACGCTGGTAGCTGTCCACTGCATCCCACTTGTTGACCGCCAGCACCACGGCGCGGCCGCTTTCGAGGATATAGCCTGCAATGTGGGCGTCCTGGTCGGTCACGCCCTGGGTCGCGTCCAGCAGCAACAGCACCACATTGGCGCTTTCGATGGCCTGCAGGGTCTTGACCACCGAAAACTTCTCGATGGCCTCAAACACCTTGCCCTTGCGGCGCAGGCCGGCGGTGTCTATCAGTTCAAATTTCTGGCCGGCTTTTTCAAACGGCACTGAAATGGCGTCGCGTGTCGTGCCCGGTTGATCGAACGCCACCAGACGCTCTTCCCCGAGCCAGGTGTTGATCAGCGTCGATTTGCCGACGTTGGGGCGGCCGGCCACGGCCAGCTTGATCACTGTCGGGTCGGCGGGCTCGCCCTCCTCGTCCGGATCGGGCAAATTCAGCGGCGCCAGGGCCATCTCCACCAGCGTGCGCATGCCCTGGCCGTGGGAGGCGGACACGGCCAGGACCTCGCCCAGCCCGAGTTCAAAAAACTCGGACAGTTGCACCCCTTCGGTCATGCCTTCAGCCTTGTTGGCCGTCAGGACTGTCGGTTTGCCGAGCTTGCGCAGGTAACGGGCAATTTCGTGATCCTGCGCGTTGACGCCAGCGCGTGCATCCACCACAAACACGACCACATCGGCTTCGGCCACTGCCTGCCGGGTCTGTTTGGCCATTTCCTTGTAAATGCCGTCGATGGCCTTGGGCTCGAAGCCACCGGTGTCGACGACGATGAATTCCTGGGAACCCAGACGCCCGTTGCCGTAGTGACGGTCCCGCGTCAGGCCGGCGTAGTCGGCCACAATCGCGTCGCGCGACTTGGTCAGCCGGTTGAAAATCGTCGATTTGCCCACATTGGGGCGCCCGACCAGGGCGAGAACAGGTTTCAAAGTGAGCGTTCGGTAGAAAGAGGAATGACAGGCACGGGCGCTTCATCCCCCTTCAAGCAGGGGCCGCGGGTCCGGCTCTGCCGGCCCGCAGGCGCAGCCGCCCCCGCGGGGGGCAGCGAAGTACACGAAGTGATCAGCGTGGGGGCCACTCTATTCAGGAGCGAATCCGTATACAACGCCGGAGCGAGTCACGGCGATCAGGGTATTGGCCGCCATTACCGGCGAGGCCACCACCGGCGAGCCATCGGTGCTTAAGCGATTCAGCAGGGAGCCGTCGGCGCGGGACAGCAAATGCACAAAACCAGCAGAATCGCCAATGGCGATGGAGCGTCCCACCACCACGGGGGAAGTCAGGTTGCGGTAACGAAGGCGGTCCGTGTTCCAGGCGCTTTCGCCATCGGCGCGGCGCCAGGCCATTACCTTGCCATCGGCTTCGGTGCCGAATACCAGGCTGTCGTCGCCAGCCAGACCCTGGGCGCCATTGGCCGGTTTGCTCCACAGCAGGCTGCCGCGTTCAGCGTCCACACAGCCCACGCTGGCCTGAAAAGCGCGGGCACAGACTGTGTTTCCGGTGCGGCTCACGGTGCCGACCAGGTCAACCAGGCGCTCAACGTCATTGATGCCGCGCGGCGATGCGATGGGTGCTTCCCAGCGAATGTTCCCATTGAGCGGGTTCAAACCGGTCAGGCGACCAGCCAGGCCGACCACGAGGGTGTCACCGACGGCGAGCATGACGCCTGACTGGCGCAAGACGAGAGGCTCGCTGGGGCGCTGCTGGGTCCAGAGTCTGCGACCGCTCTGACCATCAAAGGCGTTGACCGAGCGGTCGGCAGCCAGCACAAACACGCGGCCACCGGCCACGAACGGTGCGCTAAAGGCCTGGGCCGCCAGTTTCTGGCGCCAGACTTCGCGGCCACCGGCAATGGCGACCACTTCATTGCCGCGCGTGACCACGGCGGCCAGCCTGCCATCGCTGCCGACACCGGCTGCAATCGGTGTACCGATGTTGGTGCGCCAGAGGTCCCGGCCGGTGCGCGCATCGAGCGATGCCACCGTGCCGTCCGCGCTGGCGAGCACCACCGCGTCGCCGGCCACTTCAACTTCGAGCGGGAAGCCGACTTCACCGATGCGGGCCGTCCAAGCCTGGCGAACCGCCACCAGCGCGACCACGGGCTGCAGTGCGACTGGCTGCGGCTTCTTGGCGGACCTGCTGAACAATCCGCTGACCATTGAGCAGCCAGACAAGAGTGCTACCAAAACGATAGCTGCTGGGGCTTTACCAGCAAGGGCCAGAGGCCTGAAAGACTTGAAAATCACTGCTTGACCTCCGGTGCGGACGCGGGAGAAGCTGCAGCGGTTGCTGCAGCGCTGGGTAATGCCGCCGACGGATTCACGCCGAGTGCATTGAGTTTGACTTCGATCAGGCGCCGGTACTCGGTGCGCTCGTCCATGAGCTTCCAGGCTTTTTCGTATTCAGCCCGGGCTTCGCCTTTTTTGCCTTGCGCAAGCAGGACATCGCCGCGCCGGTCTGCAACCAGTGCCGTGAACTCCTTGGGGAAAGAGCCAGACAACTGCTGCAGCGCTTCGTCATACGCCTTCGCTTCGAGCAGCACGCCGGCCAGCCGCAGCTTGGCAAGCGCCTGATAACCTGCGTCGGCGCTTTTGCCAGCCACCCAGGTCAGAGCGCCCTTGGCGCCATCGATATTGCCCTTGTCGTAATAGGTCTTGGCAGCAAGCAGCCCGGCCTGCTGCGCAAAGGCGGTGCCACCGAACTTGTCCTTCATGTCGGACAGCGAGCGATCCAGCCGGCCGGCGTCCCCCGACGTCGCGGCGCGCTCGACCTCGTCGTACATGACGGCGGCTTGCGCTTGCTGGCTGCGTTGCCAGTACTGGTAGCCATTCCACGCTGCGAATGCACCAAAAATGGCAATCAGGCCCCAGGTGATCAGGTTGCCGTACTGCTTCCAGAAGTGCTTGAGCTCGTCAAGCTGCTCCTGTTCTTCCAAATCGAGATGTTTTGCCATAAAGCGCTTGTTGTTCTGTCCGGTAATGTAAGTTGTTGCCCAACAGGGAGTGTCGATTGTAGAGTGCGTGTCAGCCGGCGCTGCGCAAGCCCTGCGCCCAGGAGGGAATGGCGTCCAGCGGCTGCAGGACCTGGCCCGGCGCAACATCGCCCTTGCCTCCACGTAAGGCCTTGACTGCCACGCAGCCTTCTGCCAGCTCGGCCTGTCCAAAAATCAGTGCAAAACGCGCCCCGCTTCCATCCGCTTTCTTGAACTGCGACTTCATGCTGCCTATGCCGTCCGCGCTGCGGGCGTGCATTTGCACACTGACACCTTCGGCGCGCAGCGTTTCGCAGGTTGCCATGGCTGTTGGCATCAGCTCTGCAGATGGCACGATGGCGTAGGCGTCGGGCGCTCGCTCAGGCGGTGACACGCCAACTGCTTCGAGCAGCAGCAGCATGCGCTCCACCCCCATGCCCCAACCCACCGCCGGGGTGGGTTTCCCGCCAAGCTGCTCGAACAGGCCATCGTAGCGGCCACCGCCACAAACCGTGCCCTGCGAACCGAGCTTGTCCGTGATCCATTCGAACACGGTGAGGTTGTAATAGTCCATGCCTCGCACCAAACGCGGATTGATGCGGTAGGCCAGTCCCGCTGCGTCGAGCACCGCGCGCACAGCATTCAGGTGCGCAAGCGACGCCTCACCCAGAAAACCCATGAGTTGAGGCGCTGCTTCGACGACCGCCTGCAGCGCGGGATTTTTCGTATCGAGGATCCGCAGTGGATTGCTGTGCAACCGGCGCTTCGCGTCTTCGTCCAGTACATCGGCATGCGCTTCGAAATGCGCAATCAAGGCCGCGCGATGCGCCAGACGCTCGCCCGGCTGACCCAGGCTGTTCAGCTCAAGTCGCACATGCTCCATCGGGATGCCCAGATCGCGCAGCAATGCGCGGCACATCAGGATCTGCTCAGCGTCCACGTCCGGCCCCGCAAAGCCCAGCGCTTCGACGTCAATCTGGTGGAACTGGCGGTAGCGCCC
>NZ_JACDDD010000123.1 GCF_013817205.1 Polaromonas sp.
CGGTCAGGTCGGCCTTGCGGTAGCCGCGCAGCAGCACGATGTAATACAAGACATGCAAGACGCCGCTGAGCGCGACGAAGCCCCATTCGATCCAGCCCCAGCCGGGCAGCACGCCCCAGGCGGCCCACAGCCCGACCGGCGCCCAAACGAGCATCAGCACAACGCTGGTGAAAAAGGCAAAACGCGCGTCGCCGCCCCGCCTTTTTGGCAGCGATGTTCCAGCTGGCGTGAATCAGGCCCGCGAGAATGACGAGGGCCAGGGCGCTGGCGGGCAACGCTCAGCTCGCAGTGATCCGCTCGGCGGTCCTGAAGGCCCCTATCCTTTCAGCCGGGGCCGCGGAACCGGCTTTGCCGGTCCGCAGGCGCAGCGGCCCCCTCGGGGGGCAGCGACCCGCGAAGCGGCGGAGCGTGGGGGCCATATTTTCAAGCCCTTCCGCAAATGGCCGCAGTCGCCATCAGGTCTTCCAGCAGCGCCAGCGACACCTTGCCCGACACCGAATACGGATCGAGCTCGGGTTTTTCGGAGTACTTCAGCAGGATGGATGTGTTGATATTGGCCACATTGACCTGGCCCATGGTCCAGCCGCCGAAACGGCGTTCGCTGATTTCCTCGTAGTGCAGCAGCACCACATCGGTGTGGCGCGGGTCTTTCTGGATGTGGCCGTAGAGGTCGCTGACCTGGTTGCGGCCGCCTTCGAGCGCCTGCAAAAAAATGCCGCCACCGTAACAGAGGATGCCAGTGATGCCCATCGCCGGGTTGTGGCTGCGTGACTGGGCCAGGATGGATTCGGTCACCTCGGCAGAACCGGGGTCGGCCGAGCGGCTGGCGTAAAGAAGGCGTACCAACATATCTATCCTTAGTTACTGCTCTTTTTAGGGATCAGTGACAAAAACTCGCGGCGCAGGTTTGGGTCCTTGAGGAACACCCCGCGCATCACGGAATTGATCATCTTGCTGTCCATGTCCTTGACACCGCGCCAGCTCATGCAGAAATGGCTAGCTTCCATCACGATGGCCAGGCCGTCGGGCCGGGTTTTCTGCTGGATCAGGTCGGCCAGCTGCACCACCGCCTCTTCCTGGATCTGCGGGCGGCCCATGATCCACTCGGCCAGGCGCGCGTATTTGGACAGACCGATCACGTTGGTGTGTTCGTTGGGCATCACACCAATCCAGAGCTGGCCGATCACCGGGCAGAAATGGTGCGAGCAGGCGCTGCGCACCGTGATGGGCCCGACGATGATCAGCTCGTTGAGGTGTTCAGCGTTGGGAAACTCGGTGATGCTGGGCCCAGCCACATAACGACCATTGAACACCTCGTTGAGGTACATCTTGGCAACCCGGCGCGCGGTATTGCGGGTGTTGTGGTCGCCCACGGTGTCGATCACCAGGCTGTCGAGCACGCCCTGCATCTTGCCCTCGACCTCGTCCAGCAGCTTTTCCAGCTCACCCGGTTCGATGAAGGCCGCGATATTGTCGTTGGCGTTGAAACGCTTTTTCGCAGCGGCCAGGCGCTCGCGGATCTTAACGGAGACCGGTGTCCCCTCGTCGTCAGGAGCGGCCTGGCCTGCGGGTGAGTCGGATTTCATAAGCATGAGCAATGTTACCAGCCCGCCTGAAAACCGCCAGCATAAGGATTTGAGAACGTTTCAGGCCTCCAGCCCTTATACGGTGGGCGCAAGCAGCTATAAATTCCGGAGCACTTTCAGGTCATCCAGGGTGTTGGCCTCATGCAGCGGCTTGTCGTCCCGGATGCGCAGCATGCGCGGGAAACGCACGGCGATGCCGCTTTTATGGCGCGGGCTAAGGTTGATGCCCTCGAAACCGAGCTCGAAAACCAGGCTGGGCCGGACACTGCGCACCGGGCCGAATTTCTCCAGCGTGGTTTTGCGGATCACGCTGTCGATGCGCTTGAACTCCTCGTCGGTGAGCCCTGAATAAGCCTTGGCAAAGGCGACCAGCTGCAATCCTTCGGGTTTGGCCGGCTCGCGTTTTTCAATCGCCTTGACCACCGCGGCCGCCTCATCCGCATCCCGCGGCGCCCGGTTCCAGACCGCAAAGGTGTAGTCGGTGTAGAGCGAGGCGCGCCGCCCATGGCCGGCCTGCGCGTAGATCAGCACGCAGTCGATGGTCATGGGTTCAATCTTCCACTTCCACCACAGCCCGTCGGCCTTGGTGCGGCCGGTGCCGTAGGCGGCGTCCAGGCGCTTGAGCATGAACCCCTCGACACCGCGCTGGCGCGACTCGGCGCGCAGGGCCTCGAACGCTTCCCACGACGGCAAACGCTCCACCGGTGAGATTTTCAGGGACGTCGCGGCCAGCACCCGTTCGAGCTGCTCGCGCCGCAGGCGCTGCGGCTGGCCGCGCAGGTCCTGGCCCGCCAGTTCCAGCAGGTCGTAGGCCATGAAGCTTACCGGCGCGTCGGCCAGGATTTTTTTGCCCAGGGTCTTGCGGCCTATGCGTTGCTGCAGCAGCGCGAAACTGGCCGGGCGACCGCCGCCGCCGTCCCCCTGCGCCCAGACCAGAATCTCGCCGTCGAGCACCGTGCCGTCGGGCAGCGGCTGCGCCAGCGCGACAATTTCAGGGAAACGCTCGGTGACCAGTTCCTCGCCGCGCGACCACAGCCAGACCTGGCCGGCACGTTTGACGATCTGGCCGCGTATGCCGTCGTACTTCCACTCGACCTGCCAGTCATCGACCGGCCCCAGTCGTGCGTCCAGGCCTTCGAGCGGCGTGTCGAGCTGGTGCGCCAGGAAAAACGGATAAGGCTGGCCCGCATCACGAATATCGCCCTCAGCCCCCGCCACATCTGCGAGGAGCGCTTCATATTTGATAGCAGATGGCATCACCTTGGCGTCCATGTAACCCATCATGCGTTGCGCGATGCGTTTGGCGTCCACGCCCGAATGCGCGGCCAATGCACGTTGCACCAGCAGCTTGCTGACGCCGACCCGAAAGCCGCCGCCGACCAGCTTGACCAGCAGAAAGCGGCCCTGCGCGTCGAGCTCTTGCCAGTAGCTGCGCACGCGGCGCGCCACCTCGTCTTCGGGCAGGCCGCGCAGCGGCAGCAGGCGGTTTTCCACCCAGTCGGCCAGGCCCAGGTCTGACTCCTCGGACTGCAGCGGCAGGACGTAGGCAATGGTTTCGGCCAGATCGCCGACCGCCTGGTAACACTCCTCGAACAGCCAGTCGGCAATGCCCGCCGCCTCGCAGGCCAGCCGGCGCAAGGTGGCCGTCTTCACCACCTGGCGCGGCTTGCCACCGGCCAGAAAATACACCGCCCAGGCCGCGTTGGGCGCAGGGGTGCGCGCAAAGTAGCGGCGCAGTGCGTCGACCTTGGCCGTGGTCGAGGTGGTGCCGTCCAGATCGGCAAACAGCCGCGCGAAATGTTTCATGCGCCGCCCTGCCCTGCGCCCGCGCTTGCGGCCTGTGGCTGGACCTGCTCCTCGACCGGGTCGTCGCCGTATTCGGTGTGGAAGGCTTCAGCCTGCAGGCCCTGCTCCCTCAAATAACGCACCAGCACCGGCACGCTGCCGTGGGTCACGATGACACGCTGGGCGCCGGTCGCGGCGATTGCGCCCATCAGGCCCGGCCAGTCGGCGTGGTCGCTGAGCACAAAGCCCCGGTCATAACCGCCGCGCCGGCGCGCACCGCGCAACTGCATCCAGCCGCTGGCAAAGGCATCGCTGAATTCGCCAAAACGTTTGGCCCAGGGGCCGCCGACCGCACTCGGCGGGCACAACACCAGGGCACGTTTGAAATCGGCCGGATCTTTCACGTCGTCCACCGTCAGCGTGTCGGGCAGGGCCACACCCGCTTCGCGGTAGGCGGTGTTGAGTGTCTGCACCGCACCGTGCACGATGATGGGCGCGATGGACGGGTCGACGCCACTGAGGATGCGCTGCGCCTTGCCGAAGCTGTAACACATGAGCACGCTGGCGCGGCCCAGCGCGACATTGGCCGCCCACCAGCTGTTGATCTCGGCAAACAGCTCGGCGTCGGGCCGCCAACGGTAAATCGGCAGGCCGAAGGTGGACTCGGTGATGAACACATCGCAGCGCACCGGCTCGAAGGGGGTGCAGGTGGCGTCGGGGGCGACCTTGTAGTCGCCGCTGGCGACCCAGGTCTGGCCGCCGTGCACAAGGCGCACTTGCGCCGAGCCCAGGACATGACCGGCCGGATGAAGCGACAACGCTACCCCGTTGTGGACGATCTGCTGGCCGTAGTCCAGGCTTTGCAGGGTGATGTCCTGGCCCAGCCTGGAACGAAGCACACCTTCGGCCGGCGTGGCAGCCAGGTAGTGGCCATGGCCCAAACGCGCATGGTCGGCGTGGGCGTGGGTGATGACGGCGCGGTCCACCGGCCGCCAGGGGTCGATGTAGAAATCGCCGGGCGGGCAATACAGGCCTTCGGGCCGCTGGACAATCAGGTCCTGCATGGGGGACGGGAACTCCGGAAGAAGAAAGAGGGTCCAGAATACGCCGGGCCCAGCGACGCCAGCTGTAGGCGGCAGGAGCCAGCCCGCGTGCGCGTCCGGCTACCGCGAGTACGCCTGCTCAGTCCAGGAACTGCGGCAGCAGCAGGATGGCCTCGGCGTTCGACGGCGAGTAACAGCGGTCGGCCGCTTCTCGCCAGGGCAGCCACTGGCAAGCGGTGTGTTCGCGCGGGCTCAGCGTCACAGCGGTGCCGGATGGCACACGCAGACTGAACACATGTTCGGTGTTGCGCGTGATGCCCGGCGCATAACGCGCGCGCCAGGCCGGGTAGATGTCGTAGGTATTGGTCAGCGACCAGTCACGAAAGTCCGCCACATTTGCCCCGATCCCGGTCTCTTCCTGCACTTCGCGCGCTGCAGTGAGCGCTAGGTCTTCAGACAGGCTGTCGCGGGAGCCGGTCACGCTTTGCCAGAAGCCGGGGTGGTCGGCGCGTTCGAGCAACAAGACCTCCCGCTGCGGTGTGTGGATCACCACCAGCACCGACTCGGGAATCTTGAATGGCCTGCGGCGCATGACGCATCAGAATCCGCTGATCACCGCATCCAGGGCAGCGCTGATCTCGCTGGCGCGATGTCGAAGTGATGCAACAGGCTTCTTGAGCAAGCGTGCAGGAACAGGTGCGGCCATATGGGCTAACACGATCAGGTCCTCCGCGTCGATCTGAACCGGAAGACAGAGATTGAGCGGCAGCCTGGCCGCCCCCACACCCACCCGCGACAAGGGCATGACCAGGCGCGTGGCCAACTGATCAATCAGCTCGCTTTGCACATCAAGGACGTACGGCACGAACTCGCGCGAAGCCGGCTGCGGATTGACATAAACGTCAAACTGCGCCACTCAGGGGTTCTCCATCCACGGAACCAGGCCCTCACACCAAAGGCCGTGATTTTCAAGATGCTCGTTCTGCAGGGCAACCCATTGCCCGTAGTTGTCCTTGAATTCCTTCTGCCGCCGAGCCATGGACTTCTTTTCCCCCGCAGCCTTGAGTGCCTCGAACTGCTCCGCCGAAACGATCACAGAGTCGATCCGGCCGTCTTTCTCGACAAATACGGGTTCGGTTTTGGCTTGGGCGCAGATATAGCCGAAGCGGTTTTTGGCTTGTGTGGCGGTGACTTGCATAAGACAACAACTTTCAAAAAGCGTCTGGCTATTTTAGCCATTATTCGTCTGAGAAGAAGTCTGAGTCAACCCGCTTGAGGTGATAGGTGGCAGCTACAGAAACGCCCAGATCATGCTCAATCATCAACTCGACAAGTCGCGGGCCATCAATCAAAACAATTTTGTAGGATCGGCTGGTGCGCGCCGCCTGTAACGCAGCAGGGGTAAACGTGCTGGTCGTAATGAAAACGCCCTTTCGCGCGCCTTTTGCATCCAGAGATCCTTTAAAATCGCGAATCGGCCCTTCCCCCACGCTCCCTTCCCATCGTTTCGCCTGAAGGTAGATCGCGTCCAGTCCCAAGCGGTCTTCGTTGATGATGCCGTCTATGCCTCCATCGCCTGACTTGCCAACCGCTTGACCTGCTTCTTGACGACTCCCCCCGTAGCCCATTTTCAGTAGCAGTTGAACGACAAGACGCTCAAAAAAATCGGGATCGCATTGCTTGATTGCATCGATAAGCTCTGCCGCCAAAACCTCCCGCGTTAGCCCGGATATTTCATTAGCAGGAGTCGGCAGCCCCGTGCCGAAGCGCGTTGTCATTGGTGTTCGATGTCAATTGCAACCGGGGACTGCCAATGCCAAAGTGTACGCAAGAACGGATCGATTTT
>NZ_JACDDD010000046.1 GCF_013817205.1 Polaromonas sp.
AAAATCGATCCGTTCTTGCGTACACTTTGGCATTGGCAGTCCCCGGTTGCAATTGACATCGAACACCAATGACAACGCGCTTCGGCACGGGGCTGCCGACTCCTGCTAATGAAATATCCGGGCTAGCCGGGTGTACGCCGATACACCGCCAGCGAGCCCGCCAGGCCCAGCAGGGCACCGCCGCAGAGCCTGTCCAGCCAGCGTGTGGCGCTGCCCTTGAGCAGGCGCAGCGCACGCGCGCCAATCACCGCATAAGCCAGCATCACCACAAAATCCAGCGCGCCGAACACCAGCGCGATCATGATGTATTGCGGCGTTTGCGCGGCGGCGGGGTCGATGAACTGCGGCAGCAGGGCCGAGCAGAAGAGGTAACCCTTGGGGTTGGTCGCCGCTACCAGGAAGGACTTCATGAAGATGTCCCGGCCGTTGCGCGGTTCAGCCTCCAGCTCGCCGGCCGGCAGCTCAAAACCACCTTTGGATCGCAACATGCGCACACCCAGCCAGGCCAGGTAAGCGGCGCCCACCCACTTGAGCACGCTGAACCAGAACTCCGAAGCCGCCAGCAGCGCACCCAGGCCCAGCGCAACCGCACCGACCAGCACAAAGTCCGACGCCACCGCGCCCAGCATGCCGGGCACCGAGCGGCGCACCCCGTAACGCGATCCGTTGATCAGCGCCAGCAGCACAGTGGGGCCGGGGGTGGCAATCACCGCCAGTGCGACGGCGGCAAACAGCAGCAGGGTGGTAGCAGTCACGCTGCGGCTCCACAACCGGCCGGTTTGAAAACACGCTCACTGGACGCCGGATACTTGGCCAGCTTGTCAGCGGAACGGCGCGGCCGCGCCAGCAACTCGCCTCCGCAGTTGGGACAGATGTCCTGCAGCCTGCTGCCGGCGCAGTCGCTGCAGAAGGTGCATTCAAAGGTGCAGATGCGGGCGTCCGCCGAGTCGGCGGGCAAATCGCGGTTGCAACATTCACAGTTGGGGCGGAGTTGGAGCATGGCAAATCCGATGCAGTTTGTAGGGTTGAAAGTGCTTGAATTTCGCGGCCTGACGCCACATGTTACCGTTTCCAGACTGTCTTTCGAGGCGGCTCGCCCACCCACCACAAGGCCCTTGCCATGACCACTCCCGCCCCCTCCACCCTCAAAATCGATTTTGTTTCCGACGTGTCCTGCCCCTGGTGCGTCATCGGCCTGAAGTCACTTGAAGACGCGCTGGGGCGGGTCGGCGACGGTGTGAAAGCCGAACTCCATTTCCAGCCCTTCGAGCTCAACCCGAAGATGGCGCCCGAAGGCCAGGACATTGGTGAACACCTGGCCGAGAAATACGGCTCCACCCCCGAGCAATCCCAGAAGAACCGCGAAATGATCCGCGCGCGTGGCGCCGACGTGGGCTTTACCTTCAGCATGGACAAGCGCAGCCGCATCTACAACACCTTCGACGCGCACCGCCTGCTGCACTGGGCCGGGGAAGAAGGGCAGGGCATACAACTGGCGCTTAAAGAGGCGCTGTTCAAGGCCTACTTCACAGATGGGCAAAGCCCCGGATCACACGAGGTGCTGGCGCGTGTGGCCGGCGATGTCGGATTGGACATTGCACGCGCCAAAGCGATCCTGGCCTCGGACGAATACGCCGACGCCGTGCGTGAGCGCGAGAATTTTTACCTGCAGCAGGGCATCCACGCGGTGCCGGCTGTCATCATCAACGACAAACACCTGATTTCCGGCGGCCAACCGGCCGAGGTCTTCGAGCAGGCCTTGCGCCAGATTGCAGCGGCCGGCTGAGTCGGTGTACTGCTGCGGCCATCAGGGGCAAACCTTTTTTATCTTATTTCACCAAGGACCGCGATGACGAACACACCTGCCCCGACGCTTTACGACTGGTTGGGTGGCATCGAGGCCCTTAGCCGTCTGACCGTGCGGTTTTATGAACGTGTCCATCGCAACGCCGTTCTGGCGCCCGTGTTTGCACACATGGGGAGCGAGCATCCTCAGCACGTCGCCGCATTTGTGGCGGAAGTGCTTGGTGGACCGCCTGTCTACTCGGCCACTCACGGCGGTCACCCACACATGATTCAGCAGCACCTGAACCGGCACCTCAACCAGGAGCAGCGGCGCGAATGGGTTGCCTTGCTGCTCGATACGGCGGATCAGATGAACATGCCTGACGACCCGGAGTTCCGCTCGGCACTCGTTGCTTATCTTGAATGGGGGTCCCGATTGGCAGTCATCAACTCGCAAACCGGTGCCGCGGTCGATCAAGACGCGCCCATGCCCAAGTGGGGTTGGGGCGAGGTCAAGGGTCCGTACCAGTCCTGATGCCGACAGCCTCAAGCGCTTTGCGGGCCGGCATCACCAGCGCCAGGCCTGTGAGCCTCGACGCCGTGTGGCCGGTTCTGCTATGACTTCAAGGTCGCCGTCAGCGTGATGGAACCCACGCTGCCCAGCGCCTTCGACAGCGGGCAACCGCGTTTGGCCGCTTCGGCAATCTGCTGGAACTGACCGGCGTCAATGCCTGGAACCTTCGCGTCCAGCGTCAGCGCAATCCGGTCGATCAGAAAGCCTTCGCCATCAGGAATCAGGCTGACTTTGGCCGTGGTGTCCAACTGCTCGGTGGCAAAGCCTGCCTTGTCGCAGGCAAAAGAAAACGCCATGGTGAAGCAAGCCGCGTGCGCGGCGCCCAGCAGTTCTTCGGGGTTGGTGCCTTTGCGGTCGTCTTCAAAGCGGCTGCCGAAGCCGTAGGGGTAGTCTTTCAGCGCATCGGTTTCGGTGCTGATCTGGCCCTGGCCTTGTTTGCCCTGGCCTTCCCAGTGAACGCTGGCGGATTTTTCGGTCATGGTGTGTCCTTTGGATGATTTGATGGAGGGCGTGTTACGGCAAACGTGACCACCCGTTCACGCTGCTGGGCCACGGACGCGCAGGACGTGAGACATCATCGCCAACGGGCGTTGGCGTTTTCCTACGCACGCTTGTATCTGAGTAGCCACGTCTGCACGTGGGTGCAAGTGATTCTTCGCACGGGACTGGACGGTCCCGACGCTGCGCGAAGTCACTTCAGTTGCAAACTGGCATCCGTATTGAAAGGCCTGGCCTCAAGCCTTGCCCACTCCGGTAAATCCATTGCGCTCTTGCCAAGCTCGGTCAAAAGCTCAATTTCATCCATCCTGCGTTCAGGCGTTAGCTTCAGGCAGTCCAAAGCAATTTCTGCCTTCAGCGCAACTAAGGGGGGTCTGCCGGGAGCTTGCATCTGCGGATTTGGCACCCGGTGCGCGGATGCGTCTGTGCAGTAACCCACACATCCGTCATGCTGCATGGCGTACCGGTCGTAGTCGCGAGCCGCATCCTTTCGCGGGGTGCCGATTCCGGTCATGGTTCTCCGACGGTCCTGCTCATCACCGACGACGCGGAGGGCGCCTGGCTACAGGTTCTTGACCAGCACCTGACTCTTGCGGTTGATGTTGTACTTGCGCTTGCGCGCTTCGGGCAGCCATTCCGGGTCAACCTGCGCAAAGCCGCGCTTGATGAACCAGTGCATGGTGCGCGTGGTCAGCACAAAAATGGATTTCAGGCCCATGCCGCGGGCGCGCTGCTCGATGCGCTTCAAGATACGTTCGCCGTCGCCTTGGCTCTGGCTGTGCGGTGACACCGTCAGCGCCGCCATCTCGGCGGTTTTGGCTTCCGGGTAGGGGTACAGCGCGGCGCAGCCGAAGATCACGCCGTCGTGTTCGATCACGGTGTAGTGGTCGGCGTCGCGTTCGATCTCGGTGCGGTCGCGCTTGACCAGGGTGCCGTCTTTCTCAAACGGCTCGATCAGTTGCAGGATACCGCCCACGTCGTCGGCGGTGGCCTCGCGCAGGCTTTCGAGCTTTTCGTCGATGACCATCGTGCCTATGCCGTCGTGCACATAAATCTCCAGCAGCAGTGAGCCGTCCACCACAAACGGCAGGATGTGGCTGCGCTCCACGCCGGACTTGCAGGCCTTGACGCAGTGTTGCAGATAAAACGCGGTGTCAGTCGGCTGGGTCGGGTTGGGTAGGCTCGCCAGCAGTTTCTCGGCGGCGGCCAGCGGCAGCTCGGTGTCTATGGGGTTGTCCTCACCCTCGGGCTGGTCCGGGCTGGTGCGTATCCCGGGGATTTCAGTCAGGAAGATCAGCTTGTCGGCCTGCAGCTCAATGGCCACGCTGGTGGCGACTTCTTCCATGGTCAGGTTGAAGGCTTCGCCGGTCGGTGAAAAGCCGAAAGGCGACAGCAGCACCATGGCGCCAAAGTCCAGCGTGCGTTTGATGCCGGCAGTATCAACCTTGCGCACCATGCCTGAGTGTTTGAAGTCCACGCCGTCCACGATGCCGACTGGCCGGGCCGTGATGAAATTGCCAGAAATCACGCGCACGGTAGAACCGGCCATGGGCGTGTTAGGCAGGCCCTGGCTGAAGGCGGCCTCAATCTCATAACGCAGCTGGCCGGCTGCTTCCTGCGCGCAGTCCAGCGCGACCGAGTCGGTGATGCGCATGCCGTGGGAGTATTTGGCCTCATGGCCCTTGGCTGCCAGTTGTTCATTGACCTGTGGCCTGAAGCCATGCACCAGCACAATCTTCACGCCCATGCTCTGGATCAGCGCCAGGTCCTGGGCCAGGTGCGGCAGCTTGCCTGCGGCAATGGCTTCACCGGCGATGCCGACCACAAAGGTTTTGCCGCGGTGCAGGTGGATATAGGGCGCCACCGAGCGGAACCATGGGACAAAGGTGAAATTAAAGACCGCAGACATGAGCGCGCTTTCGGGTTGCAGGAGGGCCGGGGGGCAATGGCAGGAGTGTAAGGGAGGCGCGGGTTCTCATTGACGCAGGGGCCCACCTGCGGCGCCACCTTCGCCAGATAATGGGCCATCCATGGACAAACTGGCCTACGGCTTCTGGGGATGGTACTTCGGTACGACGGCGTTGATGCTGGCCGGCGCCGGGATCGCGTTCACCCGGTCGCTGCACCGCATATCGCTGAATGCGGCGCTGTCTGCGTCGGCGTCGGCGTTTTTTGTCGTCGCTTTTCTGGGGGGGCTGCCGATTGTGGACGAGGGCACGCTGCTGCGCTTCCTTGCGCATGTGGCCATCGGGGTTTCCAGTGTTATGGCCTACCTGCTGTTTGCCATCGTGGGTGCGCTCAACAGGCGCAGGGCGCGTCGGGGTACGCAGCTGGCACTGGCGCTGCTGGGCGCAGTGGGCGTGATTCTGGGTTGGCAGCTGGCGCCGCTGCAGGCGTTGGCCTTGGGGGTCGGGATCGCCGGATGGATGGGTCTTGCAGCGCTGGTCGTGGCTCTGCGCAGCGTCCGGCGCGGTGACCGGCTGGCATGGCGTGCAGTGTTTGGCGTGATCTTCATGCTGGTGGCGATACTGGGCCTGGGCTGGATCGCCCTGGCGCGCGGGCAGGTGCCCTGGCAGTTGCACGCGGTCAGCGCCCTGTCGGGCACGGCATACCTGGTTGTGATGGCGTCGGCGCTGTGGGTGCGTTATTCCTACCTTATTGAGCTCAGGCAGATCATGGCGCATGGCCCGAGTTACGACCCGGTGACACGCATGCGCACGCATACGGAGACGGGCCACATGCTGGGCGATGTTTTCAAGCGCCAGCACGACCAGCCGACGGTGCTGGGCGTCCTGGTGGCGAGCATAGGAAACCTGTATGCCCTCGAAAAGCTCCATGGCAAGGGAGCTGTCAATCATGCGCTGTTTGTTTGTGCCGGCCGCTTGCGGCGTGCCGTTCCGCGCGATGTGGAGCTGGGCCGTTTTGGCGAAGACGGTTTTGTGCTGCTGATGCGCGACTGCCGCGACAGCGGTCGGCTGATCAGGCTGGCGCACCGGGTGGCCGCGCGCCTGGGTAAATCGGTGGTGCTCAACACCAGTCCGGACGAAACGAGGCGCGAAAGCGAGCAAACCCGCTGGCGGGCTGAGATTGGTGTCGGCGTGGTGATGATTGCCGGATTGCGGGGCACCGTCGCCAGCACACTGGCAACGGGGCGGGCCATGTCGCGTACCGCGCTGAGCTACAGCAGCCGCGTGGCTTGGCACGACCAGAGCAGCGGAGAAGCCGTCGAGCTGCCGGTGCCCGAAAGCGCCTGACAGTCAGCCCGAACCCCTGCGCCAGCCGGGGTGGTGGCCAGCACCGATAATTGGGGGCTAATTTGCAGAAGCCTCATCTTGTCACTGACCCCGCCTGTTCCCCTGAAGATCGATTTTCCAGAGTCCCTGCCGGTTTCCGGCAAACGCGAGGAAATCACCGCCGCCATGCTCGCGCACCAGGTCGTCATCGTTTGCGGCGAAACCGGCTCGGGCAAAACCACGCAGCTGCCCAAAATTGCGCTGGCCATGGGCCGGGGCAAGCTCAACTACCCGGCAGGGCAAGGCAGGCTGATCGGCCACACCCAGCCGCGCCGGATCGCTGCCTCCAGCGTGGCCAAACGCATTGCCGAAGAACTGAAAACACCTTTGGGCGACGTGGTTGGCTACAAGGTGCGCTTCCAGGACCGGCTGAGCCGCGACGCCTCGGTCAAGCTGATGACCGACGGCATCTTGCTGGCCGAGACGCAGACCGATCCACTGCTGAAAGCCTATGACACCATCATCATCGACGAGGCGCACGAACGCAGCCTGAACATCGACTTTCTGCTCGGATACCTGCGCCAGTTGCTGCCGCGCCGGCCGGACCTGAAAGTGGTGATCACCTCGGCGACGATTGATGCGCAGCGTTTTGCCGACTACTTTGCGTCGAGCGCGCCGCCGCCGGGCCGCCCCAAGGCCGGCGCAGCCCCCTCAGGGGGCAGCGACGACGCGCAGCGCGGAGCGTGGGGGCCTGTCACGCCAGCGCCCGTGATCATGGTCTCTGGGCGCATGTTTCCGGTGGAGCAGCGCTACCGGCCGTTCGAAGAATCACGCGATTACGACCTCAACGACGCGATTGCCGATGGTGTGGACGAACTCTGGCGCAACCCACACAGCGCCGGAGACATCCTGATTTTTCTTCCGGGCGAGCGCGAAATCCGTGAGGCTACTGACCATTTGCGCAAACACCTGGCGCACCAGCCGCTGTTTCGCAACGCCGAGGTGTTACCGCTGTTTGCGCGCCTGTCGCAGGCCGAACAGGATCGCATCTTCGACGGCCACACCGGCCGACGCATTGTGCTTGCCACCAATGTGGCGGAGACCTCGCTGACGGTGCCGGGCATCCGGTATGTGATCGATGCCGGCACGGCGCGGGTCAAGCGGTACAGCTTTCGCAACAAGGTCGAGCAGTTGATGGTGGAGCCGGTGTCGCAGGCGGCGGCCAACCAGCGCGCCGGCCGCTGCGGCCGCGTCGCCGACGGCATCTGCATACGCCTGTACGACGAGCCAGATTTTCTAGGCCGGCCGCGTTTTACCGATCCGGAGATTCTGCGCAGCTCGCTGGCGGCGGTGATTTTGCGCATGAAAGCGCTGCACCTGGGCACCATCGAGAGTTTTGCGTTTATCGAGCCGCCCCAGGGAAGGGCGATTGCTGACGGCTACCAACTGCTGGCCGAACTCGGCGCGGTGGATGACGACAACGAACTCACAGCGGTGGGCCGCAACCTGGCCCGCTTGCCGCTGGACCCGCGCGTGGGCCGCATGATTCTGGAAGCCCGGGACCGGCAGGCGCTTGACGAGGTGCTGGTGATTGCCAGTGCGCTCAGCGTGCAGGACGTGCGCGACCGGCCCATGGACAAGCAGGCGCAGGCCGACCAGCAACACGCCAAGTTCGACGACGAAAAAAGCGAGTTCACGGGCTACCTCAAGCTGTGGAAGTGGCTGGGCGATGTGCGCGGCGGCCACGGCACCGACCACAAGCTGTCGAACCGCCAGTACGAAAACCTGCTGCGCGAGAACTACGTCAACATCCGCCGTGTGCGCGAGTGGCGTGACATTCACTCCCAGCTGCACAGTGTGGTCGGTGAGCAGAAATGGGTTCTGAACACGAAACCTGCGAGCTACGAGCAGCTGCATTTGTCGATGCTGTGCGGCCTGCTCGGCAACATCGGCATCAAGAACGAAGAAGAGGACTGGTACCTGGGCGCGCGCGGCATCAAGTTTTACCGCCACCCCGGTGCGCGCCTGAGCAAAAAGCCGGGCCGCTGGATTGTGGCGGCCGAGCTGGTGGAGACCACGCGGCTGTTCGGCCGAGGCATCGCCAATATCGAGCCGCAGTGGGTCGAGCAGGTGGCCGGTCATTTGCTGAAAAAGCAGTTGCTCGACCCGCATTGGGAGAAAAAGGCCGCGCAAGTCACCGCGCTGGAACGCGCCACCTTGTACGGCCTGGTGATCTACAACGGCCGTCGCGTCAATTTCGGCCGGGTTGACCCGGTGACGGCACGCGAGATTTTCATCCGCGAAGCGCTGGTCGCCGGCAACTGGGACACCAAGCTGCCGTTTCTTCAAGCCAACCTCAAACTCATCAAGCAGGTGCAGGATCTGGAGCACAAGGCCCGCCGGCAGGACGTGCTGGTTGATGAAGAGCTGATTTACGCCTTTTACGACCAACAACTCCCGGCAGACATCTGTACCGGCGCGGGCTGTGAGCACTGGTACAAGGACGAGGTCAAAAAGCAGCCGCAGTTGCTGCTGCTCACACGCGAAGAATTGATGCGCCACGAAGCGGCCGGCATTACCACGCAGTCCTTCCCCAAAACCCTGCGTCTCGGCGGTGTCGATTGCCTGGCGACCTACCTGCATGAGCCGGGCGACGCCAAAGACGGTGTGACCGTCGATGTGCCGCTGTTCGCGTTGAACCAGGTCAATGAAGAGCGCTGCGAGTGGCTGGTGCCCGGCATGCTCAAAGACAAAATCCAGGCGCTGATCAAGACCCTGCACCAGCGACCGCGTTCGCGCCTGGTGCCGCTGCCGGAGACCGCGGCACGCATGGCGGCAGAACTGTTGCTGCCTGAAAATTTTGGCGCCGGCTCGTTGACGGACGCCGTGCTCAAACTGGTTCGCGACGCGACCTCGCTGGACATCAAGCGCAATGACATGAAGCTGGAGATGCTGCCGCCGCATTTGTTCATGAACTTTCGCGTGGTCGATGAGCATGGCCGTCAGCTCGGCACGGGCCGCAACCTGGGCGCGCTCAAAGGGGAACTCGGTTCGCAGGCGCGGGGGGCCTTTCAGGCGCTGGCCGGGCTGAAAACACGCCCGGCCCCTGATGCTGTCCAGGATTCGCAGTCAAATCGGCCTTCAGCCCCCGTCGGACGGGCGCAAGCAGCTCCTGAAACAATAGCAAGCCAGAAGCCGCAACCAGCCCGCACACCCGAGCGTTACACCGGCTGGAGCTTTGGCGAGTTGCCTGAATTGATGGAAATCAGCAAAGGCAAGCAGACGTTGATCGGTTTTCCGGCGCTGATCGACCTCGGTGATGCCGTCACCATCGAGGTTTTCGATGAGCCCGATGTCGCCGCAGGCAAACACCGCGCCGGTTTGCGCCGGCTGTTCTCGCTGCAGATAAAAGACGCGCTGAAGTACCTCGAGAAAAACCTGCCGGACCTGCAGAAGATGGCCACGGCCTACATGCTGGTCGGGCGCGCCGCCGACAACTCGGGCGGAGGCACGCTGGAAGAGCTCCGTGAGCAGATCATCGAGGTGGCGCTGGACCGTGCGTTTCTGCAGGAGCCGCTGCCGACCCATGAGGCCGATTTCAAGAAGCGTATCGACGACGGACGCGGGCGCCTGACCCTGATCGCCAGCGAGGTGGCCCGACTGGCGGCGACCATCCTGACAGAATTTGCCGCAGCCCAGCGCAAAATCAAGGACACCAAAAACGCCGCCGAGGCCGCCGCAGATTCGGCCCAGCAATTGCAGCGCCTAGTGCCCAAACGCTTTCTGACGGTCACGCCCTGGGCGCAGTTGCAGCACTTCCCGCGTTACCTCAAGGCCATCACCCTGCGGCTGGAGAAGTGGCGCGCCGACCCGGCCCGCGACGCAGCCCGCCTGGCCGAGCTGCGCCCGCAGGAGCAGCGTTACTGGCGCCTGGTGGCTGAGCGCAAGGGCGCGACCGATGCGCGGCTGCAGGAGCTGCGCTGGCTCATCGAAGAGTTGCGCGTCAGTTTTTTTGCGCAGGAGCTGCGCACTCCACAGCCGGTGAGCATCAATCGGCTGGAAAAGACCTGGTTGCAGCTGGGTCACTGAGCTGTCAGCCGGCGGGCACGGGGCGTAAAAAAACCCGGTCTGTAACGACCGGGTTTCTTTTGACTGGTGCGGGGATGGGTTAAAGCTTGCCCATCAGCAGCAGCACGATGAGGATGATCACAATCAGGCCCAGACCGCCGCTGGGACCGTAACCCCAGCTCTTGCTGTGGCCCCAGGTGGGCAGTGCGCCCACCAGGATCAGGATAAGGACGATGAGCAGGATGAGGGAAATTGACATGTGAAACTCCTTGTTATGTGTGTAGTGATTGTTCACCCGAGTCTGCTTGCGCACAGCAGGAAGGTGCGCTGCTGCACCGTCAGGGAGTTCCTACAGTTGACGAAGGAAAGCGGCTTGCGAAAAGCAGCGTGAAGTTTGTGGCGGCGCCTTACTGCCGAGATTCAAAATCATGATCAAATCTACCTGTAGCCCTTGTCCCTCTTGAGTAAGCAGCTATCAATTCAATAGCAAACTACAACTTCGCCAACCGCTCCAGCGCCAGATTCAAAGTCTCATCCTTCTTCGCAAAACAAAAGCGCACCACCCGCTGGTCCAAGCCGTCGCCGTAAAACGCTGACAACGGAATCGCGGCAACGCCGATCTCGGCGGTCAGCCATTTGCAGAAGTCGGTCTCGCTGAGTTTGCTCACCTCGGAAATGTCCACACACTGAAAGTAGCTGCCTTCGCTGGGCAGCAGCTTGAAGCGGGTGTTGGCCAGACCGGCGCGAAACAGGTCCCGCTTGCGCTGGTAAAACGCCGGCAGTTCCAGGTAGGGGCGGGCATCAAGCATGTAGGCGGCCAGTCCGTGCTGCACCGGCGTATTGACGGTGAAGACGTTGAACTGGTGCACCTTGCGGAACTCGGACGTCAATGCCGCGGGTGCGGCCACGTAGCCCACCTTCCAGCCGGTCACGTGGTAAGTTTTGCCGAAACTGCTGACGATGAAGGCGCGTGCCGCCAGGCCAGGAAAACGCGCCGCGCTTTCGTGCATGCGGCCCATGTCGGCGTCGAACACCATGTGTTCGTACACCTCATCGCTGATCAGCAGCACGTCTGTAGGCGCCAGGATTTCCTGCAGGCGCAGCATGTCCTCGCGTGTCCAGACAGTGGCACTGGGGTTGTGCGGCGAGTTGATGATGATGGCGCGGGTTTTGCCGTTGATCGCGGCGGAAATCTTATCGAAGTCAGGCCGGAAACTGCCGGGCACCAAAGGCACACGCACCGCGACGCCCCCGGCCAGCTCGATGTTGGGCACATAACTGTCGTAGCAGGGCTCAAGAACGATGACTTCGTCGCCGGGGTGCACCACTGCGAGGATCGTGGTGATGATGGCCTGGGTCGCGCCAGCGGTAATGGTGATTTCGCTGGCAGCGTCGTAGCTGCGGCCGTGCAGTTGCTGCAGCTTGGTGGCCACCGCTTCGCGCAGCACCGGCACGCCGGCCATGGGCGGGTATTGGTTCAGGCCGCGTGTCATGGCATCGGTGACAGCGCCCACCAGCTTGGGGTCACATTCAAAATCCGGGAAGCCCTGACCCAGGTTGACCGCGCCTTTTTCGGCGGCCAGGGTGGACATCACGGTGAAAATGGTGGTTCCGACGGCGGGCAGTTTGGTCTGGAGGGCCGGTGTGCGTTCTTGAACGGTGGTCATGGTGGTCGGACGTCAGGAGGGTTCAGAGTTCGAAGTCGCCATGGCGGCTGCTCATGGCGCGGGTGATCTGGGCGCGGTCCAGCTTGTCGCTGAGCAACTCGGCGAACTTGTAGACAAAATTGCGCAGGTAGGCGCTGCGCTTGAAGGCCACACGAGCTACGTTCACGCCGAACAGCTCGCCGGCGGGCCGGGCCAGCAGGTCGCTGTTGGTGCCGTCGTCCCGGATAGCCATTTCCGCCACGATGCCTATGCCCAGGCCCAGACGCACATAAGTCTTGATGACGTCAGAGTCGATGGCCTCCAGCGCAATGCGGGGATGCAGCCGTTTCGCCGCAAAGGCCTGGTCGATCTTGGTGCGGCCGGTGAAGGACGGGTGGTAGGTGATCAACGGCTGCGCGGCCAGGTCGTCCAGGGTGATGTGTTCCTGCCTGGCCAGCGGGTGGTCCAGCGGCATCACGAGCATGTGCTGCCACTCGTAGCAGGGCAGGGTGACGAGGTCTTCGTACTGGGCCAGCGATTCGGTGGCGATGCCGATTTCGGCGACATCGTCGATCAGCATGCGCGCGACCTGGTCGGGTGAGCCCTGATGCAGGCTGACGTTGACCTTCGGAAAGGCTTCGCGCAGCTTCGCCACCGGCACCGGCAGTACATAACGCGCCTGGGTGTGGGTGGTGGCGATTGACAGCGTGCCGCTGTCCTGCGCCGAAAACTGTTCGCCGATGCGGCGCAGGTTGCCGACCTCACGCAAGATCACCTCGATGCTTTTAAGCACGTGTTCGCCGGGCTCGGTCACGCGTTTGAGTCGCTTGCCGTGGCGCGCAAAAATCTCGACGCCCAACTCTTCTTCCAGCTCGATGATGGCCTTGGACACCCCGGGCTGGGAGGTGTGGAGCACGCGCGCGGTTTCGGTGAGGTTGAGGTTGCGGCGGGCGGCCTCCTGAACAAAGCGAAATTGGTGAAGATTCATATGCTATTTTGGCTAATTATTTGAATTTATTATGCCTGTTTGTGGCTAAAGGCCGACTCAGCAACAGAAAAATCAGGAAAGCGCGATCTCCGCCATGAGCGATGTCAGGCGGGGGTCTTCCCCCACCGCCGCCATCAACTCGACCGGGACACCGGGATGGGCTGCACGCAATTGCGCGACCAGTTGCGGCAGATCTTCCCTGGCGTGTTTGCCGACACCCAAAAAAAGCGGTAAAACCCTTAACTGGCGGGCACCAGCCGCTATCAAATCCGTAGCACACTGCGCCAGGTTTGGGGTGCTCAGCTCAAGGTAGGCACAGCCGACCAAAGCATCGGCACCGCGGGCACGGGTGGCTGCGGCCACCGCCTCTATGGGCAGGTGCCACAGCGGGTCACGCGAGCCGTGGGCGAACAAGATGATGCCGCGCCTGTCCATCAGCGCCTCAGTACCAGCCAGCCGAAAGCACCCAGTGAAATCGCCATGTACAGCAGGCCCGGGGCCGCTGCTGCCAGCCACGGTTGCCAGCTCTGCAGATTGCCGATGTAGCCGAAGACGTTGTTGAGGAGGAAGAAGCTGATGCCGATCATCACACCGCCGAAGACGTAACCGGCAATGCCGCCGCTGCGAAAGTGCAGGTAGGCAAAGGGCAGGGCCAGCACGACCATCACCAGGCAACTGAGTGGATAAAACACCTTTTTCCAGAACTCGATCTCGTAACGCTGGGCGGTCTGACCATTGGCGCTCAAGTGGCGGATGTAGGTGAACAGGGCAATGGTGCTCATGCGCTCGGGCTTGAGCACGGCGACAGAAACCATTTCCGCGCTGATCTCGGTCGGCCAGCGGAAGTGCTCGATCTTGCTCACGGTGATCTTTGCCGATTCCCGGCCCGCGTCGGTGGCCGTGGCCTGGGCGGCTTTCACCGCGAACTCTGTTCGCGTCACGTTCTCGAGCTGCCAGGAGGCATCGGCCGAAAATTTGGCCAGTGGCGACTGGGTGATGGACGACAACAGGCCCTTGTTGTCGAACTCGAACACGCGCACAGCCTGCATCTCATTCTTCGATGACAGTGCGCCAACATTAACCACATAGCTGTTGTAGGGTTGCTTTTCCTTGAGCCACGCGCCGGTTTGCCCGATGGTGATGCGGCCCTGGTAACGCGCCTTGAGCAGCTGGGCGCTGCGGTCAGCGGCGGGAGCCAAGTAGTCGCCGATGGCAAAACATACAACCGTGAAAAAAGCCCCCAAGGCCAGCAGCAAGCGCAGCGCACGCCAGGGCTCCAGACCGCTGGTGCGCAGGATGGTGTATTCAGAGCTTTGTGCCAGCCTGGCCATCACGAAGATGGTGCCGATCAGCACCGAAATCGGCACCAGCTCGTACAGATGGCTGGGGATGAGCAGCGCGACATACAGCAGGGCATGCCGGATCTGATAGGCGTTTTCATCGGAACTGACCACCCCAGCGGCGTTTTTTCCGAGGTATTGCAGCTCGTCAACCAGGTCGAAAAAGAAAAACAGCGCGAGGAAACCGGCGGCGACAAAGGCAATCGAGCTCAGCGTCTCGCCATAAATCAGGCGGCGTATGGTTTTCATGCGCCCGCCTTTGCTTCACGGTCAGCCTGCCGCTTGCGCTGCCGGCTGACCGCACCCATGAAGGTCCAGTTCAGATGGCGTTTGGACAGCCACGCCAGCGCGAGCAGCAGGGCGCCGCCATGCAGGGCCAGCAGGAAAGGTCCGAAGTTGGCGACGCCCACCGCGATCCAGCTCTGGCCAAGATTGAGCAGGTTGTGATAGACCACAAAGGTGAACAGCACGAAGATCAGGTTGCCGCTGCGTCCGGCGCGCGGGTTGACGCTGGCCAGCGCCAGTGCAATCACGACAAAGTTGATGGCAGCCAGTGCCATGCCCAGACGCCACGCCAACTCCCCCTGGTTACCCCGGGTGGGCGTTTTCATCAGTTCTCGCGTGGATTTGGACTTTTCAGGAATATTGGCGCCGTTGATCAGCGGACTGTCACCAGCCTTGCTGCCGTATTCCTCGAATTCAGTGATTTTCAGCGCCGATTTACCGATCTCGCTTTCCAGACGCTGGCCGTTGTTGAGCAGCAGCAGTTGGGAGTCGCCGACAGTGGCGATGCGCCCCGAGCTTGCTGTGGTGACCGAATTTTTGCCTTTTTCTGTGGAGGCAATAAAAACGTTGTTGCTGGTTTTTCCCTGCGAGGTCTCACGGTCAATGAAAAACACCCGGTTGCCGCTGGAGGACTCCTGGAACTGGCCGGGCGAGACGCGCTCAAGGTCGCCGCGCTGTTGGTAGCGGTCTTTCATGTCCTGGGCCTGCTGGTTGGACCAGGGCCAGACAAAGACCGACATCAAGGTAATGACCAGCAACACCGGCCAGGCAAAACGGAACATGGGCACCAGGAAAAAGCCCAAGCCGCGCCCGCTGACAAACCAGACCACCATTTCGCTGTCGCGATACATACGCGACAGGGTGCTTACCATCGCAACAAAGAGAGACAGGGTCAGAATGATGGGCAGCCGGCCCAGCGCGGAATAGCCCATGACCATCATCACGTCCTGCGGATTGACACTGCCGCGTGAGGCCTGGCCGAGGGTACGGATCAGGATGATGGTGATCACAATGGTCAGCAAAACCACAAGGGTCGCCCCGAAACTGCGGGCCAACTCTTTGCGGATCGAAGATTGGAATAACATTGCCTGAAACCGCTCCCTTTTGTCTGACCACCAACGCCTGATGCGCGCGCTTGCTGCGCCCAACCCCCAATTATGGACTTTGAACTCAAAACCCTGACCCCTGCGCGCATTTGCGCCGAAAAATGTGATGCGCTCATCGTCCTCGTCGGAGCGGAAACATGGACCGGGGCTGACGCCGTGTCGGCGTTGGCGGCGCTGGCCATCAAGGCAGAGGACTTTGAGAACAAGGCCGGCAAGCTGCTCAATGCCTACCGCCCCCCGGGCATCGCTGCCACCCGGGTGTTGCTGGCCGGTGCTGGCGACGGCAGTGTGAAAAACGTACGCTCGGCGGTTCATGCAGCCATGGCCGCGCTGAAGACCACCAATGTCCGGCATGTTGTGCTCAGCCTGGTGGGAATGGCGGCGGCTGATCACGCATCAGTTCGTGCGGCTGTGCTGGCCTGTGCCGACGCAACCTACGTTTACAGCACCACCAAATCGAAACCTGCCGTGCAGAAGCTGCAGCGCGTGGTGGTGGCGGTGTCCTCGCTGGCATCAAGCCGGGCCGGCTTCGACAAGGGAGTAGGTTTGTCCAAAGGGGTGGCGCTCGCGCGCGAGTGGGCGAACCGCCCGGCCAACCATGCAACCCCGACCTTGCTGGCGCAGGCCGCCAAGGAGCTTGGCAAGCTGCCGGGCATGCGGGTTGAGGTGCTGGGCCCGAAGGAAGTTGCCAAGCTTGGAATGGGCTCCTTCATGGCGGTCGCCCAGGGTTCGGAGGAGCCGCTGCGCTTCATCGTTCTGCGTTACGACGGCGGCACCAGAACCGAGGCGCCGGTAGTGCTGATCGGCAAGGGCATCACTTTTGACACTGGCGGCATTTCCATCAAGCCGGCTGCCGAGATGGACGAAATGAAGTACGACATGGGTGGGGCCGCCAGTGTGCTCGGCACCTTCCGGGCGCTGGCCGAGCTGCAGCCGGCTCTCAATGTGGTCGGGCTGATCCCCGCCTGCGAAAACATGCCGGACGGCCGCGCCGTCAAACCCGGCGATGTCGTCACCAGCATGAGCGGGCAGACCATCGAGATCCTCAACACCGACGCCGAGGGCCGGCTGGTGCTGTGTGACGCCCTGACCTATGCAGAGCGCTTCAAGCCGCGCGCGGTGGTGGACATCGCCACGCTGACCGGCGCCTGCGTGATTGCGCTTGGCGGGGTGCGCAGCGGCCTGTTCTCCAGCGATGAGGCGCTGGCCCAATCCCTGGCCGCCGCCGGGGACAGCTCACTGGACCTGTGCTGGCGCATGCCGCTGGACGACGAGTATGCCGAGGGCCTGAAAACGCATTTTGCAGACGTCGCCAACGTGGCGGGCCGCGCTGGCGGAGCCATCACGGCGGCCAAGTTCCTCCAGCGTTTTGCCGGCAAGTTTCCCTGGGCGCACCTGGACATTGCCGGTACGGCCTGGAAAAGCGGGACCGCCAAGGGCTCCACGGGCCGGCCGGTTCCATTGCTGGTGGACTTCCTGATGGGGCAGGTTCAGCCGGCCAGGCCGGCCGCAAGAAAGCGGAGTGGTTCCCGCGCATGACCGAGGTTGCCTTTCACTTCAACGTGCCGGACAAGCTCGAATATGGTTGCCGGCTGCTGCGAAAGGCTTGGGGCAGTGGCGCGCGGGTGGTGGTGACCGGCGAAGCCGAGACGCTGCGCCGGCTGGACCAGCTGCTCTGGACCTTTTCCCCGCTTGAATTTGTGCCGCATTGCAAGCTGGACGCGCCGGCCGCGACTGTGGCCGCCACCCCCGTGCTGTTGGCAGGGGACCTTGGCGCCTGTCCGCACCACGAGGTACTGGTGAACCTCGGCCAGCAGGTGCCGGCCGGGTTCGAGCGCTTTGAGCGTTTTATCGAACTGGTCACACGCGCTGACGACGACCGGGCAGCCGCACGCGGCCGATGGAAGCACTACGCCGACCGTGGCTACGCCATGAAGCGGCACGATCTTGCCCAGGAATCGAGGCCATGAACCGATCCAGCCCACCCCCGCGTTTTGTGCCCACGCTGACAGAAGTGGTCCAGCCGCCTGTCAAGGAGACCGGCACCGCAGACCAACCGGCAGTTGCAGCCGTAGATCCTCCCCATCTGCAGGAGCAGATGATTCATCGTGTAATGCAGCGCGTTGACCTGACGCTGGACAGGTTGCTGCGTGAAACCGTCGGGCGGCTGGTCCTGGAGCACACCCAGGCCCTAGCGCCCAGTCTCCGGGATGAAATCGAAATTGTCGTACGCCAGTCGGTCAACCGGGCGTTTGAGCAGGAACTGGGAAGCTATCTCACGGACAAGCCCTGACGCAGCTTCTACGGCCCGCATTTGGAGCGACCCCTGTATCCAGATGTTGATACATAAGAAGTACTAATGATCTATCATTTTCATTTCTTTCTCCGATTCTCCCGCGCAACACTAGGGCAGCTCGCTATGGTGCGGGCGCAAAAATTGCGTTATGTTCGCTGCTGTTGAGTAAAAAAACAGTTCTCAACCATTAACGATAATTTCCTAATTGGAGTGTATTTATGCAAATGAAATGGACTGCGGTCGCTTTGGCCGCCATGTTGGTTGTTGCCTGCGGCAAAAAAGAAGAAGCCAAGCCAGCCGCCACTGCACCTGCACCTGCTGCCCCGGTCGCTGCGGCTCCCGCCCCTGCCCCTGCCGGTGATACGCTCGTTGTCAAGATCGGTCACGTTGCTCCCGTTTCAGGCGCTCAGGCCCACTATGGAAAGGACAATGAAAATGGCGTGCGCATGGCCATTGAAGACCTGAACAAGCAGGGCGTGATGATCGGTGGCAAGAAAGCCACTTTCCAAATCGTCGCCGAGGACGACGCTGCTGATCCAAAACAGGGCACCGCCGCCGCACAGAAACTGTGTGACTCCAAGGTTGCCGGCGTGGTCGGGCACCTCAACTCCGGCACCACCATTCCTGCTTCCAAGGTCTACAACGATTGCGGTATTCCCCATGTCACTGGCGCCGCGACCAACCCCGACCTGACCAAGCCCGGCTACAAAACCACCTACCGCATCATTGCCAACGACCTGGCATTGGGCGCTGGCCTGGCCTTTTACGCCGCCGACAACCTGAAGCTGAAAAAAGTCGCGATCATCGACGACCGTTCCGCTTACGGCCAGGGTGTTGCTGACATCTTTAAGAAGACTGCCAAGGAAAAGGGCATGACCGTGGTTGACGAGCAGTTCACCACAGACAAGGCCACCGACTTCATGGCGATTCTGACCGCCATCAAAGCCAAGGGCCCAGATGCCGTGTTCTACGGCGGCATGGACCCACAAGCCGGCCCAATGCTGCGCCAGATGGAGCAGCTCGGAATGAGCAAGGTCAAGTACTTTGGCGGTGACGGCATCTGCACCTCCGAGATCGCCAAGCTCGCCGCCGGCGCCAAGACCCTTGACAACGTGATCTGTGCCGAAGGTGGCGCATCGCTGGGCAAAATGCCTGGCGGCACCGAGTGGAAGAAGCGTTACGACGAGAAGTACCCGAACCAGTTCCAGGTCTACAGCCCATACACCTATGACGCGACCTTTGTTCTGGTGGACGCAATGAAACGCGCCAACTCCATCGACCCGGCTGTCTACACTCCGGAGCTGCTCAAAACCAGCTTCAAGGGTGTGACCACCACGATCGAGTTCTTGCCTAACGGCGAGCTGAAGAACCCTGCAATCACCTTGTACAACTACAAGGACGGCAAGAAGACGCCTCTGGAATAAGCTTCCGGTCAGCGCATAAAAAAGCCACCGCAAGGTGGCTTTTTTTTGGCCTTCCGCGCCAGTCGCGCGAATGCGAGGAAACCGTCGCCGCCAACAAAAAGCCCGTCAGCACTTGCGTGCTGACGGGCCTGTTTGTGGGTACATTCATGGAGGCTGGAACCCCGCATGTTTTGATAACTATGGCGGAAGAGGCGGGATTCGAACCCGCGGTAGGTTTAACCCTACGCACGCTTTCCAGGCGTGTGACTTAAACCGCTCATCCACCCTTCCGCTAAGCCATCGATTGTAGCAGCCCTCGCAGCCCGCTTAATGGGCAACGTTGTGGAACCGGTGTTTTTCCAACTGCGCCCGCGTGACAAATTCGAGCGCAAGGATGTGAGTTGACTCCAGCACCGCAGGCGGCGCGGCGCCGGCTTCGAGCGCCTCGCGCCACCGGTTGGCACATAGGCACCAGCGGTCGCCAGGCTTGAGGCCCGCAAAACGGTGCTCTGGCCGTGGCGTGGACAGGTCATTGCCGCGCCCCGTTGAAAACACCAAAAACTCGGCTGTCACCCGAACGCAAATGAGGTGCGATCCCAAATCAGATTCGTCGGTGTTGCAGCAACCATCCCGGAAGTAACCCGTCAGCGGATCGTAGGAGCAGGGAACGAGTTCTGTACCCAGTACGTTTTTGGCGGTCATTTGCGCTTGAGTTGGAGGTCAGGTAGATTTTGAAGTGGACTGAACCATTTTCATGGCAGAGGCGACGAGTGCCGAGACCTCTGTCATGTTGCTGGGGACGATCAGCGTCGTTGTAGCATCCGCGGCGACGCGTGAATAGGCTTCCACGGCTTTCTCCGCTACCTTGAGTTGTACGGCCATCTCTCCGCCGGGCTGGCGAATGGCTGCGGCAACCACTTCAATGGCGCGCGCATTGGCCTCCGCCACAGCCGTGATGGCAGAGGCTTCACCTTGGGCGTTGTTGATGGCCGCGAGCTTTTCACCTTCGGAGCGGGCAATAAAAGCCTCGCGCTCACCCGTGGCGATGTTGATCTGCTCCTGACGGCGGCCTTCAGACGCGGCGATCAAGGCGCGCTTTTCGCGCTCGGCGGTGATCTGCGACTGCATGGCGTGCAGGATCTCCTTGGGAGGAGTCAAGTCCTTGATTTCGTAACGCAGCACCTTCACGCCCCAGTTCAAAGCTGCTTCGTCAATAGCGGCGACGACCTGGGCATTGATGATGTCGCGTTCTTCAAAGGTCTTGTCGAGCTCGAGTTTGCCGATCACGCTGCGCAGTGAGGTCTGCGCCAGTTGCGTCACGGCGACGATGTAGTTGGAGGAGCCGTAGCTGGCACGCATCGGGTCAGTCACCTGGAAATACAAAATGCCGTCCACCTGAAGCTGGGTGTTGTCGCGGGTGATACAGACTTGGCTGGGGACGTCCAGCGGGATTTCCTTGAGCGAATGCTTGTAGGCAACCCGGTCAATGAAGGGGATGAGAAAGTTCAGTCCTGGTGTCAGGCTGCCATGGTACTTGCCCAGGCGCTCCACAACCCAAGCGTTTTGCTGCGGAACCACCTTCATGCTGCGGATGATAAAAATCACTGCAACCACGAGAATGACGAGTGCGATTTCCATTTTCATTTTGTTCTCCGGTAATCAAATAAACAGGCAGCCTGCTCTGTGGCAGGACACCGCAGACTGTCTCACAGTTTGGCGACGACCAGTCGATTGCCGTGGAGCTCCCTGACCTTGAAGAGACCCGGCTCGGGCGTCCCGTCATTGTCGGCAAGCACCACGGACCACTGGGAACCACGGTATTTGACGTTGGCCGTGGCGTCGGCATTCCACTGCGCCACATGTACGGTTTCACCGATGTCCATTTGCACATCTGTGTTGGCCTGCGCGTGCACCGGCTTTGGTTCCTTGCTGCGCTTCCAGTGCCACAGCACCACGGCACCGCCGCCAACCACAGCCGCCACCAGCATTTGACCAGTGAGGTCCAGGCCCAGATGCGCTGCGATGGCAGCGGCAACCAAGCCGACCGCCAGCATCAGCAGGTAAAACGTTCCTGTTGCCAGTTCCAGCGCCACGGCGCCTCCTGCCAGCAACCACCAGATTGTTGATTCAGCCATGTTCTGCTTCCTCCCGTTTCGTAAAAGCCACATTCTGGGGCACAAATGCCCGCTGGCAAGCTTAACCGGGCTTGATGAAGACCCGGCAGGGTCAGGCGTCAACAAATGTCCTTACACTTCGGCCCTGATCCGTTTTTTTTGACCGTTCCAGGCAAAGGCCTTTTGATGAAATTTCGCTTTCCCATCGTCATCATTGACGAAGACTTCCGCTCCGAAAACACCTCCGGCCTGGGCATCCGTGCGCTGGCGCAGGCCATAGAGACAGAAGGCTTTGAGGTGCTGGGCGTCACCAGCTACGGCGACCTGTCGCAGTTTGCGCAGCAGCAAAGCCGCGCCAGCGCCTTCATTCTGTCCATCGACGACGAAGAGTTCACGCCCGGCCCGGACCTGGACCCGGCGGTGCTGAATTTGCGCCATTTCATTGAAGAAGTGCGCCGCAAAAATCTGGACGTCCCGATTTATGTCTATGGCGAGACCAAGACCTCGCGCCACATTCCCAACGACATCCTGCGCGAGTTGCATGGCTTCATTCACATGTTTGAAGACACGCCGGAGTTTGTGGCGCGCCACATCATTCGTGAGGCCAAGAGTTATCTTGAAGGTGTGCAGCCGCCGTTCTTCAAGGCGCTGCTGGACTACGCCGAGGACGGCTCCTACTCCTGGCATTGTCCCGGGCACTCGGGCGGCGTAGCTTTTCTGAAGAGCCCCGTCGGCCAGATGTTCCACCAGTTTTTTGGCGAGAACATGCTGCGTGCTGACGTGTGTAATGCGGTGGAAGAGTTGGGTCAGCTGCTGGACCATGACGGCCCTGTAGGCGCGTCGGAGCGCAACGCGGCGCGAATCTTCAATGCGGATCATTGCTTTTTTGTGACCAACGGCACTTCGACTTCCAACAAGATGGTCTGGCACCACACAGTGGCGCCAGGCGACGTGGTGGTGGTGGACCGCAATTGCCATAAATCAATCTTGCACGCCATCATCATGACCGGGGCGATACCGGTGTTTCTCAAGCCGACACGCAACCACTTCGGCATCATTGGCCCGATCCCCAAGGAAGAGTTTGAGCAAGCGTCCATCCAGGCCAAGATCAAGGCAAACCCGCTGCTCAAGGGGGTGGACGCGAAGAAGGTCAAGCCGCGTGTGCTGACCCTGACCCAGTCCACCTACGACGGTGTGCTTTACAACACTGAAACCATCAAGGGCATGCTCGATGGTTACGTCGAGAACCTGCATTTTGACGAGGCGTGGCTTCCGCATGCAGCCTTCCACCCGTTTTACGGCAGTTACCACGCCATGGGCAAGAAGCGCACGCGGCCAAAGCAGGCCATGGTGTATGCGACGCAGTCGATTCACAAGCTGCTGGCTGGCATCAGCCAGGCCAGTCATGTTCTTGTGCAGGACTCGCAGACGGTCAAGCTGGATCGCCACCTCTTCAATGAGGCCTTCCTCATGCACACCTCCACCTCACCGCAATACAGCATCATCGCGAGCTGCGACGTGGCTGCCGCCATGATGGAGCCGCCCGGCGGCACCGCGCTGGTGGAAGAAAGCATTGCAGAAGCGCTGGACTTCCGCCGCGCCATGCGCAAGGTGGACGAGGAATATGGCGACGACTGGTGGTTCAAGGTCTGGGGGCCGGACAAACTGGTCGACGAGGGTATTGGCCGCTCGGAAGACTGGATCATCAAGGGCGAGTCAAAAAATGCGAAAGCCGGTGTCAACTGGCATGGCTTCGGCAAGATGGCGACCGGTTTCAACATGCTGGACCCGATCAAGTCCACCATCGTCACACCGGGCATGGACCTGAACGGCAAGTTTGCCAAGACCGGCATCCCGGCCAGCATCGTGACCAAGTTTCTGGCTGAACACGGCGTGGTGGTCGAAAAAACCGGGCTTTACAGCTTTTTCATCATGTTCACCATCGGCATCACCAAGGGCCGCTGGAACAGCATGTTGACCGCGCTGCAACAGTTCAAGGACGACTACGCCAAGAACCAGCCCATGTGGCGCATCCTGCCCGAGTTCTGCCAGAAGTTTCCGCGCTACGAGAAGATGGGCCTGGCGGACCTGTGCCAGCACATCCACGGCCTCTACGCCAAGTACGACATCGCGCGCCTGACCACCGACATGTACCTGAGCGACCTGACGCCGGCCATGAAGCCCAGCGACGCCTACGCGCACATTGCACTGCACAAGACGGAGCGCGTCGAGATCGACCAGCTCGAAGGCCGCATCACCGTGGGCCTGGTCACGCCGTACCCCCCCGGCATTCCGCTGCTGATTCCCGGGGAGGTTTTCAACAGGAAAATCGTTGACTACCTGAAGTTCTCGCGCGAGTTCAATCTGCAATGCCCAGGCTTTGAGACCGACATCCACGGCCTGGTCGAAGAGCAGGACGCCGATGGCAAGCGGCACTATTACGCCGACTGCGTGAAGGAATAAGGCCTGCCGGCCTGCCGTGCCTCAGCGCGGTGTGGCCGGCATGTCGTCCCGCACCCGCAGGAAGCTGGCAAAACGCGGGATGCCGCTGTCATTGAGGCCGCGATACCGGAAGGTGACCCAGCTGCCGACAGGCGGCGGCTGTTGCCGCTCAGCGTCGCTGAAACCACTGCCGAGCTTGAAACGGCGTGCCGCTTTGCCCTGTGCGGCTGGCAGCTCCACAAGCAGCGCACCCAGCCGGCCGGCGTGTTTGCCCCGGCCCGCGATATGCCCCAGCACGCGCGCCTCGGCGTCCTCGTGGGTTTTCACTTTGAGCAAATCGTCATTGCGCAGCGCCTGGTAGAGCGACGCTCCGCGGTGCAGCATCAGGCCTTCGCCGCCCAGCTTTACGGTTTTGCCCAGCAAGGCCTGCAGGGCAGCGGGGCCTGCCACCTTGTGTTGCGCCACCGCCTGCACCCAGGGTTGGTTGATGCGGCCGACCACCCCCTTCAGAGCCGGGATGCGTTCCGAGAACGTTCCCTCATGCGCCGGCAGGTCAAACACCATGAAGCGAATGCGGCGCCATGCGGCGTCGCCAGGGTTTTGTTGACGCACGGTGGAGACGGCGTGCGAAAACTGCCCGCGCCCGGCCCACAGCTCGCCATCCAGAGGTGTGGCCGGCCAGCCGGCGGTAAACCAGGCGGGCGCGGCGACGCGCTCTCCGCCGCGCGTCAGCAGTTGCTGGCCATCCCAATAGCCGCGCACGCCATCCAGTTTTTCGCTGACCCAGTAATCCTCCAGTGCGATGCCGGGTCGGTAAACATTGGCCAGCATCAGCGGCGGTCGGATGGCATCCGACGCCATCGCCGCGTGAGGCATGCCCAAGCAGGCCACGACAAGCAGCCTGGCAGCCCAGCGGGGCAGAATGAGGGCAGGGCGCCGGGACAGGGCAGGCATGGATGGGGAGCTCACTTGGCTTGCTGCAACAGCGACAGTGTAAAACTCCGCTCAGGATAAGCGATGCGCCATGGTGGCTGCGGCGCCAGAAAAAAAACGGGAGGACCAGGGATGGACCAGGACAAAGGTTATTGGGCAGCAATGAAAACTGGCGACGTGGAAACGATCGAACGGGCCACAGCGGCCGCAGTCTCGCCACAGGCCATCGAGGAAGTTGATGGCTGGTTGCTGGCCTTCGACAGCGGCACAGTGGGCCGGGCCAAAAGCGCGGTGCCGCTGCAATACCCCTCGGCGACCGAGGCAAGCCTCCTGATCGACCGGATAGAAGCGCGTTATGCGGCCAGGGGACTGCCGGCGCAATTCCGGCTGGCGCGGTCATCGTGTTTCGACGAGGTGCGTGCGGAGCTGCGGCGTCGCGCCTACCGCGCGGAGCAGCCCACGCAGGTGCAACTGGGACCTGTCAGCAAGGTGCGCGCGGTGTCCGCCGTGCTGGCGGACGTCGATCTGGCACCCGACGCTGCCTGGGCGGCCTTGTTTGTGGGGGAGGGTTTTGATCCGGTCGATGGCGCCAGCCGCGTCGCGGCACTTGGCCGCGCGCCAGGATCACTCTATGCAAGCGTGCGGGAGGGTGGCCGCACCGTGGCAGCCGGCGCGGCGGCGTTTTCCCATGGTTGGGTCAGCGTGCACGGCATGCGCACCGCGCCGGCCTGGCGCGGCCGCGGCCTGGCCGGGCGCATTCTCGCCGCGCTGGCCGAGGCGGCCCCGGCACGGGGCATGGCGCGCTGCTTTTTGCAGGTGGAAGACGGCAATGCGTCTGCGCAGGCGTTGTACCGGCGCGCCGGCTTTGGCCTAGCTTGGACGTATGAATACTGGCGCCGTCCCTGAGTGCTGGCCGCGGTGAGTTGCTATGGTTTCAGGAGCTGTCTGCGCCCGTGGATAAAGGGCTGGCGGCCGATTTGATGCCTGATTTCGAGCGAAACAGTGTGTCTGCGTCCGCGTCGGGCTGGGTTTTCAAGCCTTTTCGGCGTCCAGCCCACGCGCAGTATGCGCGAGCAGCTATCCATTTGATAGCAATCCGAGGCCTCGCAAAGGCCGCTTTGCGGTCTCAGCCCGCCTCGGCGGCCTCGCCCATGCCACTCACCACCTGGCTGAAGCCGCCGTCCACATAGGTGATCTCGGCGCTGACGCCGGCGGCCAGGTCGCTCAGCAAAAACGCGGCGACATTGCCGACGTCTTCAATCGTCACGTTGCGGCGTATCGGCGCTGCAGCCGTGGCCTTGAGCATCTTGCCGAAGTCCTTGATGCCGCTGGCGGCCAGAGTCTTGATCGGGCCCGCGCTGATGCCGTTGACCCGCATGCCGGTGCCCTTGCTGCCTAGCGACTCAGCCAGGTAACGCACGCTGGCTTCCAGCGAGGCCTTGGCCAGGCCCATGGTGTTGTAGTTGGGCAGCACGCGCAGCGCGCCCAGATAAGTCAGGGTCAACAGCGCTGACTTTGGATTCAGCAGGGGCAGGGCAGCCTTGGCCATGGCCGGGAAGCTGTAGGCGCTGATGTCGTGCGCGACGCGAAAGCTTTCGCGGCTCAGGCCCTCCAGGAAGTCGCCGGCAATCGCTTCGCGCGGCGCAAAGCCGATACTGTGCACAAAGCCGTCGAAGCTTGGCCAAGTCTGCGACAGGTCGGCGAACATTTTGGCAATCTGCTCGTCGCTGCCGACGTCACAATCAAAAATCAGCGTCGAGTTGAAGTCGGCCGCGAACTCTGTGATGCGGTCCTTGAAACGCTCGCCGACATAGCTGAAGGCCAGCTCGGCGCCTTGGGCATGACAGGCCTTGGCGATGCCATAAGCGATTGACCGGTTGGACAACACGCCCGTGACCAACAGTTTTTTTCCTTCAAGAAAACCCATCTTCTGCTCCAGTCTGTGCATGTGAACCGGCAAACCCCGGCGTGTCCTCGGAGATACGCTGCGTACCGGCTTAAGTAAGGCAGAATTGTCGCATGAGGATTTTTGCGTGGTCGTGCTGTCTGCTGGGGCTTGCCCTCGGGGTCACGCCGTCCTGGGGCGCCCATGGGTACGCCTTGTGGGACGACCTCAAATACCCGTCCGGATTCACCGCTTTCGACTACGCCGACCCGGCGGCGCCCAAGGGCGGCGAGCTGCGACTGATCAGCAACCAGCGCCTGTCCACCTTCGACAAGTACAACCCCTTCACCATCAAGGGCTCGGCGCCGGCCTACCTGTCTGCCCTGATGTTCGACACGCTGCTGACCGGCTCCATGGACGAAACCGCATCGGGCTACGGCTTGCTGGCTGAAGATGTCACCGTGGCCCCGGACCGCCTCAGCGCCACTTTCCGGATCCGCCGTGAAGCCCTTTTTCACAATGGCAAGCCCGTGGAGGCTGCCGACGTCAAGCACAGTTACGACACGTTGATGGGCCCCTATGTAAGCCCGGCCTACAAGTCGCTGCTGGAAGATGTGGCCGGCTGCGACGTGATCGACGCCCGGACCGTGCGCTTCCGTTTCAAAAAGCCGAACCGCGAATTGCCGTTAACGGTCGGCGGCCTGCCGGTGTTCAGCCGCGCCTGGGGGGTGGAAAACGGCAAGGCCAAACGGTTTGACGAGGTGGTGATGGATACCCCCATCGGTAGCGGGCCTTACAAAATCGGCCCGGTGCGTTTCGGCAAGGACATCACCTATGTGCGTGACCCGGCTTACTGGGGCCGGGATCTGGCGGTGCGCCGGGGCAGCAACAACTTCGACCGCATCACCGTCAAGATTTACAAGGACAACACCGCGCGGCTGGAAGCCCTGAAGGCGGCGGAGTTCGACATGATGACTTTTTACTCGGCGGGTGACTGGGCGCGCCGCGTCAACGGCCGGCGTTTCGACAGCGGCGAGCTTGTCAAGCAGGCCTTCGACCACAAACAGCCGGCCGGTTTCCAGAGTTATGTGCTCAACAGCCGGCGCCCGCACCTGTCGGACCCGCGGGTCCGCGAGGCGCTCGGCCTGGCGCTGGACTACGAGTGGATGAACCGCCAGATGTTTTACAACGGCTATCCACGCGTGCAGGACCTGTTCGGCAACACTGATTGCACTGCCACCGGCACACCTTCACCGGAAGAACTGGCGCTGCTGGAAGGCTGGCGCGGCAAGATACCTGATGCGGTGTTCGGCACCATGTACCAGCCGCCCAGAACGGAAGGCGAGGGCCAGTCGCTGCGCGCCAACCTGCGCCGCGCCCAGGCCCTGCTCAAGGACGCCGGCTGGACCTACCGCGACGGCGCCCTGCGCAACGCCAAGGGCGAGGCCATGGTGCTCGAATACCTGGACAGCCGCGAAGGCGGCGTGCGCACCATCGCGCCCTGGATGCGCAACCTTGTAAAGCTTGGCGTGGTGCTGCGGTTCTCGCCGGTAGACTTTGCGCTGTACCAGCAGCGCCTGGACAAGTTCGAGTTTGATGTGACCACCATCAACTTCCCCGGCTCGCACGACCCTGGCCAGCAACTGGCCGACGTGTTCGGCAGCAAGGCCGCCGATACCGAAAATTCGGGCAACTTCATGGGTGTGAAAAGCCCGGCAGTGGATGCGCTGGTGGCGGCGGCGGTGGGCGCTCGCAGCAAGGCCGAACTGGTGCCCGCCTGCCGCGCGCTGGATCGCGTGATCATGCACAGCCACTACCTGATTCCCCAGTGGACACTGATGTCACACCGCCTGGCCTACAACGCCTGGCGGCTGGCCTTCAAAGCGCCGATGCCGCCTTATGCCAGCGGCGAGGGTTGGGTCATGGGCTACTGGTGGGCGCGCTTGCCGCCGAAAGAGGGGCGCTGAGCCATGTTCGCCTACATCCTCAAGCGCCTGCTGCTGATGATTCCGACCCTGCTGGGCGTGCTGCTCATCACCTTCGCGGTGATCCAGTTTGTGCCCGGCGGGCCGGTGGAGCAGTACATGGCCGAGGCCAAGGGTCTGGGTGGCGTCGAGTCCGGCGGCTCCAGCTACCGGGGCAACCAGGGCGTCGACCCGAAACGCGTCGAGCAGATCAAGGCCTTGTACGGCTTCGACAAGCCGGCGCCTGAACGCCTGCTGCAAATGCTCGGCCAGTTTGCGCGATTTGACCTGGGCAAAAGTTTTTTCCAGAACAAGGATGTCTGGAGCCTGATCGTCGAAAAGCTGCCGGTGTCCATCAGCCTGGGCCTGTGGACTTTTTTTATCAGTTACGGCGTGGCCGTGCCGCTGGGCGTGGCCAAGGCGGTGCGCGCGGGATCGCGCTTTGACCTTGTCACCACCTTGCTGATCCTGGTCGGGTATGCGATTCCCGGTTTTGTGCTGGGTGTGGCCCTGCTGGTGATTTTCGGCGGGCAGTTGCAGTGGTTCCCGCTGCGCGGGCTCACCTCGCCGAACTGGGATGAACTCAGCTGGGCCGGCAAAATCGTGGACTACCTCTGGCACATCGCGTTGCCGGTCACGGCCATGGTGTTCGGCAGTTTTGCGGTGACGGCCATGCTGACCAAAAATGTCTTCCTCGAGGAAATCCGCAAGCAATACGTGCTGACGGCGCGCGCCAAAGGCCTGGACGAAAACAAGGTGCTGTGGAAACACGTGTTCCGCAACGCGCTGATCCCCATCATCACCGGCTTCCCCGGGGCTTTTATCGGCGCCTTTTTCACCGGCTCGCTGCTGATCGAAACACTGTTTTCGCTCGACGGCCTGGGCCTGCTCAGTTACGAAAGCGTGATCCGGCGCGACTACCCGGTGGTGCTGGGCACGCTGTACCTGTTCACGCTGATCGGGCTGCTGACCAAGCTGCTCAGCGATCTCTGTTATGTCTGGGTCGATCCAAGGGTCAAGTTTGATTAGTTCCCCACTCCCCCCCGAAGCGGCCGAGGGCCGCTCCCCCCTCGAGG
>NZ_JACDDD010000047.1 GCF_013817205.1 Polaromonas sp.
AGGCTATGGACACGGCCTTGGGCATCATCAATGCTCATCCCGATAAGGTCGACGGCATCAAAATTTCACTCCTCGACAAAGACAAAGAAATTGCGATGCGGAGGCGTTTGCCCGCGGGCGTGCGCATGTACACCGGCGACGATTTTAATTACGCCGAACTGATCGCGGGTGACGGCCACGGCAGCGATCTGTTCCACGGCCAAAGTGACGCACTGCTGGGCATCTTCGACGCAATTGCGCCGGCTGCCAGCGCGGCGCTGGGCGCGCTGGCACAGGGCAATGTGGAGAAGTTCCACGCCATCCTCGGCCCCACCGTGCCGCTGTCGCGCCACATCTTTGCAGCGCCTACGCGTTTCTACAAAACCGGCGTGGTGTTCATGGCCTGGCTCAACGGCCACCAGAGCCACTTCACCATGGTCGGCGGTCAGCAGAGCACGCGCTCGCTGCAGCATTTCGCCGAGCTGTTTCGGCTGGCTGACGCGGCGAATCTGCTGGAGCACCCAGACCTCGCCGTGCAACGGATGAAAACGCTGTTGTCGCTGCACGGTGTCCAGCCATGAGGGATTTTTCCCGGGACCACCGCTGGCTCTCCATCAACACCGCCACCGTACGTAAAAACCGTGGCGCGGAGCAGCCGCTGACCGCCATCATTGAAGCCTGCGCGAAACGCGGCATCCGGGCGATCTCAACCTGGCGCGACCAGGTAGCCGCCGCCGGCCTGCCGGTCATCTCGAAACTGGTCAAGGACCATGCGCTGGAACTGTCCGGTTACTGCCGCGGCGGCATGTTCCCTGCCTTTGATGCTGCCGGCATCAAGGCCGCTCACGATGACAACCGCCGCGCGGTAGACGAAGCCTGCGAGCTCAACGCTGCCTGCCTGGTGCTGGTGGTCGGTGCCCTGCCCGGCGCGCTTGCCGGCAAGGCCATACACAAGGACATCGCGCTGTCGCGCACCCAAGTCAGCGACGGCATTGCCGAGCTACTGGAATATTCAAAAGCGAACAGGATGCCACTGGCCATCGAGCCGCTGCACCCGATGTATGCCGCCGACCGCGCTTGCATCAACACCATGGAACAGGCCCTGGACATTTGCGATGCGCTTGATCCCGGCCGCAGTGGCGCACTGGGTGTGGCGGTGGACGTGTACCACGTCTGGTGGGATCCCAAGCTCGAAGCACAGATCCAGCGCGCGGGCAGGGAGAGGTTGATGGCCTTCCACGTCTGCGACTGGCTGACACCCACCACCGACCTGCTCAACGATCGGGGCATGATGGGTGACGGCGTGATCGACATCCCGAAGATACGCGGATGGATGGAAGACCAAGGTTTCGCCGGCTACAGCGAAGTGGAAATTTTTTCCTCTGGCAACTGGTGGCAACGCGAGTCGGCGGAGGTACTTGACACCTGCATAGCCCGGCACCGCAGCGCGGTATAGACTCACTCCCTTTCTGACAGCCAGCTGCATGGCGGGCAACCAGGGTGGCGGCACAGAGCATGTGCAGCAGCAAGCCATCCCATGATAGGGAGTATTTATGTTGCTGAAGGTAGGAGAGCTTGCAGCGCGAACCGGCCTGACCGTGCGCACGCTGCACCACTACGACACCATCGGTCTGCTCAGGCCCTCGGCCCGCACCGATGCCGGATACCGTCTGTACAGTCGCAGTGACGTCGCACGCCTGCACGGCATCCAGGCGCTGCAACAGCTAGGCCTGCCGCTCAATCAAATTGGCAGCATGCTCGACGGCGATGGCACTGCGCTTCCCGCCATCATCGCGCAGCAAATCGAGGCGTTGAACCAGGAGGTTTCCAGGGCTGGCGCACTGCGCGCCAGCCTGGGTCTGCTGCAGGAACGGCTGTCCACCGGTGGACAGCCAGACATCGGCGACTGGCTGGGTACGCTGGCACTCATGACCACTTACGGCAAGTATTTCAGCCCTGCCGAGCAAAAAACCATCTTTACCAATTGGGACCAGATTGCTGACAAGTGGCCTCCCCTGCTGGCGGAGGTGCGCAGTGCCATGGACCGCGGCGTGCCGCCAGACAGCCTGGAGCTCCAGCCCCTGGCCCACCGGTGGATGACCTTGATGCTGCACTGGATGGACGGCGACTTTGACCTGCTTGAACGTTGGGACTACATGTACCAACGCGAGCCGGTGGCGCAACAGCAGGAGGGCCCGGGCCAGGACATGATCACCTACATCAGTCAACCCATCAAGCAACGCCTGGCGGTGCTGGGCAAGTACCTCCAGGCTGATGAATTGAAACGGCTGGGCAAGGTTTCGCAAGACGAGTGGCAACACCTCTCGCGGGGCACCCGAAAGCTGATGCAGCAAGGTGCACCGGCCCACAGCCCCGAAGCCCAGATGCTGGCCCGGGAATGCGATAGGCTCCTGGAAAGGTTGTCAGGCCACGACAGCGCCATACGCGCCAAATTGGTGGCAGCACATGCCAACGAACCTGTGCTGCAGGCGGCAGCTGTGCTCGATCCAGAGGTACGCGATTTTTTACGAAACGCCTTGACCCTCACGTGACGTGAGGCTCTACAGTCTGCGGCCATCAACACAAAAAGCCGTATGCAGACACCTCCGCCCTCCCCCTCCTCAACATCCAGCTCTCATTCGGGCACGCGTTTCGGCGCCCATGTCGAGTCGACGTCCGGTCCCAATGACGGGCGTTCACGGCTTGTCCGTGATCGTAATTTCCGGTGGATGCTCAGCGGCGCTGTGGTGTCCATGCTGGGCGACCAGTTCACGCTGATTGCCCTGCCATGGTTGGTGCTGAAGATGACGGGGGACCCGCTTGTCCTGGGCACGGTGCTGGCGCTCATCAGCGTGCCGCGAGCCCTTTTCATGCTGATAGGCGGCGCGCTGGTTGACCGCCACTCTCCCAAGCGTGTGCTCATGCTGACCAAATATGTGAACACGGCGCTGCTCGGCTTGCTTGCAGCGCTGGTGCTTGTCGATGGATTGACGCTCTGGATGACGTACTTGTTGGCGTTTGCCATCGGACTGTCCACGGCATTCAGCATCCCGTCGGGCACGGCGATGCTGCCATCGGTTGTCCCGCCAGAACAATTGCAGGCCGCCAACAGCATCATGCTGGGCCTGCGCCAGGCTTCGATGTTTCTGGGCCCGCTGCTGGCCGGTGTTCTGATTGCGCTGTCTGGCGACGGCGCACCCGGATCGGCAGAAGCGACCCGCGGCACCGGCGTGGCCTTTGCACTGGACGCTTTCAGTTTTGCCCTCTCGGCATGGACACTGTCCAAAGTGATCCCCCTCACCGGGCGTAGCCAGGCTGCGCCTCAAGCTGTTTTTTCTGCGGTGGCCGAAGGACTGCGTTTTTTCTGGCGCGACAACGCGTTGCGCGCCTGTTTTCTCTATTGGGGCGCCATCGCGCTACTCATCCACGGGCCGGTCCAGATTGCCCTGCCGCTGCTGGCAACACAGCTCGACCTGGGCGCCGCAGCCTTCGGCATCATGCTGGGCGCGCACGGCGCGGGCACGCTGGCTGGCATGGTGGTTTCGGGCATCAAACCCCGGATGCGGGTCGGGACCCTGGGGCTGACCTTGCTGCTGGTTGACGCGGCGATTGGCTTGCTGTTTGTTCCCATGGGGCAAATCACCAACACCTGGCAAGGCGCCTTGCTGATGGGGACTATTGGACTGCTCGGCGGGTTCATGCAGGTGGCCGTCTTCACCTGGATACAGCGGCGCGTGCCGCAGGCCATGCTGGGACGGGCGATGAGCCTGTTCATGTTCATCTTCATGGGACTGGCCCCCATGTCAGCCGCGGTGGCAGGTTGGCTGATGCGCAGCATCACGCTGGGCCAGTTGTTCGCCGGAAGCGGCATGGTACTGGTGGGCTTGGTGCTGGTGGCCTTGGCCACCTCACGGATTCGCCATCTCACCGATGCGTAGCCGGCCATCCGCCCAAGGCCTGAGCAGCCGACGAGGGAATGTCAAATGCGGGGGGGTCACGCGCTGTAAAGTGCGCGCTGACCGGTCTTTTTCAGCGTTGTGAAGAGGCGTTTGACTCCCGCGATGCGGCAGGGCAGCAAGAAGCCCACACCTGCTGCCGCAGGTAGACTGTTGGAATGAAACCTTCACCATGACCCTCAGCGCTTCTGGCGCCGCCAACCGCCGCGGCATTGTCTGCATGGTGGGTGCCATGGGCTGCTTTGTCACCAATGATGCACTGGTCAAGTTCGCCAGCCAGAGCATGCCCAGCGCGCAACTGATCTTTATCCGGGGCTTGATGTCGGTGCTGCTGGTACTGGCCGTCGTCCACGCGCTGGGCGCCACCCCCCGCATGCGCGAGGCCACACGCGGTTGGGTGGCGGGCCGCGCGCTGGTCGATGCCATCGCCACCATGCTCTACCTGGGCGCGTTGTTTCACATGCCGATCGGCAATGCCACCGCGATCAACCTTGCCGCACCGCTGTTCATGACGCTGTTTGCGGCGCTCTTCATGGCTGAGCGGGTGCGCGGCGCGCGCTGGCTGGCGGTCTGTTTCGGCTTTCTCGGTGTGTTGCTGGTGATCCAGCCGCGCGCCGAAGGTTTTAACGCATGGGCGCTGGTCTGCCTGCTGGGCACGCTGTTCCATGCGGCGCGCGACCTGATGACGCGGCGCATCCACGCCGGCATCCCGTCCATTTTGATCACGCTGTCCACCGCCGTTGCGGTCACCGTGGTGTCCGGCCTGAGTTCACTGATGCAGGGTTGGCAACCTTTCGGCTCGTTCGAGTTCGGCCTGCTCGCGCTGGCTTCGGGGTTTCTCACCGCTGGTTATTACTTCATCATCAGCAGCATGCGCCACGGTGAGATGACGCTGATCGCGCCTTTTCGTTACACCGGCCTGCTGTTTGCGCTGGCGCTGGGTTACGCTGTGTGGGGCGAGGTGCCGAACACGCTGGCCTGGTTCGGCATCGCGCTGCTGATTGCCTCGGGTCTGTACGTGCTGGTCAACGAAAAGCGGCGCGCGCCCCGCGTGCCCGCCTCATCCGGGTGAGCAGGCATGCGTGGACCTTCCATCGACTTAATGACAGCCGCGACACAATGGTTTGCCCGCTACCGCCCCGCCGTTCGAGCTGCAGCCTGCCAGTGCCAGGGTTCGCCTGCTCAGTGGCCCCCGCATCGGCATTTCAAAGGCGGTGGATGAGCCCTGGCGCTTCGGGCTGGCGGGCTCCCGTTTCCTCAGCCGGCCATTTCCCCGCGAAGATTGAGGCCAACGCAAAACCCTGTCGACGCGAATTATTCCGTTAAAGTTTCGGGATTGTTTGTTGACTTCAAGCGGAGTTGCTTATGCAAATCAAGTTCTGGTTGGGATGGATCACTGCGGTCTGCTTTTCAGGGATGGTCTGTGCACAGAGTTATGAAGCCCTGGTTCGAACAGGCGCCGGCATGTCTCCAGACCTGACATTTCCCACCGAGGCCAAAGAGCTTTCCATGTTCAGCCCCCATGGCATGGCCATCTTCAAGCCAGCCGGCGCGGGGCCGTTTCCGGCCGTGGTGCTGCATCACAGCTGCGGCGGCATCCGGACCGAAATCAGGGAGTGGGCCAAGCTGGCCCTGGAAAGAGGGTATGTGGTCTTCGTACTGGACAGCCTGGGTCCCAGGGGCCTGAAAACCAATTGTTTCCCACCGACGCCGGTACCGACCTCCCGCGGCACAAAGGACGCGTTCCAGGCCCTCAAACATCTGAAAACTTTTCCATTTGTTGACAGCTCGCGCGTAGGGTTGGTGGGTTTTTCCTGGGGGGCCATGGTTGGCTTGATGGCAAGCAGCAACGAAGTCGCCAGCGTGCTTTCGCAAGGTGAGCGTTTTGCGGCCGCGGTGAGCTTCTACCCAATGTGCTACTTCGGGGGCAATCCGCAAAACCCGGCGACGGTCGAATACCTGCGTGCCGACACCGACAGGCCCTTGCTGGTTCTGATGGGCGACCAGGACAATGAAACGCCACCCGCCGACTGTTTGCCCCGGCTCGAAGCACTGAACAAACAGGGCGCCCCTGTCGAATGGCATCTCTATGCGTCAGCCACCCATTGCTGGGACTGCTCGTCGCGCCACAATTTCAGAAAAACCGATTTCCAGGGCAATTCAGTGGTGTACCACTACAGCAAGGAAATCACGGCCGACTCGGCACGCCGCACCTTTGATTTCCTGGCAAAACGAATGGAGCCGCGCAAGTAGCTGCGCCGACAAGCTTGAGTCGTCTGGAGCCCTTGGCATTCACCGAAGTACGACGGCACTCTTGAGCAGAGCAACCAGTTCCGTCTGCCGGCTGGTACTTGTTCTGGAAAAAACACTTTTCAACTGACTGCGAACGGTCTCAAGGCTGACATCCAACTCATCGGCCGCTTCGCTGAGGGTGGCACCTCTGAGCAGCAACTGCGCCAGTCGGCACTCTGCGGGGGTCAACGCGTACATCAGGGAAATCGCCCTCATCTGCGGGACTGTAACGCTGGCCGGGTCAGAGATGGTGAGTACAAAACGGTCCGCCCCCTCCTGTTGCAGCAAGGTCTGGTCAGCCTGCAATTTACGCAGGATCAGCTGCAGCGAGGCCTTGCCCGACGGCCTCACGACAATCATCGCGGCATCGGGACCCGTAGGGTGGGCCGTGGCGCCAGGCGCTGGCCCGGTCAATGCATTGCTGCGGTTCAGCATGGCGCGGAAATGGCGCTGTGACTTGATGTCCTGCAGTTGCAGGCGATCCCCCTTCAAGGTGATGCCGTCTGCACTTCGCAAGAGCTCGAACGCGGCGTCGTTCGCAACGACCACTGCACCCTCGGTATCGCATACCAGCGCTGCGTATCCCATGGCATTGAGCAGCGCCCGCATCATCGTCCACTGGTCGTACAACGCCATGTTGCCGCGCTGCAGTTCAAGGGCTCGCTGCCAATGCGGCGTCAGGCGCTCAAGGACGGCCAGTGCCGCACCATCCAGAGGCAGTTGCTCGACCCCGCTGTGGATGCCGATCATCCCGATGTGCGAATCGTTGTCAAAGATGCGCGTTCCGGTGTTCCATCGGAAGCCGTAGGGGATAAGAAAGTCTTGGTAGAAGGGCGACTTCTCAACCAGCCCGGGCGCAATGTAGCGATGGCACTGAACCCACTCGCCGACAGGCAAGGTCATGGCATATTGGGCACGCGGGTCCATGACCCCGTAGCGTTCAACATAGTCGAAGTCCGCCATGGGAGACGTGCCGGCACTCACAGCCATGACGGCGGTCCCGCGCTTTCTATCGACGATGGTAAGAGAACCCGCCTTCGCTGACACAGCGGCAACCGTCGCCGCCAATGCTTCCTTCAGCAACACCGGATCACGCGCAGCTTCGTAGATCAGTCCCAGCAAGTCGTCGTACGAGCGAACTGCCGGCGCGGAACGCACCACCTCCATCGAAGACTCCCATTGAGTTTGTGTCATCGGTATCACCTCTTGCAGCAATGCCGCATCCCCCGTTCGGGTGAAGACGCCCGCCTTAATTGTCGCGAGCATAGTCATACATTTTTCTTACCTCTCGAATTTCAACATGATGAGCGTTGCATTTGGCTGCGTTGGCCCAGTGGGCAAGGACGCGTTTGCTACCGAACTTGTTCGGCTGCACAACCGCAAGTCTGCGCGCTTTTCGGCGAAATTCACGGTCTGCCAAACAGCGGTCCCGCAAATGCGGTACCCCGGACACGCGTCCCCCGTGCAGGTGATGCGCCGTGGTTGCCCGTCCGCTACCGTGCGACCATGCTTGATGACGCGGCGCTGAACCGGATGATCCTGACCGCTTACGAGGCGGCCAGCGACGCCGGCCGCTGGAACGCTTTGCTGGAAGACCTGCGGCGCTCCTTCGGCGCCACCTCGGCACACTTGCGGGCTACCCCCGACACCCCTGAGCCGCAGACTTCATGGTGGGTGGAAGACGGCATCGACGCGCAGGTGAAGTCGGCCTACGCCCAACGCTGGGGCGCTGAGGACCCCTGGGCCCTGCACCCGCGCGGCCATAAGGTGTCCACCGCCGGGCGCTGCTTTATCGGCAGCGATATCCTGCCTTGGCAAGAGCTCGAACGGACAGCCTTCTTCAGCGACTTTGGTCGGCAGGCGGGTCTGAAAGGCGTCATGACCGCGCTGGTGGAAGACGGGAAGGGGCCGACCGACACACCGCCAATCAGGTTGGCGCTGTTTCGCGATGGCGTGCTGCCGGAGTTCGATCATGCGCAACTGCGGGCTTTCCAGGCGCTGCAACCGGCGCTGCGGCGCGCGCTCAACAGTTTCTGGGCCGTCCGCCGCCTTCAGGTGCAGGCCAAGGAGGTGGAGCAGACGCTTGATGCGATGCCCTATCCGGTGTTTGTGCTGCGCCGCGACGGCCTGCTGGAATACCGCAACGCCGCGGCCCGCCTGCACCATACCCTGGGTGCAGTGCATATCAGCGCCGGCCGCATCGCTGGCATCGCGCAGATCGCCGGCAGCCGCTGGCTGGACCTTCTCAATGCTGCCGCAGCGGGACTGGCCCCGCAGCCGGCCCTGTGGATGCCGGGTCCGGCCGGAATTACCACCGCGACGCTCATGCTTTCCCGCATAGGCCCCGAGTCTCCCTTCATCACCCACTGGCCGCGCGCCGAGATCCTGATGATGATGCAAGCAGACAACGCCGAACGCACCCGCCTGGCGCGATTGGAAGCGCTGGCCAGCCAGTACCGACTTACTGCCGCAGAAGTTCGTGTGCTCGGGCACTTGGCCGAAGGAGTTGCGGCGGAAGACATCGCCCTGGCCCAGGGTGTGCGTGTCTCTACGATCCGCACGCACATACGCCACCTTCTGGAAAAGACCTACACACGGCGGTTGGTCGACCTGGTTCGGGTGGTGGGGTGAGGCGCACACATCCTCCCGCATCCGCGCTACCCCATCCGGGCGATTGGGCAAAAGCGTGGTCACACCAATACTGGCTGCATGAACATAAACCCAGGAACCGGTGTGCTGTCATCCACAACTTTGTGGATTCCCGCCGGGGGTCGCTCTGTAAAACTGGTTACGACATGAATCACGATTCGCGCGCGCTCACCACCCTTCATACCAAAACTCAAAATGTCCCTGCTATCCGCTGAAATCGCGATCCAACCGCCCGGGCTGCAGGCCGGCGTCCTGGCTGAGATCCAGCGCCTGTGTCGCGCTGGGGGGCCGCAGCCGCACGAATACGGCACGCTGTATGACTACTCGACGCACTTGCAGGAGCAACTGCGCGCGGGCGTGATCGGCAAGCCGGAAGTCGCAGCGCTGCGGGACGCATTCGGCCCCGCCATGGGCGCGGGCACCGTGCCGGGGCGCGCGTGGCTCAAGCCGCACGGCTATGCCGGTGACTTCCAGATCATCGACGACATTTACACGCAACGTGTATCGGACGACCCGATGCTGCGCGCATGGGATGAATGCTTTCATGCCGGCCTTGCGCCTCGGGCCGTACGCAACCGCAAGGGCTACTTCAAGCAGTTGCTGTCGCAGTACGCTGGCAAGCACGCAGGCCCCGGGCCCTTGCGGGTTCTGAACGTGGCCTCGGGGCCTTGCCGCGATGTGGCCGAGTATTTCGAGCAGTCGCATTCGGCGCGGGTCCACATCACCTGCCTGGATCAGGACGCGGATGCCATTGCGCATGCACGCCGGCTGTGCAGACCCTTTGCGGCCAGCGTGGACTTCGTGCAAGGCAATGCGCTCAAGTTTTCAAGCGAACGCAAATACGACCTGATATGGAGCGCGGGCCTTTTTGACTATTTCAACGATGAGTGGTTTGTTGCCGCGCTCAAACGCCTTGCCAGGGGGCTGACCCGGGACGGCAGCCTCGTCGTCGGCAATTTCTCGCCGTCCAACCCTCAGCGCGCATACATGGAAGTCTTCTGCGAGTGGGAACTGCATCACCGCAGCTCTGAGCAACTGCTGGCGCTGGCGGAGCGGGCGGGACTACACGACGCGACCATTGGGCAAGAGGCGTTAGGAATCAATCTTTTCATTCACGCGCGAACCGGTACTCAGACCTCATGACTTCGCAAAAAGCCTGGCCCAGTTTTCCAGCCATGCCATACCGCAAAAAAAGTGGCGTCAGACAAATTTTCTTGATTGTATTTTTTAGGAGGTCTGTATGAGTTTCATTCAAAAAATGGTTCAAGTGGCGACTGAAGAGTGGGAGTTCTTTGGTAAACAGGAATTCGGTGTAGATGGAAAAGCCATACGCAACGGCATGAGCGAGACCGACGACGGATTCTGGCAGCGGGTAGCTCTTTATTGGCGCGAAGGCACAGGCAAAAATTTGACCGGAAAGAATGATGACTATCCTTGGTCAGCGACATTCATCTCCTATGTCATGCGAAAGAGCGGCGCGGGCACGAAGTTCCGATACAGCGCACAGCATTCCGTGTACATCCGCAGTGCAATTCGAGCGCGCGCTAAGGAAGACCGCAACTACGGGTTTTGGGCGTACGGACTTTCGGAAAGAGCGCCGAAAATTGGCGATTTGGTGTGCTATGCGCGAGAGCCGGGAATCAGCCTTGATTCGCTGTCGGCCAACTACAAGTCTCATGCGGACCTTGTCGTTGGGGTATCGGAGAACTCAATCTCGGTCATCGGCGGCAATGTAGGAAATTCGGTGAGTATGAAATCACTGAAACTCAATGCCAAGGGTCGACTTGCCGACAAGCAAAAGTTATGGTTCGCCGTACTCGCCAACAAGTTCGATGATGAACTTTGAGGGGACTCGCTTGACGCCGAAAATGTATGACCTGACTGACGCTTTGCACCTGCAAGGCGATGTGTTCCAGCACGCAACTGTGGCCGGCCAGCACCTTTTGGACCGCCTCCAATCCCTAACCGACTGGGCGAATAATCGTTTGAGCCATGAGGTGGACGCGAACTGCAAAGCAACCCACGGCCGTATACAGCCACGCGCCAGCGCACACGACCGCGCGGGCAGACAAATATCGGGCGTGAACTTTGCATCACAAGACTATCTCAGCCTGTCCAGCCATCCTCAAATTGTTGCGGCTGCTCAGCATGCAGCGGCAACCCGCGGGGTTCACTCAGCGGGGTCGTCGGCACTGATGGGGCTGACCGATCTCACGTTGGAGCTGGAGCGGGAGATGGCGGCGTGGCTTGGGTACAACGACGCCACCGTATTCCCGACTGGCTGGGGTGCTGGTTACGGTGTGATCAAAGCGCTGGTGCGCCCCACCGACCATGTGGTGATTGACATGTTGGCCCATGCCTGCTTGATGGAAGGCGCGCGAGCCGCCACGCCCAACGTCCATGCGTTCGCCCACCTTTCCGCGCGCGGGCTGGAAAGCCGCCTGGCGCGGGTGCGGCGTGACCACCCAGACGACGGCATCATGGTGGTGACTGAATCGCTCTTCTCCATGGATTCCGACACGCCAGATCTACGCCACGCTGTGCGCGTTTGCCAAGAGCACGGCGCGACCCTGGTGGTGGACTGTGCGCACGACCTTGGCTGCATGGGCGCTGACGGCCTGGGGCACCTCGCGGCGCAAGGCGTTCTGGGCGAGGTCGATATTGTGATGGGCTCATTCAGCAAGACTTTCGCATCCAACGGCGGCTTTGTCGCGAGCAGCCACCCGGCGCTCAAGCTGGCGCTTCGCTTCCTCTGTGGGCCACAGACCTATACCAACGCGATGTCGCCGATCCAGGCAGCCGTGGTGCTTAAGGCACTGGAGATCGTGCGCTCTGATGAAGGCCGCGACAGGCGGGTGCGCCTGATGGACAACATCAACTACCTGCGCAGCCAGTTGGCAGACTGCGGATTCGTGACTTTAGGCGCACCTTCACCCATCGTGCCTACGATGCTGGGAGACAGCGCGCTGTCGCGTCTGGTCTGCGGTGAAACCCTGCGTGCCGGCGCCCTGGTCAATCTTGTGGAATATCCTGCCGTCTCGCGCAACACCAGCCGCTTGCGCCTGCAGGTAATGGCCGACCACAGCGAGGCGGATATCGACGAGTTTTGCACTATCCTCACTGCCGCAGGTGCAACTGCAATAGACTCACTTCGCGCCGCGCAGGAAGCCAACGCGGAAGCAATGACATGAATGAGTTATACCGGTCGACGAAAGCGCCAGGCAACGTACTAAAGCGTCTGTACGTTGCCCCGGCAAGGGCAACGCCATCGCCATCGCCATCGCCATCGCCAAAAGTCTGCTTTCCGCCAGAGCTATCCGCGCGCACAAATTGAAATGCGTTCAACCTTAGAGACGCTGCTAGGTGGAAAGGCGGATATCTGGGTAATACTTATTTATCGAAATCTGCGACATGATCGGACGCGCTTTTTCACCGCGATATTTGGCGTGGCGTTTGCCGCGCTACTCATCGCTTTTGAAGGCGGTTTGCTTGTGGGTTTTACTCACGCTGCGTCGCGCACTGTCGACGCAATTGACGCCGATATCTGGATAGCGAGAAAGGGGACAAAGTCATTTGACTTGGGTTTTGGAGTGGAACGCCGTGTGAAGTACTTAGTACGGGGCGACACGCGAATTCAGTCCGCCGGCGAGGTAGTGGTGGGCTGGGCACCCTACATAGGTCCTAACGGGGAGCCCTCATCAGTACAAATTGTGGGTATTGGAAAAGAACTCGACCACTCTATAGGGCACAAAAATGGCATTGCGGGAAGAGCTGGGCGTGACATGTTTTATACCGATAAGACTTACGTTCAATCGTTGGGTTTGTCCGCAGGGAGTCGCGTTGAAATTGCGGGTTACCAACTTTTTGCAGGCCCGGCCCTTGACGGTTATGCCTCATTTATGGGCACCCCTTTTGTTCTCAGCGATCAATTCACTGTGCAGCGAATCTTGAACTATCCGGCGGACCTCACCAGTTTTGTCGCGTTAAAGCTTTCTCGAGGCGCGTCCTTGCCAGATACCATCAAGTCGCTTCAAAACCGGTTTCCTGAGTTGGACGTGCTGTCCACTACAGAATTTTCATGGCGGTCGCGGATGTATTGGCTTCTACAAACTGGCGCTGGGGGTGCTTTGATCTTGTGCGCCCTGCTCGGCTTTGCTGTCGGACTGGCTATTGTTTCGCAAACAATCTACGCAATCACGATGGATCGTCTTGACGAGTACGCCACCCTCAAAGCGATAGGGGCACCGCAAACAGTCATACAAAAGATGATTTTCTTGCAAGCAATTATCTGCACCTGCATAGGGTCGCTCATTGGTCTCATTGCTGTTCATGGCGTAGTCGCTCTGGCCACCTTGGCGGTGGGTTGGTGTGAGCAGCCTCTGTGGATGGCCTTGGCAGTAGTGGTTACCCTGATGCCTATGAGTTTGTTGGCCGCCAATGTCGCGGCCAAACCTGCATTGCGTATTGAACCCGCAAAGGCTTTCCGTGCATAGCGTCAGAGCCGACTCGGTCAGCGTTATGCATGGTGTTGGCACCGGAAGAACAACCGCCGTAGACAACGTCAGCCAGACCTTTTCAGCGGGTGAATTCAGCGCGATCTACGGACCCAGCGGAAGTGGAAAAACAAGTTTTTTAGTCGCGCTTGGCTTGTTGCGGAGTCCGGACGCAGGATTCGTAGAAATTAGTGGCGTTAACACAAGTAGCTTCAATGAGGCGGAAAAAACCACCTTTCGACTGAAGCATCTTGGGTTTGTATTCCAGTCTCATCGCTTGATGGAAAGTTTGAATGCCATTGAAAATGTGCAGCTTGCGTTGAGTCTTCAGGGCATAGGACAGGAGGAGCAAAAACGCCGGGCCAAAGACTGCCTTGAAAAGCTCAACATGGAACACAAGGCCTCCCTGTTTCCCGCCCAGTTAAGTGGTGGGGAGCGTCAGCGTGTGGCCATTGCACGAGCCGTGGTTAACCGCCCAGAGGTGGTTTTGGCAGACGAGCCAACAGCTTCACTCGATTCGACAAATGCAAAAGCGGTTGGTGAATTGCTAAGCCAAATTTCCAAAGAAGGAACCACAGTCATTGCCGTTACCCATGATGAGGCGCTCATTCACTTTGCCGACCGCGCTATTCGCATGCGCGACGGGAGAATAGCAAATGACCAATAGACTTTTCTGGTGTTTGGTATTTACAGCGCTGATTTCTGGTTGCGGGCGTTCTCAGCTTGATGCTAAAGCCTCTGATCACACACCCCACCCGTCTGCCCCAGTATCAGCGCCGGCCAGGATAGAGGGAGCAGACCGAACCATCCAGCTTGCATCGCCGTTTCAGATGCCGGTTTTAGCTGTTCATGTGCAGCAAGGCCAGCAGATCAAGCTTGGTGACGTCGTCGCCTCTCTCGATTGCAGGGATCTCAGCTTCGATGCCAAAGCTTTAGAGGAGGAGGCAAAGTCTTTCGAGTTGGTTGCACTGAAGCTTTCCAACGGAACTCGCAAGGAAGAAATCCTTGTAGCACGTGCCCGCCATGCCGGAGCCATTGCGACACAGCAAGAGGCTAAAACTCGAGAAACGCGATTTAGCGAGCTGCATGCAAAGGGCATGGTTTCACAAGCAGCTCTTGACGATCTGAGAAAAACATCGATTGTGCAGGCGTACGAAACAAAAACAGCCGAGGCGAATTTGACCCAGGCCATGGCCGGTCCGCTAAAAGTGGAAATTGCAGCGGCACACCGCCGAGCCAGTGCCGCCTCCGCCAAAGCCAAAGCCGTGAACGAAAAGCTAAACAAGTGCGATGTCAGATCACCCGTGAATGGTACGGTTCTTCGGCTAAACGTACGAGCGGGTGAAATGACCGATGTCGCGGGAGAGGCGATAGCGCAAATTGCCGATCTGTCAGTCATGCGAGCGCGTGCTGAAGTGGATGAAAAAGACATCGCACGCATCAAGATGGGTACAACTGCAAGAGTCCGTGATGAAGCCGGCATTGACGTGCCGGCTTCAGTTGTAGAGCTTTCGCCCGTCATGGGTCGAAAGCATATCAAAACGCAAGATCCGGCTGACAAGACCGATAGGGACATAAGAGAAGTCATCGTACGTTTGGAAAAACCGCTTGCTCTTCCCATCGGGTATCGAGTGACGGTTGTTTTTGAACATGCACCTTGAACGCGCTAATACATCACCTACCTGAAACGACCCCCCACCGCGCTGAGCGACGCCCTGCGCCCAACAGAAGAAATGGTTGCATGAAACCTCCGCCCTCCCGACTAACAGCGGAAGTCAAACTCTGGCCGGCAACAATCGGCGTAGCTGCCGGAGTCGCCGCATGCGGCTTTGCCGTCGACTGGCTTGGCCTTGCGGCACACAGCTACTTGGCCTTTCCAGGATGGCTTGTCGCTATAGCCCTGGGCGGCGTAGGCGGCGGGGCGATGGGGCTGCTGGTAGCCAGCCCGCGCCCGGTCGATTAACCCCCCCCCCAGCCATCCCATGTTTGCGGTACATTCGCGCCGTGCCCTGCTGCCACAATCGGCGGCTGGAGCAAAACGGAGTTGTATGGGTACCAGCGTGTTGATAGTTGAGGACGAGCCAGAATTCCTGCGGCGCTTTTCCGACGCGGTGATGGCAGAGCCTGCGCTGCAGCTGGCAGGGGCGGTGTCCACCGTGGCCGCTGCCCGCGCATTGATCGATGGGGTGGCGCCCCAAGTGGTGCTGACCGACCTGGGCCTGCCGGATGGCCATGGCATCGAGGTGATTCGGCACGCCATGGCCCGCAACCCACAGTGTGACGTGCTGGTGGTGACCATGTTCGGCGACGACGGCAATGTCATCGACAGCATTGCCGCCGGTGCCACTGGCTACCTGATGAAAGACGCCCTGCCCGAGCACATTGCCACGTCCATCCTGGAGGTGCGCGCGGGCGGCTCACCGATCAGCCCCGCCATCGCCCGCCGCGTGCTGCAGCGCTTTCGCGTCTCCCCTGCGGCTGCCGGCGCCACCGTGCAAGCGCCTGCGTCTGGCCCCGCGTCGCCGCAGCAGCAGACGCCGCTGTCACTGCGTGAAACCGAAATCCTCCGCCTCGTTGCCAAGGGCCTGAGTTTCAAGGATGTGGGTGAAATTTTGGCGATTTCCCCGCATACGGTAGTGACCCATGTCAAGCGGGTCTATCAGAAGCTGGCGGTTCATTCCCGAGGCGAGGCGGTCTATGAGGCGAACCAGCTGGGCCTGCTGTAGTTTCTGGCTGCTGTTGGCGCTGTGCGGCAACGCCAGCGCCCAGCCGCAGCACCCCGTCCGCCCGGCGACGGCGCAGGTTCTAGCGTCGGATTCCGCTACCCCACCGCCCCTGGATGCGGGCTGGCGCAGTGTCGCGCTGCCGCACGCAGAACCTGGCGCCGCCTGGTACCGGCTTGAATTCCAGGCGCCGGAACACCGCGCCGAATCCTGGGCGGTTTATCTGCCCTACTTCTACGCGGGCGGCGCGCTTTTTCTCAACGGCCGCCCACTGGCAGAGGTTGCGCAATCTGACGGCGACTCGGTCGTCCGCTGGGAGCGCCCCTTCCTGCTGCCCGTGCCTGATGCACTGCTCAATACTGGCGCAAACGAGCTTCTGATTCACGCGGCGGCCAGCGCTATCAGCCCCCTCGCCCGTTTGCCCGCGCTCAGCGTGGGGCCGCAGGCGCAGCAGCTTGCAGCTTATGAAAACCGGCGCTTCTGGGCGCGCACCATGCCGCAATTCACGGTGGTGGCCTGCATGCTGGTGGGGGTGCTGGTGCTGTTCATCTGGTGGCGCCGGCGGGAGGAACTGCTGTACGGCCTGTTCGGCCTGGCCGCACTGCTGTGGGGTGCACGCACCCTGACCTTCATCGTCGAGGTGCTTCCCGCCGCATGGTGGAGCCCGTGGCGGATGTTCTACCACAGCGCCACGGGCGGCTTCGTCATTGTGCTCATGATTTTTTCCATGCGGCTGGCTGGAGGTGCCCGCCCCCGGCTGGAGCGCGTATTGCTGGTCTACTGGCTTCTTGGCCCGCTGAGCTACGTGGCCGGCGGCGGCAGTGAAGTTCTGGCTGGGCGCGTCTGGGCCGCAGGCCTGATCCTGATCGGGATGGGCATGGTTGTTTTCAGCGCCTACGCCGCGTGGCGCCACCGCCAGCCATCCACCACGGCGCTGGGCCTTGGCTTGGCGGTTGCCGTGGCGGCTGGCATACACGACTACATGCTGGCCAACAACTCTCAGTGGTTGCAATCGGCAGTTGGGCACTGGGCCAGCCAGCGCTTTTTCCTGCTGCACTACGCCGCCGACCTGCTGCTGTTGATCATGGGTGGCATCTTGAGCGGGCGCTTCGTGAAGGCGTTGCAAGACCTTGAGCACCTCAATCGCACTCTGGAGTCGCGCGTGGCCGAGCGGGAGCAGGCCTTGGCGCTCAAGTACGAGCAGGTACACCGGCTTGAGAAGCAGCATGCCGCAGACGACGAGCGCCAGCGCATCATGCGTGACCTGCACGACGGCCTGGGCTCGCAGCTGTTTGTCACGTTATCGCGCGTGGACGCAGGAACCATAGCGCAGGACGGCATCTCACAGGCCCTGCGTGACTGCATTGCCGATATGCGGCTTGCGCTGGAAGCCATGAGCCCGGACGGCAACGACTTCCTCGAAGCCTGGAGCAACTTCCGCTTCCGATGGGAGCGTCAGTTGGAAATGGCCGGCCTGGCGTCCAGCTGGAAAGTGGAAACCCCGGACGGCGTGCTGGCCCTGGCGCCGAGCGCAAGCCTGCAGCTGCTGCGTATTGCCCAGGAAGCCCTGACCAACGTGCTGAAGCATGCCAGCGCAAAACATGTGCAAGTAAACCTGCTGGCGCAGGCTGGCGAGGTGCGTATGGAAGTGCAGGACAACGGCGCAGGCATGCCCGGCAGCGGCCGACCGGGGCGCGGACTGGACAACATGCGCTCGCGCGCCGCACGCCTGGGTGGCGGCATCGAGCTTGAGCCTGCCCACCCCGGCACCAGGCTGCGCCTGCAGTTTCCCCACGTTTATGCCCCCATCGCCTGAATCCACAACCCCGACGGAGAAATCAAGAATGAGCCAGATCGACCTGCAAATGACCGTGCTCGAAGACATCGAGCCGCCTGTCGAGCCCATCACCCTGCATGAACTCCCGAGCGGCGATTCGCCCGTCACCGGTGAGCTGACGGCCGGCGAAACCGTGAGGTGCACAGAACTCGACGATTTGTCCGGCTGCTGGGTAAAGGTGCAAGCCGAGGGCGGGCAGCACTGGTGCCATCTGCGTGACCTGGTGCCCACCGCAGCGGCCGGGCTGCCCTGGATGCCCGTGGCCCAGCGCCAGGTAGGCGTGAACAACAAGACTCACAAGGGCCGTATCGAAGAGTACATCCGCAGTGTGAGCAGCTCGCTTGCCCTGGACAAGGACTGGTGTGCCTGCTTTATGTACTGGTGCATGCTCCAGTGCAAGCAGCCGAAGGTGAAGTCAACTTTTGCAAAGAAATGGAAAATATGGAAGGGCGCGGCGTTGCGGACTGGCCCTGGCCGCATACCCAAAGACACCGAGCCCGGCGACATGGCCATCGGCGAGCGGCTGGTGGCAGGCGGTGAGCACGGCCACATCGCCTTCATCATCGACTGGAAGCTTCACCCGATCGATCCGCTCAAGGACAGACTGCTGCTGCTGGGCGGCAACCAGCGCATGGACCCGCGAGACCAGGATAAGAAGGGTCTCAAGAGCGTGCGCTACACCTGGTACCCGCGCGAGAACATAGAACCATACGGGAAATTTTTGTACACGCTGTATCAGCCGACGCTCACAAACGGCGACTGACAGGCAAGCTGGCGTCTAGGGGGTCGGCGTCCACTGACGGTCCGTACCGCGTTGCCAGTCCAACATAAAGGCGGTACCTGAATAACACGTCAAATCCCGTTTTTGGGGGATGGCAAGGTCGGGCTAGCGTGAAACCATCTGCGCATGGTAAACAGTGGCGCTACCGACCCAAGCAAGACAGTCTCAGCGAATAGCGTATGCAAGTCGTGCGGCATGCTGCTCGCCAGGGTATGCCTTTGCGTGGCGACCACCAGCTGTGCTTCCTCGTACACCGATGCCGATGGCGCGACCTATTACCTGGGCCTGGTCCGCCTCAAACCAATAACTGCCGCCCAAGGCCTGGACAGTCGAATCCATTCCATCAGCAGCGTGGGTCTGCGTGCGAATTCCGGGCTGTCGCTGGGTGTGCACCAGGAGTTGGCGGTTTCAATGCCGCCCGCATGCCGCGTCATCGTTTTCAATCAAGGCAGCGCAGCAAGCGCACTTTTTACGAAATCAATAACATCAGAAATCAAGGAGGGGATATGCGCAATCTCGGAAGCCGAATAGGCCTATTCATCGCGAGTGTGCTGCTTGGTGCCTGCGGGGCAATGCCGCAGCACAACAACACCGTGATCTTCTCCGTCAAGCGGGACATTGGCCTGGGGTTGGCAACACCGTCGGCCACAGATCCCGGGACATCGATCACGCTCGGCTACAGGGAAAGGCAGCTCGCCTGGGTGCCGGTGTGGGCTAACGGCGCAAATGGCCCTCTTCCTTGTGACCCGTCCTCGAAAAAAACCGTAACGACCGACCTGGCAACAGGCGAGCCGGTCAAGGGCCAAACTCAAACAACTGTGACGGATGCCTCGGGGTTTGAGCAAGTCAACTGCAACAAGGGTCCCAAACTGCTCGGCGACGGCGACACGTCCAAAGGCAACAAGAACAGTGGACAACGCTCCAGCGATTCGCACGACGCCCTATCAACTTTTGCCAGTTTTGGTGGCGACCTGGGTGCCAATGCAAGCGCTGATCGCAACGGCGGCGAAGTCCGGGGCCGTATCGCCAGCTTTTTCGCCACGGGAATAGCTGCGCAGTACCTCGCCAAGCAGACGGGCCTGGTCAGCAACGTGTTTGCCAACGGGAGTGTGAAGCCCGGCGACGGCGAAGACCCGTCCGAAGATCAGCTTGCACAGATCACGAAGTTCATCGCAATTGCGGAGGACCAAAACGCAAAATCCGACAAGGTGCTTGAGGCATGCGTGGTCGCGCTCGCAAAGCGAGCGGAAGTCAGCAATCAGGTCGCAACGGAGTTGAAGTCGATTTCTCGCGTCAGCGCCAAGGATTGGGTCGCCCAGTTTCACAAAAGACGGGGCACCTTTGAGAATGAACTGCCCTTTCTGAGTCGTGCCGCCGGACGGATGACCGATCAATTTAAAACCGAGACAGGCACGGAAGGCCGAGACAAAGTCAGAACCAAGCTCTGTTCAGTAACCTAACCCAGGGGCCAATCATGTCCACAACCGCCAGAATTCTTTTGTTAATCGTGTCCGCAGCATCCTTTTTTTCGACCAGCGCTGCGCACGCACAAGGCGAGAAGACGATCACCTTGAAGAATGGTGAAACCCGCCAACTCGCGCAGGTTGTTTTTCCTATACATCCTGATGCGATACAGCCCAAGTGGCCGAAGACAAAGGATCCGAGGCCCTGGTGCGTCTATGCCGTGTGCCTGCCGCTCGAGCGCGCGCGCGTGGTCGAGTTGCTGGGGCCGAGCGCCGTGCACTACCGGGTATACGACGGGGGGCATGGTGCGCTCTTCATAGGTAACACACAGGTGTCCGAAATCGTCAAAGTGGAGCGCCCCGCCATCAACGCTGCCCCCGGGCTGCTCAAGGAAACCCCGGTAGTTGGCTTGAAAACAGGCACCGCCGCTTCCGATCCGGCTATCTATTTGGGTGCGTGTTGGCCCCAAATGAGCCAATTGCCAGAAATGCCCTTAACCCGCGAGAAATTGATGAACCTCTTGGCGATGTTTGTCAGAACCGATACGGTGCACATTCTGTACAGGACTTGCTAAAGCTGCTCAGCTTCCGGTCACTCTGACGCGCAAGTGGCTACCCCACAACCAGGGCCGTGCGCCGCACCCGCCGCACATTGAAGGCGCTGGCGATCAGCACCCCCTGCATCATCGCCAAGCCAAGCAACACACCACGGTACTGGCCGTGGTCCATCATCAGGCCAAAGATCAGGGGCGATATGGCCTGCCCGATGTCCAGACCCGAATAGACAACGCCATAAACACGGCCCGAGGCATTTTCCGGCGTCGAGCGTTTGACCAGCAGGTCCCGTGACGGCCCGGCGATGCCAGAGGCAAACCCCATGGCGCCAAACAGCACCGGCACCATCCACGCGGACAGGCTGGCCAGTGCCAGCAGCAGCGCCATGACCGCCGCCACACCAAAACCGGCACCGACAATGCGCTCGCACTTTGCCGTGTCTGAAGCCAGAAATCCGCCCAACACCATGCCGCTTGCACTGCACACCATGTATATCGTCAGGCACATCGCCACCAGCCCCAGCGGCACCGCATGCAGCTGGCGCGCCGCCTCTGGCGCAAAAGCCTGCACGACGCTGAGCACAATCGCGTACCAGAAGAAAAACGCAAAACACATCCACACGGCGGGGATTTTCAGAAAGTCCAGCGAGTTGTCGACCGCAGCAACGCCTTTGACACTGGGGGCCACGGGGAGCGCCAGTTTGTCCCGCTGCAGCAGCAGCACGGCCAACACGGCAAAGGCCAGCACACCAGCGGCTGCCAGGGCCACCCGCCAGGAGTACGCAAAGGTCAGCGGTACCACCAGGGCTGGCGCCAGTGCCCATCCCAGGCTGCCGGTAATGCCGTGCACACTGTAGGCGTGGCCCAGCCGGGGCCCGCTGACCTTGCGATTAAGCAATGTGTAGTCCACCGGGTGAAACACGCCGTTGCCCATGCCGGCCAGCGCTGCAAAACCCGCCAGCATCCAGTAGCTGGTACTGAGCGAATAACCAAAGGCCGCGATACCGATCAGGCTGAGCCCGGCAAACAGGATGGGACCGGGGCCAAAGCGATCTACCCAAAACCCCGACACAGCCTGCACCGCGCAGGACACGACAAAGAAGATGGTCATCAAAAAGCCGAGTTGCGCATAACTCACCGCAAACTCGTCCTTGAGCCAGGGAAACAGCGGCGCCAGCAACAACTGGCTGAAGTGGCTGATCATGTGGGCCAGCCCCACCAGGCCGATCACGCCGGCGTCCTGGCGCAGGCTCACGGGGTTGAGGGGCGGCGGATTCAGGGTGCTGGTCAGGCTCATGGCGCTATCGTAATATCGGGCCTCGTTTCCTAAATGCGACAGAAAGACATGATTTGGCGAATTTCGGTCAAATCAGCACCATGCCTCGCCCTGCCTCGCGCACCTCTTTGCCCATGCTGTCGGTGGATGGCATAGACGCCTTCATACCCTCGCGCCAGCGCCCGGTGCGTGTGCGCGCGCGCAGCCTCCCTGCCGATACCCACTTCGAGCCGCACCGCCACAGCTGGGCGCAACTGGCCTACTGCGCCAGCGGCATCCTGCAGGTGACAGCAGCCACTCCAGATGAGGTGACCTACATCGTGCCGCCCTCGCGCGCGGTGTGGATTGCACCGGGAGCGTTACACGCCATCAACGTGCTGGAGGCCGCCGACTTCCGTACGCTTTATATCCACGCCAACTCCACACCTGCAGGCTGGCCGGGTTGCCGCGTCATTGTGGTGTCGCCGCTGCTGCGGGAAATGGTGCTTGCACTTGACGCGCACGACGGCCCCGGCCTGAGCGCGGCGCGTGAAGCCATGCTCAGCGGCCTGCTGATCGACGAGATCACCCAAGCCAACACCCAACCGCTGGGTGTGCCCATGCCGCACGCAGCGCATGGCGACAAGCGCCTGCGTGCCTTGTGCGAGGCGGTGCTACGCGCACCGTCCGAGCGCGCCACCCTGGCCGAATGGTCAGCCGGCATGGGCGCCAGCGAGCGCACCATGGCGCGCCTGTTTCGCGATGAACTCGGCACCAGCTACCAGCAGTGGCGCCAGCAGGCCATCCTGGCGCATGCCCTGCCGCTGCTGGCGCGCGGAACGCCAGTCAGCCAGGTCGCAGCTGCCAGCGGCTACGCCAGCGACAGCGCGTTTTCAGCGATGTTCAAGGCCGCCATGGGCCAGTCGCCGAGCTATTTTCAGAATAAAAACGGACTCTGATTTCGCAGGAGCCCCTCCCAGCGAGGCGCAATTCGATCCATCACCTCACCCAAGAATTTCAACCGTCTCGCCATCCTGCGGAATTCGCAGATGTGACATCACGCCCGCGCTTGTGGCTGCGGCAGCCAGTTCCTTGCGTTTGACGGGGCAATGACTGATCGCTTCGAGGTGGTTGGCAATCACCAAGCCTTGCGACGATTGCACGAGTTGCGTGAAGGCAATGACCTCCTCCACACCCATGATGATCTCCTGCCCCATATCAAAACTTGCGCCGCCTGCGGGCACCACAGACACCCCGGGTTGGCGGTCAGTCACAAACGAGCGAATCCCGGGGGTCAAGATCGTGTCGCCGGCCAGGTACAGGCTGGGTTCGCCCGGTAGATCGATCAGATAACCTACGCCGTGCTCCATCAGCTTGCCGATCCAGCCCTCGCCATGGGTGCATCGCACGGTGCGAATGGTGCCGCCCAGAAACGGGCTGGGGCGGTTGTGATCGGCCGGCAGAGGCTGCGCGTTCAAGCCACGCTGGCGCAAATACCCCGCATCGTGCAGCGTGCAGATCACGGGAATCTGTTTTTCTCGCAGCCAGCGTTTGCCGGCCCGGTCGAGGTGGTCAAAGTGCCCTTTCTGGCAATGGGTGATCAGGCAGTGCGTGATCGACTCGAGCGCCGCCTCGGCCTGCGCCGGTAGCTCGACGGTCGGGTTGCGCTCGCGCTTGCCGTCCAGCAGGCGTAGCGGCGGCAAGGCGTGCCGAGTAGCCAGCATCGGGTCAACCAGAATGCGGTGGTCTCCACTCTGCACGATGACGGTGGCATTGCGCAACTGGGTGATTTTCATGTTCAGGTTTTCACAAACGTGGGGATTCAGAAAGGCGCTTTGAGCGACTCGATGCGCTGCGGCGCGGCTTGCTCAAAGGCGCGCACCATGGCCTGCGCGGCAGCCGGCGCGCTGTCTGGCGTGCCGTTGCCAAACGGTGGTGCGGGGTAATACTCAATGCCCAGCTGAAGGGTGACAGCAATATCTTTACCAGCGATCAAGCCCGCCAGATAAAGACCTGCATCAATGCTGGCAGACACCCCCGCACCTGTCACCAGCTTGCCGTCACGCTGATACCGCGTTTTGCATACCTTGGCACCAAAGGCCGCCACCTGCTCACGCGCAAACCAGTTGGTGGTGACTTCTTTTCCGGTGATGACGCCGGCCGCGCCCAGCAGCTCCACCCCATTGCAAATGCCCACCGTCCACGTCGATGACGCGTGCAGGCGCCGAATGGTTTCCAGCAGCGCGGCATTGTTCAGGCCCTTGGCCACACCCGGACCACCGGGCACATACAAGATGTCGGTGGTCAGGGTTTCGTCAAACCTGCGGTAAGCGTGCAAGGCCAGGCGACGCGTGTCGGCAGTCACCAGCCCAGTCGCATCGGCCACCAGCTCGGTTTCCACTCCGGGCAGATTCGCCAACACTTCGTAACCCCCCACCACATCGAGTGCGGTGAAACCGTCAAATAGCAAAATAGAGAGACGCATGCTGTTTCCTTTGGTTGATGACACAGATTGTCAAAGGGGTGCGCTCTGGCGTACCATGGCGATATTGACTGTTTTATGTGCTATTTCGCCAAGTATTTATTCCACCCATGACAAAAAAAAAGAAACCGCTGCGCATCGCCATCCTTGCTTATGAGGCTTGCATGGGCACAGAGATTTTTGGCTTGGTCGATGTACTGTTGATTGCCAGCCACCTGGCGGGCCACATGGAAAAAGCGCCGGGGGTCAGCACCCCACAGCCGTTTGATGTGCAGGTGGTCGGGATGGCGGGGCGCACCGTCACAGTGGCCGGCGGCGTTGCGGTAGGCGTCAAACAGCCCCGACGCGTCTTTGACCTGCTGGTCGTTCCCGGGCCGGAAGTCAGCCGCCAGGGCGCGTGGGACGCCAGGCTAGCCCCGCTGTCACGCGAGCTGGCCTTTATTAAAAAAAGCTTTGCCCGCGGCACACCCGTGGCTTCGGTGTGTGCGGGTACTTTTTTGCTTGGCGAAGCCGGCCTGCTGGCGGACCGCAAAGTCACCACCGCCTGGATTTTTGCCAAAGACCTGGCCCAGCGTTACCCGGCGGCAAAAGTGGATGCCGAAGCGGTTCTGGTGGAAGACGGAGCCGTCACCACCACCGGCGCGGTCACCTCGGTGTTTGACCTAGCCATCCATATTGTCAAACGCACCCTCGGCGCGCGGGTAGCCACCGCCACGGCCCGCGTTGCGCTGCTGCAAAACCCGCGCCTCAGCCAGGCGCCGTACGTGGACGCAGCGCTTGTACCTTCGGACATGCCCTCGTTCTCCCAGAGCGTGGCGCAATGGCTGGGTCAGCGGCTGTCCGAAACCTATAACTTGGAACGCCTGGCGCAGGCCTTTCACGTCAGCGCCCGCACCTTGCTGCGTCGAACCAAGGCAGAAACCGGTCACACGCCGCTGGCGCTGCTGCAGACTGCTCGGGTTGAAAAGGCCAAGCAGCTGCTGACCGGCACCACATGGAGCGTGGCACGCATCACCGAAAAAATTGGCTACACCGACGTAGCAACCTTCTCACGCCTGTTTGCCGGCCGGGTGGGGGAAACACCTGCCCGGTACCGGCGCCGGTAAGTGCTGCGCCGCGATCATGAGCTCATGAAGTTTGTCGGCACGATGAGCACGGTACGCAGCGCGGTGGGCCGCCATGGGCCAGTCGCCGAGTTGTTTTCAGAACAAGACCGGTCTGTGACTGGCGACGCTCAGGCGCGCGCCGACCGCCGCGCGGCCTGGCCCTTACCACGCTGCAGACTGGCGCTGACCAGCGCCGCCGACAGCGTGACCAGCCACGAGTAATACACCCACACCAGGAAAGCCAACAGCGGCGCAAAGGCACCGTAAATCGTGCGGTAGCTTGGCATCTTCGCCAGGTAAATTCCAAACCCGTGTTTGCCGAGTTCAAAGGCCGCGCCGGCCAGCAAGCCGCCAACGATGGCATTACGCCAGCGTACGGCCGTGTGCGGCACAAAACGGAACAGGCAGGCGAAGCCGGCGATGCTCAGCAGCAGCTGGCCGAGGTTCAGTGCATGCGGCAGCCAGGGGCGCTCGCCCAGCATGCCACCGGACAGCGCAGAAAGATACGACGCAGCCCACAGGCTGGCACCAATGATCACCGGACCGGTCAGCAGCATGCCCAGGTAGAGCACCAGGCGCTGCAGCACGCTGCGCGGTTTCTTTACCTGCCAGATCCGGTTCAGCGTGTTCTCCACGCTCATCAGCAGCATCAAGGCCGACGCCAGCAGCAGCACAAAACCGAGTTGGGTGAGCCCGCCTGCATTGCCGGTGAACTGCGCTAGGTGCGTGAGCACAGTCCGCGCAATGTCCGCCGGCAGCAGGCCGCGCAGCAAATGCTCGCGCATGGACTCGCCCGCAGCACGCAGCACCGGCACGCGCGCGAACAGCGCAAAACTCACCGCCAGCAGCGGCACCAGCGAGACCATCACGGCAAAGGTGAGCCCGCCCGCGGCCTGGGTCAGGCGTTCTTCCCTGCCGCGTTTGAGGATCAGGCGCGGCAAGCTGGGCCGGGCTCGGTTGCTGGTGGTCATGTAGATATTTGAGGAAAAAGGCGTGACGCCGGCTTCTTTTCAGGCACGCCGTCTTGATACTGGCGTCAGGCCGCACGCTTTGAAAAAACTCACACGGGTTTCACCGGCGCTAAAAAAAAGACGCTTGCTGAAACCGCATTCCGGCGAGTATCTGTTCAACGCGCTGACTTGAAAGCGCGCCAATGCGCTCCCCCAGCCGGACCTTGTACAAGCAGGAAACCTGCGAAACGACAACCACGCTTTGCTTGCCCAGATTGCCCTCCCCCGGTTCCAGCAACACGTTCCCTGGTTCCCTGATTTTTCCCAGATTCGAACTCAGCGCGCAGACCACCACGGTGCTGATGCGGGAATGGTTCAGAACATCATCCTGAATGACGACATGAGGATGCGGCACCCCGGGAATCGACCCTCTGGATTCATCGGCTTCAACCCAGAAAAGATCGCCCCGGTTGGCCAATCGGGCTGGGTCGCGTTCACGGGCTTCAATTTCCCTATCCATCTATCTGGTTGACCTTTTCAGATTGCCCGCGACGAAAAGAACACGTTGGGACCATAGGCTGCGAGGATCAAAGCCATACAGATGCGGGATTACCTGACTATATCTTTTGAACCGGTACCCCTCTCCAGCATGCCAGCCTGCCGTTGCAGCTTGACTACACTGGCCTCATGAGTGCCCCGCCTCCACCTCCGCACATGCAGGACGAACTTGCCTGCCATTTCTGGAGCAGCGACACCCTGCGCAGCCGCAGTGTCAGTAATGTGATCCTATCCGGCGTCGTGCCTGTGCCCGCGCCGCCCGCCCTGCTGCTTGCAGACTGGGAGCGTGACATTGCGCAGCAGTTGCAACTCGAAGCCGGCGACGTTGAGCCTTTGCCCCTCGCACGGGCACGCGTACGCTGGCCGGACCACAAACACTGCGTGCAGGCGGTGGCTGACTGGACGCGCGGGCTGGGTTTGCAGGAGGTGCTGGCCGGCTCCGACGTCGCGCTAATGGCCTGCCGCGGCGCGAAGTACCACCATGACGGCGCGCAGTATGGCGGTGCTGCCTTTTGCAACCTGTTTCTGAGTGAAGACAAGGGGCTGGACCTGCACTTTCCGGCGCTGAACCGGCGCCTGCCGTTGACACGTGGCACGGTGGTGATCTTTGACACCGGTCAGCCGCACGCGGTGATCAAACGCAGCGGCAGCGGTTTTGACGCGGCCGACTTCCTGCCCGGCACGGACTGCAGCCAGGTCTTCCTGAGCTGGGAGTTGCCCATCGATGACACCTTTGTCGCACACTCACTCGGCATCCGTTTCGACGTCGACCCGGCGACGGCAGCGCGGCTGATCGATGGCCAGCTCTGCCGGAAGGCCTTGCCTGCCGCGGTCTGCGCCTCATCGGGACGTTGGGCTGAGGCAGATTGACTTCCGGCGTGCTTGCCAGCTGTTTAGCACCATAACGGCCTTTAGCCCTTTTCTGGCAAGGGCGATAAGCTATCAAAACAATAGCAAGTTCAGCGGTTTTGACCCTCCGGGTGCGGCACGACGACCGCATGGCTATCATGGCCAGATGAACTTCAAGCACGGCATATTCACCCACCTGCGGCCCCGGCAACTGGCCACGGTCTTCGGGGTATTCAGCCTGCTGGCGCCGGGCCTCCCCCTGCAGGCCCAGACGCCCCCACCAGACAACCCCACCTTGCTGCGCGCGATCAATGCCGTGCGTGACCAGGGCTGCGGCTCGGGTCCGGCGAGTTCACCCGCCTTGCGGGAAAGCGCGGCCCTGTCTCGCGCAGCAGTCATGATTTCGGGCGGCGCTCAGCTCGATGACGCCATCCACGCCGCCGGTTATCGCCCCGCCCGCGCGGCGCAGCTCATTGTGGGTGGCATCAGCGGTGCAGACGCGTTAGCCCCCCGGGTGCTGGGCAAATCCTGCCCAGCCGTGATGCCGCCCCATTTTCTGGAAGCCGGCTTTCACCAGCGGGGCAGCCTGACCTGGGTGGTACTGGCCGAGCCTTTCGTGGCGCCGCAGGCCTCGGAAGGCCAACAGATCGAAGCGCGCATCCTGGAACTTGTCAACACCGCACGCGCCAAGCCTCGGCGCTGCGGCGACCAGCCCTTTCCAGCGGTGCCGCCGCTGATGTCGCACACACTGCTGACCGGACTTGCCGCCAGCCACGCCGCCGACATGGCACGCCACAACTACTTCAGCCATACCGCGCGGGATGGCAGCACCGTCGATGTGCGTGCCACCCGTGCCGGCTACCGCTGGCGCAACATCGGCGAAAACATCGCCGCCGGCCAGCTGACCGCCGACCACGCCGTTCAGGCCTGGCTGGACAGCCCAGGCCACTGCGCCAACGTCATGGCGCCGAATTTTGAAGCAATGGGTGCGGCTTTTGCGGTGAACCCGCAGACCAAGCCCGGGGTGTACTGGGCGCAGGTGTTTGGATCGGGGCGGTAGACCACTAGTTTGGATTTGTGTTGCTATGGAAAGTCTGCAGCCTTCTTCAATAAACATTTATGAGGCTACCTGCAAGAACTACCAGAAGGCGCCGCAACCAATGAATTCCCTCTACTCGGTGTTCATGACTCGAAGAAAAGTCTTGCCGAGTGGTGAGACCTCATACGCAACACCCCATGCCGGCGCGGTGTCTCCAGTCATTTGCCGAACAAGTCCGGCAGACTGCAGATTCTCCTTATATGGCTGGGGTGCACCATCCTGAATCGCCCCGGGAATTGAGGAGGCTCCAACCTTTGAGAAGATGGAGCCATGAAGAAATCAAACAAGTTTTCCCCCGAAGTACGCGAACGCGCGGTCCGTATGGTGCAGGAGCACCGAGGCGAG
>NZ_JACDDD010000048.1 GCF_013817205.1 Polaromonas sp.
GGTCGAGGCGGACGCAGACTCGGGCCAGCATCGCCAGAAAACCGGCTCGAACACTGTGCCGGTTTCATGTTGTGAACTCTTGACTAGCAACTCTCGCTGCGGCGGGGGTTATGCAGACCTTCCCTAGGCGGGCTGCCGTCAGGCGGTCTGTGCAAGCAGTTGCAGCGCCAGCTGGTGCAGCCGATGGCCGGGTTGCATCAGGGCCTCCACGATACTGAAATGGTTGAGCCCCAGCAGGGCTTCGCGCACCGGTACCACTCTGGCGCCCCAGGCGCGCTCAATCAGCGCGTTGTGACGCAAAAACTCCTCACTCTCGTCGGCCCCGGCCACGCTGTAAAGCAAACCCCGCTTTGGTGGCGGAAACCAGGCCGGACTGGCCTGCGCAACCTGTTTCGGCGTCAGGCGCAGCGCGTCTTTCAGGAAAGGCGTGTGCATCACCGACTCAAGCTCGTACAGGCCAGAGACTGACAGCGCGTTTTTGACCAGGTCCGCCGGCAGATCGATGGCGTGCTTCTTCCATTCGCAGGCCAGCAACATCGCCGCCAAATGGCCGCCTGCCGAATGTCCGGCCACGGTGATGCGGTCGGGGTTGCCGCCGAATCGGGCAATGTTGCGCCAGGTCCAGGCCAGCGCCCTGACCATTTGCAGGGCGATGTCAGGGACCGTCACGGCCGGGCACAAGTCGTAGTTGGGCATCACCACGCAAGCACCCGCAGCGGTGAAGGCGGGTGCGAGGAAGGAATGATCTGACTTGTCCAGCGAGCGCCAGTAACCCCCGTGAACGAATACCACAACTGGTGCGCCACCGGGCGGCATCGGGGCTGCGGGAAACACATCCAAGGTCTCTCCTGCGCTGGCCCCGTAAGCGATATCCAGGGTACAGGACTGCGAGCGCCGGGCCACATCGGAACGTTCTGCCCAGCGGCTGAAATAGTCTGCGTGGTCGGGCACCAGCGCACGGTTGTTGTACATGCGGTCCAGCCAGGCGGCATCGGGTCGGCTCATGAAATCTCCTGTGAAGTCAATACGCAGATGTTGGCACAGTCACGCACAAGCCATACAAGTCTCGGGTAAACCCGCTGAAGGTTGGGCATCCACCAAAGTATTCTGTATACAGAGTACAAAAATGCAGGTCCAGCTTCTCAAAATCGAATCCACGCCGGACCTGGTCGATCAGGTCTATCGCAGCCTGCTCGATGCCATCAGCGAAGGTTCGCTGGCGCCGGGGGCGCGCATCATGCAGGAAGACATCGCCGAACAGCTCGCGGTGTCGCGCCAGCCGGTGCTGCAGGCCTTGCGGCTGCTCAAGAAGGACGGCTTCGTGCTGGACGCGCCGGGTCGCGGGGTCTTGGTCGCGCCGCTGGATGTGGGCTGGCTGATGCAAATTTACCAGGTGCGCAGTGCGCTCGATGCGCTGGCGGCCCGCCTTGCGGCGCAAGCCCGTGTCCGGATCGATCCGGACCTGATTGCCCGCGGGCGCGCTGCAACACGCGGAACCGACGTCAAGGCCATGATGGCCGCGGATGCGCATTTCCACAGCGCGATTTACGCCGCTTCAGGCAACCCCCTGATCGCCCAGAGCGCGCAACTGCATTGGCACCACATCCGCCGCGCCATGGGCGCAGTGCTTCAGGTGTCCACCATGCGCGAATCGATCTGGGACGAGCACGAGGCCATCGCCCGTGCCATTGCTGCAGGTGATGCGCCCACTGCAGAAACCCTGATCCGCGAGCACGGCGAAGACGCCAGCCGCAACTTGGCCAGCCTGCTGAACACAGCGCTTCAGCCTGCGTCTCCCGGCCAGACCCAGACCGCCTGACGCCAGCGATCCACTCGACCCCAGGAGACAAAAAAATGAAACTGACCCCAGAGCAACTCGCGCAATTCGATCGCGACGGCTACCTGTTTTTCCCCGGTCTCTTCACACCCGAAGAAACGCAGGTACTCAATGACGCGGTGCCAGAGTTGTACAGCCGGCGCGAGGACTACAACGTGCGCGAAAAAGGCAAGGACGCAGTGCGCACCAACTTTGCCGCGCACATGTATAGCGAGCCTTTTGCCAAACTGGGGCGCCACCCACGCATGATCGAGCCGGTGGAAGAGCTGCTCGGCGAAAAACTCTACATGCACCAATTCAAGATCAACGGCAAGATGGCTTTTGAAGGCGACGTGTGGCAGTGGCACCAGGATTACGGCACCTGGCTCAACGACGACATGATGCCGACCGAACGCGCCATGAACGTCGCGATTTTTCTGGATGACGTGACCGAACACAACGGCCCGCTGATGTTCATTCCCGGCAGCCACAAAAAAGGCGTGGTCGAGGCGAAGCACGACCTGACCACCACCAGCTACCCGCTGTGGACGGTGGACAACGACCTGATCCACCAGCTGGTACAGCGTGCCGGCGGCAAGCAGGGTGGCATCGTCAGTCCCAAGGGACCGGCCGGCTCCATGATCCTGTTCCATTCTTGCCTGGTGCATGCCTCGGGCAGCAACCTGTCGCCCTTCAACCGCGTCAGCGTCTACCTGAGCCTGTGCGCGGTCAGCAACCACATCCGCCGCCACAAGCGACCCGAGTACATCGCGCACCGCGACTTCACGCCGATTGAATGCCTGCCCGACGATTGCCTGCTGAAGGACTACCCGGTGGACCTGCGATGGAAAGACGGCGTGCCAGCCACCGCGCTACAAACCTCGATGGAAGAAATCGTGCCGGAGCGCAAGGCGGCCTGACACCATGAATCTCCACAACAAACTTCAGCAACGCGCCGCCGACAACCAACCGATCCGCATCGGCCTCATAGGCGCAGGCAAATTTGGCTCCATGTATCTGGCGCAGATTCCACGCACGCCGGGCGTGCACCTGGTGGCGATTGCCGATTTGTCGCCGGCTGCGGCCCGCACCAACCTCGCCCGTGTTGGATGGAATCCGGCCCTGACCCAGGCGGAATCTGCGCAAGCAGCTATCAAAACAGGAGCAACCTGGATCACTGAGGACTGGAATGCGGTGGTGACCCATCCGCAGATCGACATCATTGTCGAATGCACCGGCAACCCCGTGGCCGCTGTCGAGCACTGCCTGCAGGCGTTTGCACACGGCAAACATGTGGTCAACGTCACAGTCGAGGCCGACGCCTTTTGCGGCCCCCTGCTGGCGCGCAAGGCGTCCGAAGCAGGTGTGGTCTATTCACTGGCCTTCGGCGACCAGCCCGCATTGATCTGCGACCTGGTGGATTGGGCGCGCACCTGCGGCTTCCCGGTGGTGGCGGCGGGCCGTGGCCACAAGTGGCTGCCGCATTTTTCCGAATCGACGCCGGAAACCGTCTGGGGCAACTACGGCCTGACACCGGAACAGGCCGAACGCGGCGGCCTCAACCCCAAGATGTTCAACAGTTTTCTCGATGGTTCCAAGCCCTCGATCGAAAGCACGGCGGTCGCCAACGCCACCGGCTTGACCGTGCCTAGCAACGGCCTGCTGTATCCGCCAGCCAGCGTGGAAGACATTCCTTATGTCACACGCCCCATCAGTGAGGGCGGCGTACTTGAGCGCAAAGGGATGGTCGAAGTCATCTCTTCACTGGAAGCAAATGGACGAAAAATTCCCTACGACATCCGCATGGGCGTCTGGGTCACGGTAGAGGCCGAGACCGACTACATCAAGAACTGCTTTGAGGAATACAACGCACACACCGACCCGAGCGGGCGTTACTTCACGCTTTACAAACGCTGGCACCTGATTGGCCTGGAAGTCGGCGTCTCGGTGGCCAGCGTGGCCTTGCGCGGCGAGCCGACGGGTGTTGCAAGCTGCTGGAACGCCGACGTGGTGGCCACCGCCAAGCGTGAGCTCAAGCCCGGCGACATGCTGGACGGCGAAGGCGGCTATACCGTCTGGGGCAAGCTGCTGCCGGCCGACACCTCGATGAAGATGGGCGGTCTGCCGCTGGGCCTGGCGCACAACGTCAAGGTGATACGTGCAGTGAAAAAGGGCCAGAGCCTGAGCTGGGCCGACGTGGCCATGGATATGTCCACCCCAGCCTACAAGGTGCGCCGCGAGATGGAGGGAATGTTCGCTACCGCCCTGAAGAAAGCTGCCTGACAGCCTTCTTGCCACGGGGTGCCGCATGATGGTGGTACCACCCCTTTTCCGGACATCCATGAGCATCCCCGACACAATCACATCGTCCCCACGCATCGCCTTCCTCGGCACCGGCAGCATGGGCCTTCTCATGGTCAGACGCCTTTGCGAAGCCGGCCACACCCTGCAGGTATGGAACCGCACACTGGCCAAGGCCGCTTCACTCAGCGCGCACGGTGCAGTGGTTCACAACCAGGCCGCAGCAGCGGTGAGAGATGCGGACATCGTCGTCGGCATGCTGGAAAACGGTGCGGTGGTGGAAGAACTGCTGTTTGAGCAGGATGTGGCCGCCGCGATGAAGCCGGGCGCACTGTTCATCGACATGGCGTCGATCAAGCCACGCGAGGCGCGCGACCACGCCGCGCGGCTGGGCGCTATGGGCATTGCCCACATCGACGCGCCGGTCTCGGGTGGCACCGGCGGCGCTGAGCACGGCACGCTGGTCATCATGGCCGGAGGCAGGGAGTCGGAATTCGCGCGCGCCATGCCCGTTTTTGAGGTCTTCGGCCGCGCCACCCACGTGGGCTCCCACGGGGCGGGCCAACTCACCAAACTCGCCAACCAGATGATTGTCGGCATCACCATAGGCGCGGTGGCCGAAGCCCTACTGTTTGCCACCCGGGGCGGCGCCGACATGGCCAAGGTCAGGGAAGCGATCACCGGGGGCTTTGCCGACAGCCGCATCCTGCAGGTGCACGGCGAGCGCATGGTGGCGCGCGACTTCGCACCGCGCGCCCGCATGGCGATACAGCTCAAGGACATGCGTAATGCGCTGGCTACCGCCGAAGAAATCGGTTTTGACGCGCCCGTGACGACGCTGTTCGAGCAGCTGTATGCCGAGGGCATCAGCCACGGGCTGAGCGACCTGGACCACTCGGGACTGTTTGTTGAACTGGCCAGCCGCAACGGCATGGAGTGAGACCGTAGTTCCCATGAAAAAAGCCCGCAAGCTGCGGGCTTTTTTGTGTGCTGCAAGAATTAACGTGCAGGACGGGCCGGACGCTTGTGGGCATCACGTGGCACAAAGACTTTGCCGGCAGGTTTGGCAAAAGCCGGCTTGCGGTCGGCAAAGTCGCCGCGCGGGGCGGATGAAAACCCTTCCGAACGACCGCCACCAAAACCGCCGCGATCACCGCCTCGGTCGTCGCGCTGGGCGAACCCACCGCTGTTGCCGTTGCCGCCACCGAAGCCACGGTCATCACGACGGGGGCCGCGGTCGTTGAAACCGGAACGGTCTGCGTAGTTGTTGCCCTGGGGTGCGGGACGGCCCTGGAAGGACGCGCCGCCACGATCGTCACGGTTGCCGCCAAAACCACCGCGATCACCGCCACGGTCGCCAAAAGCAGGCTTCTTGCCGGCGTAACCGCCGCCAGCGCCGCCAGCACCGCCCCCGAAACCGCCCGAAGGAGCACGGTCGTTGCCAAAACGGCCACCACCGCCGCCGCCAAAGCTGCGGGGACCGCGGTCACCGCCGAAATTGCCGCGCGGACGCTCCGAGGTCGGGGCAAAACGCTGCTGCGGCTCGAGGCCGGCAATCACGCTGGGCTTGAGGTTTTGTTGTGTGTAGTGCTCGATGTCCTGGATCTTGCGGCGATCGCGGAACTCGGCAATTGTGATTGCCTTGCCTTCGCGGCCGGCACGGCCAGTACGGCCGATGCGGTGCACATAGTCTTCGGCTTTCATCGGCAGGCCGTAGTTGATCACGTGGGTAATGGTCGGAACATCCAGTCCACGAGCAGCGACGTCGGTCGCCACCAGGATCTGCACGCGGCCATCGCGGAAAGCCATCAGGCGGCGGTTGCGCAGGCCCTGGCCCAGCGCGCCATGCAGTGCCACGGCCGAAAAGCCTTCCTGCACCAGGTCGTTGGCCAGGCCGTCACATTCGACCTGGGTGCAGGCGAACACGATGGACTGGTTCATGGTTTCGTCGCGCAGCGAATGGTCCAGCAGCTTGCGCTTGTGGCTCATGTTGTCGGCCCACAGCAGGGACTGGGTGATCGATGCGTGTTTTTCATGCGGCGAGTCGATCTCGACACGCTGCGGCTGGCGCATGACGCGCGTGGCCAGTTGCATGATGCGCGGCGCAAAGGTGGCGCTGAACATCATGGTCTGCTTGCGCTCGATGGTGAGCTGGTTGACTTCTGTCAGGTCGTCGGCAAAGCCGAGGTCCAGCATGCGGTCGGCTTCGTCCACCACCAGGAACTGCACCTGATCGAGCTTGATCTGCATGCTGCGCTGCAGGTCCAGCAGGCGGCCGGGCGTGGCCACCACGAGGTCGGCGTTTTGCAGCTTGGCAATCTGCAGCTGGTAAGGAATGCCGCCCACCACGTTGGCGATGCGCAGGCCGCGGCAATGGCGAACCAGATCGATCGCGTCAGCGCAGACTTGCTGGGCCAGTTCGCGGGTCGGGCACAGGATCAGGGCGCCGGGTGTGGCAGCCTTGAAGTTGCGCGCATTGGTCGGGTCCTTGCGCTTGGGTTTTTTCAGCGGCGGCTCGCCGCGGGCGACGGCTTCGGCGCTCAAGCGTTCAAATTCGGCGCGTTCGTGGCGCTCGGCTTCTTCCTGCTGTTTCAGCAGGGTGTGCAGCACGGGCAGCAGGAAAGCGGCGGTCTTGCCGCTACCGGTCTGGCTGGAAACCAGCAGATCGGTGAATTTGGCTTTCGGGTCGGCTTTGACGTCAGCATCCAGTGCCTGCATGGCTTTCGGGATAGTGGCCATTTGCACGGCGGTCGGCTGGGTGAACCCCATGTCAGCCACAGCCTGCAGCAGTTCCTTGGCCAGGCCCAGCTTCACGAAGCCGTTGGGCTCGGGCGCGATGGCGTCCAGCGATGTTTCCGCTGCGGCGGGCGCATCGGAAAAGTCAGGCAGCACATTGATTTCCATATCGGAAACGATGGAGTCGGTATTTGCTTCGGCCAAAGAATCGCCGCGAGCCTCAAAAGAGTCAGTCATGTTTTTCTCACTAAACACCTGTCTGCGCTGCCACCTTGTGGTGTGGGCGGGCGAACAGGAAACTAGAACCTGCCGCGTAGCGGAAGGCTTCGTTCATGGTTAATAAAACATCAACCATCAAACGAATATTTCGGTTCGGGCGACTTCCGGAAAAACCGGTGCCTGAAGCGATGGCTCTGTTGGTAGAGCCTCAAAAGTGTGAGGTAGATGTACAAAGGCGGTGCACCCACGTGCATCCATCAAGCCCACGATTATGCCATGGTTTGCGGGTTTCTACCAGTCCAGCGTGTCAGAATAACCCGCAGTCCGCCTGGGACAGCGACATTTGCTCTGCTTTTGATAGCTTCTTACCTTTGTGTGACAAGGGCTAGCGGCCAAATTCACTTTAAAAAGTGGGCCCGATAATATTCCAGCTCGTCAATCGATTCGTGCACATCCGCCAGCGCGGTGTGGCTTTGCCGCTTCTTGAATGCGCTGTATACCTCGGGCCGCCAGCGTTTGGCGAGTTCCTTGAAGGTGCTGACATCGATGTTGCGATAGTGGAAAAAAGCTTCGAGTTTGGGCATGTATTTGACTAGGAAGCGCCGATCCTGGCCAATCGTGTTGCCGCACAGTGGCGAGGTGCCCTTGGGCAAATACTTCGCCAGAAAGGCCAGCAACTCCTTTTCAGCGTCCGCCTCGGTCACCGAACTGGCCTTGACCTTGTCAATCAAGCCACTGCGGCCGTGAGTGCCCTTGTTCCAGGCGTCCATCTGGTCGAGCAGCTCGTCGGATTGATGGATCACGAGGACCGGTCCCTCAATGCGCGGCGTTAACTGCGGCCCGGTGACCACCACGGCAACCTCAAGGATGCGCTCCTTCTCAGGGTCGAGCCCGGTCATTTCACAGTCGAGCCAGACCAGGTTCTGGTCGGATTTTTTCAGCAGGGGTTCTGTATCAGCCATCTAGCGATTCTCGCTGATCGCCTAAACTTCCATTCATGACCGATCCCTCTCTGCTTTTGACTCTGGTATTTTCGGCCACCCTCGTGCTGGGACTGCTGACCAGGTTCTACCTCGCATCGCGGCAAATCCGCCATGTGGCGCGTCACCGCGATGCCGTACCGGCAGCATTTGCCGTCAGCATCACACTCGCCTCCCATCAAAAGGCGGCCGACTACACCATCACCAAAGCCCGTTTCGGCCTGCTGGAGCTGGCCTGGGGTGCTGCCGTGTTGCTGGGCTGGACGCTGCTCGGCGGCATCGATGCGCTGAACCAGGCACTCGCCGGCTCGGGCCTAACCGCTTACGGCAGTATGGTGCCGCAACTGGCGCTGCTTGCCATCTTCGGCCTGGTCAGTGGCCTGCTGGACCTGCCCTTCACGCTGTACAGCACCTTCCGTATCGAGGAACGTTTCGGTTTCAACAAGATGACATTCAAGCTGTGGCTGGGCGACCTCGTCAAGTCCACGCTGGTCGGCGTGCTGATCGGGCTGCCCATCGTGGCGTTGATTCTCTGGCTGATGGGTAGCACCGGCAGTTGGTGGTGGCTGTGGGCCTGGGGGGCCTGGATGGTGTTTAACCTGCTGATCCTGGTGCTTTACCCGACGGTCATTGCGCCGATGTTCAACAAGTTCCAGCCGCTGGAAGATGAAACCCTTAAGGCGCGCGTGACCGCGCTGATGCAGCGCTGCGGCTTTGCAGCCAAGGGCCTCTTCGTGATGGACGGCAGCAAACGCTCGGCCCATGCCAATGCCTATTTCACCGGCTTCGGCGCGTCCAAACGCGTGGTGTTTTACGACACCCTGCTCAAGCAGCTCAACCCCGGCGAGGTCGATGCGGTGCTGGCCCATGAACTCGGCCATTTCAAGCACAAACACATCATCAAGCGCATCGTGTCGATGTTTGCCATGAGCCTGGCCGGCTTTGCGCTGCTGGGCTGGTTGTCCACGCAGGTCTGGTTCTACACCGGACTGGGCGTGCGGCCCAACATGAACGGCAGCAACGATGCATTGGCGCTTCTGCTGTTCCTGCTGGCGGTGCCAGTGTTCAGCTTCTTCATCTCGCCGATCTTTGCCCTGTTTTCACGCAAACACGAGTTCGAGGCCGACGCGTATGCCATCGCGCAGACCGACGGCAAGGATTTGCAGAGCGCGCTGCTCAAGCTCTACCAGGACAACGCCAGCACACTGACGCCCGACCCGTTGTTCGTCAAGTTTTACTACTCGCACCCGCCTGCCTCGGAGCGGCTGGCGCGCCTGGGCGGCAACACCGGAGCCTCGGCATGAACCCCGTCCACCAGAACCGTCGCGCCTTGAGTGCCACCGAAATCGTGACCCAGCTGAGCCAGCTCAACGGCGAACAGGCGCTGGGCTGGCGCTTGATCGACGGTTCGCTGGAAAAAACCTACAGCTTCAAGAACTACTACGAGACAGTCGCCTTCGTGAATGCGGTGGCATTTATCGCCAACGCCGAAGACCACCATCCCGACCTGGCGTTGAGCTACAGCAAATGCACGGTGCGTTTCAACACGCATGACGTGCAGGGCATTTCTGTCAGCGACTTTTTCTGCGCGTCGAAGGTCGACGCCTTGCTGGCTTGACCACTGTTTCTTCCGCCGGCACCCTGCCCGGCCTGGTGGTTGCTGGATTCGGTCGGCACTGCCTGGTGGAAACACCGGACGGACAGCGCCTGATCTGCCATCCGCGTGGCAAGAAAAGCCAGGCCGTGGTGGGCGACCGCGTGCAGTGGCTGCCCTCGCAAGACGAAGGCACAGTGGAAAAAGTCGAGCCACGCAGCAACCTGTTTTACCGGCAGGACGAAATGCGCACCAAGTCCTTCGCGGCCAACCTCGACCAAGTGTTGATCCTGATCGCGGCCGAGCCGGAGTTTTCCGAGAGCCAGCTCACCCGTGCGCTGATTGCCGCTGAAGCCGAACGCATCACGCCCATCATCGCCTTGAACAAAAGCGATCTGGCGGAGCCTTTCGGACGCGCGTGGACCAAGCTGGAGCCCTATCGGGCCATGGGCTACCAGGTGTTGCCACTGGCGATCAACCCCAAGACCGATACGCCGGTGGCCAACGACGCACAGTACCAACAACTGCTGGCGCTGCTGCGTGGCAAAAAAACCCTGGTGTTGGGCCCTTCAGGTGCCGGCAAAAGCAGCCTGACCAACCTGCTGGTGCCGAATGCGCAGGTGCTGACGGCAGAAATATCGCAGGCACTCAACTCAGGCAAACACACCACGACCAGTACCACGCTGTACTGGATCGATGCAGAACGCAGCAGCGCGCTGATCGATTCGCCAGGGTTCCAGGAATTCGGCCTGCACCACATCGACCCCATGCACCTGGCCAACCACATGCCGGATCTCAAGGTGCATGCGCAGGACTGCAAGTTCTACAACTGCACCCACCTCCACGAGCCCGGCTGTGGCGTGATTTCTCAAGCAAAAACAGGCACCAGCCCCGATGGGATAAGCGCCAGCCGCTATCGTTTGTATAGCGAGCTGTTCGCCGAGTTGTCGCAGCCAGCGCGTTACTGATTCAGCCGCGCACCAAGGCGCCACAGGCCTGCGCCAGCGCCGCACACTGCGCCGGTGTGCCAACGCTGATTGCGCTTGACCAGGCCTTCTCTCACGGGTTGCTCGCCCGCCGTGTAGGGCACCAGTCTCCTGAGGGCCCGACTTCAGAAAGATATGCCAGACGCCACGCCCAGGCGGCTCTTCTCAGCCCAGCAAGCGGGCCAGGGTGAGCAGGGCAAGCAGCACCATCCAGAGCACCACCGAGCGCCAGACCAGGCCCACAATGCTGCGCAGGTGGGCCACCTCGGGCTCTCGCCCCGGTGTGCTCTCCGTCACCTCTGGCGCGGACGGGTCCGGGGCACCGGCCTGAAACCCCTGGGATGCACCCGGTGCAAACAGGGCCTTCAGCGCCTCCCCGCCCAGGCGCACATTGACGGCCCCGGAAGTGGCAGCGAGGATCACCCCATCGTTGAGGCTTTCCGTGCCGACGGGCTGCCGCTGCGCGTAATTGCGCCAGCCGTCAATGGCATCTTCAAAGCTGCCGACCACCGCAAAACCCAGCGATGTCAGGCGCGCCGGGACGTAATCGATCACATGCCAGGCGCGCGTCGCCGCCTGCTGCAAGGCCGGACTGGCACCCTCACCCGTCAAGCGGCTTTTGTGCGCCCAGTAGCGCGCGACGAACTCGCTCAGGCGGTACAACACGGCACCGGCAGGGCCCAGCCCCAGCGCGGCCAGCACAGAAAACCAAGCCAACACGCCGAACACATGGCGGTGCGCCGCCAGCACCGAATACTCGATCACATGGCGCACGATTTCGCTGCGCGGCAGCTCGCTGGCGTCGACTTGCCGCCACTGCGCGAGCAGTTCGCGCGCCGTGATCTCGTCGCCATCGTCGAGCGCGTCGCGAATGTCGGTGAAGTAGTGGCTGAACTGGCGAAAGCCGAGCGTGACGTAGAGGACGGCAACGCTCCATAAAAACGCCAGTGCCACGTTGATACTCCAGAGCAGCCAGTGCATCGCCAGCGTCACCAACGCCGGAGCCAACACAGCCATGCCCCAGGCCACCCAGCCATGGACCGGTTTGCCAGCGTCCAGGCTGCGGCTGGCCCAGCGCGCCCAGCGGCGCAAACTCGCGTGGATCGCATTTCCGCGGGCCAGCGGCCTAGCCTGTTCAATGATGAGTGCGAACAAAACGGCAAAAAAACTCATGGTGAATCATACTGCCCCCACGTTCGCGCACTGCGTGTCGCTCTCTGTCCCCGGAGGGGGCCGCTGCGCCTGCGGACTGGCAAAGCCAGATCCGCGGCCCCTGCTTGAAAAGAGACGGCTCGGCTCACATCCCAATCGTCAGGCACTTAAGAATCTGTACAGATTGCGCAACATGGCGGCGGTTGCGCCCCAGATATAGCGCTCCTTGCCATCGCTGTTGTCCACCGGCCCGGTATAGGGCATGGACAGCCACTGGCGAATGTCACCGTCGAACTCGAACTCATGACGCTGGTGGTTTGCGGGGTTCATCAGGTGCTGCAGCGGCACCTCAAAAATATCGGCGACTTCGAAGGGGTTGGGCTGCAGCGCGAAACCCGACCGTACCAGTGCCACTACTGGCGTGATGACGAAGGCGGTACCAGTGACATAGTCAGGAAGAATGCCCAGTACCTCGACGTGTTCGCGGGCCAGCCCGATCTCCTCTTGCGCCTCGCGCAGCGCCGTGTCTACCGCGTCATGGTCAGCATCGTCGGTTTTTCCACCCGGGAATGCGACCTGACCAGAGTGGGTCGACATGTTGCCGGCGCGTTCTGTCAGCAGCAGCGTGAGTTCGTCCCGCATGACGAGCGGGATCAGCACCGCTGCCAGCGCCGGCTCCCGGTTGGAAAACTTCTTCTCGACACTGTGCTCCGGAGTCCAGACCGGTGGATGCAGGAAGCGCTGGCGCAGGGCCAGGGGCGTGAGGTTCCCGGCGGGTACGCCCGCCAGATGCGTGTCCACCCCGATGACGGGGATAGTCCGCGGATCAAACTTCGGCAGGGGTTTGGTGAAGCTCATGGCAAGTGCAGCGTAACAGGCAAAAAAAAAGCCGCTCCAGAGAGCGGCTTTTTCAGGGTCCAAGCCGCATTTATGCAGCTTTGGCGCCCAGTTTTTCCTTGATACGTGCCGACTTGCCGCTGCGATCACGCAGGTAGTACAGCTTGGCGCGGCGTACATCACCGCGGCGCTTGACTTCGATCTTGGCGATCAAGGGGCTGTAGACCTGGAAGGTCCGCTCGACGCCTTCGCCATTGGAGATCTTGCGCACGATGAAGCTGGAGTTCAGGCCGCGGTTGCGCTTGGCAATCACAACACCTTCAAACGCCTGCACACGCTTGCGTGTACCTTCAACCACATTGACGCTGACGATCACGGTGTCGCCGGGGGCGTACACGGGAATGGTCTTGTTTAAGCGGGCAATTTCTTCCTGCTCAAGGGTCTGGATCAGATTCATGATTAATTCCATCTAACTTTTTCGTTCATACACGCGCTGCACTAAAGACCGCAAATCCAGGGACGCTCTCTCAAGGAGGTATCAACATGGTTGCAGTGGCCGCCAGAGGACCGAAAAGCCCACGATTATAGCAATTTATGGCTGGTGGGAGGATTTCGCCGTCAGACCGCGCAGAAATGCCTCGTCTGCGTCCGTCAAACTGCCCGCCTCGCGCGCGGCCTCCAGCAGTTCCGGCCGGTGTTGCCGAGTCAGGGCCAGCCGCTGTTCGCGCCGCCAGCTTTCGATGTGGGCGTGGTTTCCGGACAACAGTGTGTCCGGCACGCCCTGCTCGCGCCAGACTTCCGGCCGCGTGTAATGCGGGCAGTCCAGCAAGCCGTCGAGCGCCGGGTTGAAACTGTCCAGCTGGTGGCTACCCTCATCATTGAGCACACCCGGTTGCAGACGCGCTACAGCATCCAGCAGGGCAATGGCGGCGATCTCCCCGCCGGACAACACGAAGTCGCCCAAGCTGATCTGCTGGTCCACATACCTGTCGATAAAACGCTGATCCAGGCCCTCGTAGCGGCCACAAATCAATACGGCGCCAGCGCTGGCCGACCACGCGGCCACGCCGCTGTGGTCCAGTGCATTGCCTATCGGGGAAAAAAGCACCACCGGTGCGCGGGAGACTTCCGGCTCGGCACGCTCAGCCCGAACGGCTTCAAGGCAACGCGCCAGCGGCTCAGCCAGCATGACCATGCCGGGGCCACCGCCAAAGGATCGGTCATCGACACGCCGGTAGTTGCCGTCGGCAAACGCCCGTGGGTTCCAGAGTTTGACCTCGACCAGGCCGGATTCGTAGGCACGGCGCGTCACGCCGCTTTTCAGAAACGGCTCAAAAAGCTCGGGAAACAGGGTGATGACGTCAAAGCGCATGGCTTGTATTTTGCGCCGGTCACGGTAGAAGGCCCGAAGGCCTAATAGTCCGGCTGCCAGTCGACCGTGATGGTTCCGGCAGGAATGTCCACGCCATCGACATAGGCGGCGACAAAAGGAATCATGCGCTCCAGGGTCTGCTCGCCGTCGATGTACTCGACACACAGCACCGAATTCGGTCCGGTCGCCATCAGGTCGCGTACGCAGCCCAGGGCCACCCCTTCCCGATTGACGACATTCAGGCCCAGCAGATCGACCCAGTAGTACTCGTCCTTGCCAGCCTTGGGGAAGCTGCTGCGCGGCATAAATATCCGCGCGCCACGCAGGGCCTCGGCCGGCGTGCGGTCATCAATGCCCTCGAACTTGGCGACGACAGAGCCGGAATGCACCTTGGACTCGCTCACCGGTAAAACCACGGTGCCGGAAAATGCATTGAAACCCGGCCGGTGTTTGGCCTCGGGCGGCTGCAGAAACCAGCGGCCGGAAGAAAAAAGCGCCTCGGAGGAGGCGCTGTGCGGCAGGATTTTGACCCAGCCCTTGACGCCCCAGGCGTCAAGAATGCGCCCGACCTCGATGGCGTCCTCGGGAAGACCCGACGACTCTAAGCCCGGAAGGCTAGCCCCCACGCTTTTCACTCAGTGTAAGGCGCTGCCCCCCGAGGGGGCGAATTTCCCTTGGGGCGGCCCGGCGGGAAATTGTCATTCCAATCAGGCGGCTTTGGGGGCTGCGGCAGCGCCCTGCTTGACCAGGCGTTCCACGGTGGGGGACGCTTGTGCGCCCACGCCCAGCCAATGGGTCAGGCGGTCCTGCTGGATGCGCAGGCCTTCTTCGCCACCCTTGGCGATCGGGTTGTAAAAACCGATGCGCTCGATGAAACGGCCGTCGCGGCGGACGCGTTTGTCAGCCACAACGATATTGAAAAAAGGACGGTGTTTAGAACCGCCGCGCGAGAGTCGAATGACGACCATGATTTATCCTTCGGGTGGCGGGGCGAAAAATATCACCCCAAAATGTTCCTGCAGCGATTGAGACACACGACATGGCACCCGGCCAGCGAAATGCTGCAAAGCCGCAGATTATAACCCGCTCTCCGCCATTCATCGTCAACCCGGCCCCCGGCCCTTCCTTTTGAACCTGCCATGCCCCTGATCCGCCCCAGCCGCGAGGAAGACCTCCCCGCCATCACCGCCATCTACGCCCACCACGTGCTGCACGGCACCGGCACCTTCGAAACCGACCCGCCCAGCGTGGCCGACATGGGCGTGCGCCGCGCCGACGTGTTGTCCAAAGGCCTGCCCTATCTGGTCGCTGAAGAAGCCGGCACCGTAGTGGGTTTTGCCTACGGCAACTGGTTCAAGCCGCGCCCCGCCTACCGCTACTCGGTAGAGGACTCGATTTACTTGGCGCCCGCTGTCGGCGGCAAGGGTCTGGGCCGCGCCCTGCTGTCGGAGCTGCTGGCGCGCTGCGAAAACGCAGGCATCCGCAAAATCATGGCCGTCATCGGCGACTCGGCCAACGCAGGTTCGGTCGGGTTGCACCGCGCGCTGGGTTTCACGCAGGTCGGCATCGTTGAGTCTTGCGGATGGAAGTTCGGTGCCTGGCGTGATATCGTGATCATGCAAAAAACGCTGGGCGCTGGCGACACCCAGCCGCCTGCGGGCTCCTGAAGCGCCGCCCCCTACTCCCATCTCACGGAATTCATGAAAACCAAGAACAAGACCCTCGGGGCCTGGCTGGCTCTGGCTGGCGGCCAACTGGGTCTTCACCGCCTCTACCTGTACGGCGTTGGCGACATGCTGGCCTGGCTGCACCCCATGGCTGCCGCGCTGGGCTGGTGGGGCGTGGAACGCGTGCGCATGTACGGCCAGGACGACCAGCTCGCCTGGGTGCTGATCCCCTTACTGGGTTTTACGCTGGCCGGCACGGCGCTGACTGCGATTTATTACGGTCTGATGGCGCCCGAGAAATGGAATGCCACGCATAACCCTGGTGCCGCGCCTGATGGCGCGCCCGGCCGGACCAACTGGCTGACCATGGGCGCGATTGTGTTTGCACTGCTGTTCGGCACGATTGCCCTGATGTCCAGCATCGTCTTCAGCTTCCAGCGCTATTTCGAGTACCAGGTCGAGGAAGCCCGGAAGATTTCCCAATAGGGGCCCGGCATGGACAGAGCTGATTCCAGGGATTTCCTGATCCGGGCTGCCGAACCGGATGATGCACCGGCCATCTCCGCCCTCCTCGGCCGCGACGGAACCTTCGAAGGCACCCTGCAGATGCCTGACATGCCCGTCGTCTCACGCATCGAATTCCTGCAGAGAGTCGATCCTCACAGTTGCAGACTGGTGGCGATCTCGGGGGGTGAAGTCGTCGGAATGGCCGGGTTGCATACCCAGCAGCCCAGCCTTCGCCGCAGCCACGTGCGCGGCCTCGGCATTGCCATCGCTCCCGAATGGCAGGGCCGTGGCGCAGGGCGCCAACTCATGAACCGCCTGCTTGATTGGGCCGATCAGTGGGCGGGCGTGCTGCGCGTCGAGCTGTGGGTCCATGTAGACAACGAGCGCGCCATCGCGCTGTATCGCAGCTTGGGCTTTTTGGAAGAGGGCCGGCACAAGGCTTACGCATTAAAAAACGGCCGCTATGTCGACAGCATTTCCATGGCACGTCTGCATCCGAACCCGCCTCGCATGGAAGACTAGGAGCCTGCGCTCTCAAAAAATCTGCAGGCTGACCCAGTAGGCAATCGCCGCGACGAAAGCCGAGGCCGGAATCGTGAAGATCCAGGCCCAGACAATGTTGCCGGCCACGCCCCAACGGACCGCCGAAGCGCGCTGGGTGGATCCGACCCCGACGATGGCGCCGGTAATGGTGTGGGTGGTGGACACCGGAATGCCCAGTCCAGTCGCCAGGAACAGTGTCAATGCCCCGCCGGTTTCGGCGCAGAAGCCACCCACGGGCTTGAGCTTGGTGATTTTTTGCCCCATGGTCTTGACAATGCGCCAGCCGCCGAACATGGTGCCCACAGCAATTGCCACGTAACAACTCACGATAGTCCAGGTCGGCGGGGATGCATCGCTGGCGGAGGTATACCCGGTGGCAATCAGCAGCATCCAGATGATGCCAATGGTTTTTTGCGCGTCATTGCCACCGTGGCCCAGGCTGTAGGCGCCGGCCGATACCAGCTGCATGCGCCGGAACCAGCGGTCCACGCGAGATGGCGTGGCACGGCGAAAGCCCCAGGCGACCACCACCATCATCAGCGAGCCGAGCAGAAAACCGAGCAGCGGCGAGACAAAAATGAAGGCCACAGTTTTCAGAATGCCGCCGGCCACCAACGCGCCCGCGCCGGACTTGGCCATCACCGCTCCGACGATGCCGCCTATCAGCGCGTGGGACGAGCTGCTGGGAATGCCGTAATACCAGGTCACGAGGTTCCAGGTGATGGCGCCTATCAGCGCGCCAAACACCACGTGGGTGTCGACAATGCCCGGCTGCACAATCCCCTTGCCCACGGTGGCCGCCACGCTCAGGTGAAAAATAAAGATTGCAACGAAGTTAAAAAATGCGGCAAACAGCACGGCCTGGCCGGGTTTGAGCACGCCGGTGGACACCACGGTGGCAATCGAATTCGCTGCATCGTGAAAGCCATTCATGAAATCGAAGGCAATCGCCAGAAACACCAGCAAGACCACGACCCACAAGGCAGTTTGGACGTTCTCCATGACGCCGCCGGGTTATGAATTTTCGAGGACGATGCCCTCAATCAGATTGGCCACGTCTTCGCACTTGTCGGTGATGGTCTCAAGCAGCTCGTAAATCGCCTTGAGCTTGATGACTTCGCGCACGTCCGGCTCTTCGCGAAACAGCTTGCTCATGGCCGAGCGCATGACGCGGTCAGCGTCGGATTCGAGCCTGTCAATCTCCTCGCAGGTCTTGAGCGCCGCCTCGGCCGTCGCCGCGTCGCTGAGCTTGTCAATCAGCGCCACCGCGTCTTTCAGGCGCTCGCAGCACTTGACGCTCAGGTCAGTCAAGCGAACGATCTCCTCGGTCATGTGGTGCACGTCGTACAGCGCCATGGTTTCGGCCGAATCCTGGATCAGGTCGCACACGTCATCCATGGTGTTGATGAGCTTGTGGATCTGCTCGCGGTCTATCGGCGTGATGAAGGTCTTGTGCAGCATGCGGTTCACCTCGTGGGTGATCCGGTCTGCTGCACGTTCGGCGTTGTCCACTTCGCGGTTGTAGCTTTCCCGCTTTTCTATGTCGCTGTAGTTGGCAACAAGATTGGAAAACGCTCGCGCGGCCTCAACAATGCGGTCGGCATGCTGGTTGAACAGCTCGAAAAAATTACCTTCACGCGGCAGCAGCTTGCCAAACAGCATCTTGATCTCCTGGGAACTGTGTGTCAGTTTGATGACGAATTCATGACTCCCGGGAGTGTAACAAGCCCCACACGGCACGAAGCGAGGCGAGCGACTGTAGGGGCCCTATGAACTCCGAAAGATAAAATACACCGCGCCTACCATGCACAGCGCTGCCCACAGGTAGTCGAGCTTGAGCGGTTCGTTGAGATAAAACACTGCAAACGGCACAAACACTGTCAGCGTGATGACCTCCTGCATGATCTTGAGCTGGCCGACGCTGTAAAGCGTGAAGCCAATGCGATTACCCGGCACCTGCAGCAGGTACTCAAACAGTGCGATCCCCCAGCTGATGAGCGCCGCGATATACCAGGGAGAGGTCGCAAGGTTTTTCAGATGGCCGTACCACGCAAAGGTCATGAAGACGTTCGACAGCATCAGCAAACCGATGGTTTGCACGGACACGGGAAGGGACTGCAAAAGCTGCATGGGATCTCCTGAAGCAACGGTAAAAGCGCCGGCACCCGTGTGGGCAGCATCCCCAGTTTGATTTCAAGGTATTTTTGGCCTGTGGCCCTTGTCGAGAAAGCGTGGATAGCTATCAAAACAATAGCATTTGCTCTGCCACAGGACGCGAAGGGGAGGCAACCGGCGAAGCCGTGCGGCAATCTTATCCGTCGCCAGCCCACCCTGCCTTTTCAGGCCCGCGCAATCCAGCGCTGCTGGGCGGCCAGCTTTTCGACATCGCGCCAGCTTGCGCATTGCGCGGCCATCTGCGGCCAGATCCGCAGCAACAGCTCACATTCAGCCAGCGTGTCGGCGGCCGCCTGGTGTCGGTTGGCGCAGACGATGCCAAAGTGCGCCATCCACTCATCCAGCGCGCGGGCCCTGACCTTTTCATGAGTCACCGCACACAGCTGTTCGATGTCGACCCAGCGGTTCGGCAGGGGCGCGCCCAGGTGCGCCTGTACAAAGCGGCCGATCATGGCCTGATCAAACGGGGCATGAAAAGCCAGTAGCGGGGAGTTACCGGCAAAACGCGCGAAGGCGCGCAGCCCGTCGGCCATCGGTTCGCCGTCGCGCTGGCGCTGCACGCCGATGCCGTGCAGCAGGATGTTGTCTTTGCCGCTTGCCACTTCCGACTGACGCAGCACGACTTCGAAGCTGTCGCCCGGCGTGATGCTCAGGCGCCGCGTAGGCCAATCCAGCTGAACCGCAATCGCGGCAATTGCCAGCAACTGATCACGCTGCGGGTCCAGGCCGCTGGTTTCAACGTCGAGCACCACCCAGCGGTCCTCGTCCACGGCAGCCTGGGCGCCGAACCATCCGCGCAGCCGCTCGCCCCAATTCATCGCTCGTAGTCCAGCTGCAGGCGCTGCTGCAGCGAGCGCGCAACCCGAAAAGATTCGCGAAGGATGCGCCGGTCAATGTCATTGAGCAGCGCAACTTCAAGATGGTTCGGATGCTGCGGCGGGGCCGTGCCCTCAAGCTGGATACGCAGCCGCAGCGTCTGCAAAAACTCGAAGCCGCTGACCCATGCCTGGTACTCCGGTGCGGCCATGCCCAGCCGCGGGCCGACAGCCTCCAGCCGCTCGCGCGTGTTGGTAACGGTGATGCCGTGGCTCAGCGAATAAATCCGCGCCACGTCGACAAAAATCGTCGCGCCCTGCAACTTGAGGTCGATCAGGCCGGCGTCGTCGACGGCGATGCTGCCCGTCCAGTTCAGCGGCGCGCTGTGGACCAGCGCATTGAGCGCCAGTTGTTTGATGAAGCGCGGTGCGCGGCGCGCCGCCTCGCTGACCTCGCGCCGCAGGCTGTCGGCCAAGTCCTCGTCGCCGGCGAGCGCGCGAAAATCGAAGTAGATGCTGGCATGCAGCAGGTCGTGTGGCGCGCCGTGTTCTATCCAGTGGGCAAAGCGCTCGCGCCACTGGCGCAGCGTCATGCAGCAAGACGACTCGCCCGCCATGATGCCGCCACGACACAGCGGGTAGCCACAGCCGTCCAGCGCGAGGTTGACGTCGTGTGCAAAACGCAGCGCGGCCTCACGCTGGGCCGGCGTGCTGTCGTCCGGCAAAATCAGGGCGTTGTCCTGATCGGTTGAAATCGTCTGCTCGCTGCGCCCCTCGGAGCCCAGCGCCAGCCAGCAGAGGCGCGTCAGGTCGATGCCGTGCTCCTGGGCCTTGAGCTCCAGCAGGCGCGCGGTCAGCACGTCGTTGAGGTGGCTGATCAGTGCGGTGAGTTGGCGTGCATGCACGCCCTGCCCGAGCAGGCTGTGCGCAAAACGCCGGATGTCCTGCGCCACGATCTTGAGCGTGTCCACGTCGGCTGCTGAGCGGATGGAGGTGCTCACCTGTTTCAGGCTGAGGCGCTGCATCGCGAACAGGTCGCGTTCGGACACCACACCAACGGCCACACCGCCGCGCGTGACGGGCACATGGCGGATACCGTGTTTGCTCATCAGCAAGGCTGCGTCCAGCGCCGTGTGCTCGTGGCTGAGCGTCAGCACTGGCTGCATCATCACCTCGGCAATCGGCGTGTCCAGCGACAGCCCCGGCAGCGTGACTTTGCCCAGGATGTCATAGCGCGTGAGGATGCCCAACGGACGCTGCTGCGTGTCGGTCACCAGCATGGAGCCAATGCGCAGCTGGTGCATCTGCGCCAGCGCGTCGCGCAGCGGCGTGGCTGGCAGGCAGCTGACCGGCGCCTGGCGCGCGACATCGCCCAACGCAGTTTCGAGCGACTGCTCGGCCAGCGCCTGCGAGGCATAGGCCACCTGCAGCGCGCGCCGCGACAGGTCCAGAAATTTCAGGATGCGCCGGTTCAGGAAGTCGGCGAACGGCGGACTGAGCACCGCCAGCGCCTGCATGGCTTTCAGCGGCAAGGCCAGTACAAAGGTATCCGCCACTGCCTTGTAGCTGGCCGTGACTGCGCGCTGCGCCACCGCAGCACTCACAGGGAACAACTCGCCGGGTTCGTAGTGAAACGCGCCACCCGACAGCTCGGCCAGGCCGCGCTCCCCAATGACCGCGCCCTGGCGAATGAAGAACAGATGCTGCACCAGGCCGCTGTCCGGGGTCAGCAGCAGTTCATCGGGCGCGTAATAGTTCTCGCGGGAATGAGCCAGAAAGAAATCGACATCGCCTGCCAGCATCTGCGCAAACGGCGGATGCCGCATCAGTTCCTGGCGCAGGTTGGCAAGCAGGCTGCTGGACGGACTCAGGTCCGCATTCAGCGGGGAAAGAGGCTGTTCGGCATCCGTCACGGTCGTCTCCCGGTTTTTGAATGGATTATCCGGGAAGGATTGGCTGTCGTGATGATTCAGCGCAAAGGGGATGGCGGTGCGCTTCCGTCCTGATCTGCCATGCCGGACTTGATCCGGGGCCCATGCTGGCCAGCTACTTCAGCTCTTCGCTTGTTTCAGTTCGCCAGCAAGCCGGGAGTTGCCCGGCGGCAACTCACTTTCTATTAGCGTCGCCAAAAGGAAAGCAAGCAAAGAAAAAGGCGACCCGATGGTCTGGGTCCCTTCGCTTCGCTACGGGCAGCCTGCGGTGCTCGGTCAAAGCGGGGTCGAGCTCGACTCGCTTCGCTCAAAATCGCTCGCCCTGATCCGCTTTGACCTGCGCTCCTCGGCCCAGCTCGACGGGTGGGGGAACGAAAACCAACGCAGGAGACAAAAAATCCGGAGTCCTTGAAGCGCAAAGCGCTTCAAGGAAGGGATTCCCAACGGACGGCCATGTTTGCACGCGAGCGCAGCGCACGCGGCCACATGAAGTCCCCCTCCATCGCCCAGCGGGGCGAGGGAGGGGCTAGGGGAGGGAGTGGGGAGTTAGCTCCTGCCGAAATATGCAGGCTACCGGCGCAGCGTGACGCTTGATCACGGCAAATGCGAGTTCTAGAAACTCGCCTGCAACCCTACCTTCAAACTGCGCCCCGGCAGAGGCGCCTTCGGAAACGCCGTACTCGTCAGCACGGATGTCGCACTGTATGCCAGCTTGTCCGTGATGTTGTCAAGCCGGGCGTACCACAGCAGGCGCGCAGCGCCGGCTTTCACGCGGTAGGTCGCTGCCGCGTTCCACAAGGTGTAGGCGCCGGTTTGACCGGTCGGTGCGGCGGGCACACGTTTCTGCGCAGCATTGTGGTCAAAGCCGAAGCTCGCGCCCCAGGGTCCGCTGGCCCACAGCAGCGACGCGCCAACACGCCAGGGCGCGATACGCGGCAGCGGCTGGCCGTTCGTCAGGTTGGTGGCGCGTATGAGGTCGCCGCGCAGGGCCAGGTCGACTTGCGAGGCGCCTTCGAGCAAACGGATGTTGCCGCTGGCCTCGACGCCGGTAAAGCGCGCCCTCACCTGCTCGTAACGAAACTGCGCGAGCGGCTTGAACTCGGCGCCCGATGCGGTGAAGCCACGGTTACCGGCATCTTCGACCGGATTGACTTCGCCGTCTTCTGCATTGCGCGTCACGCCCGGGGTCTGGTTCAGCGCAATGTAGTTCTTGAAGCGGCTGAGGTAAGTGTTGACTTTGAAGCTGTGGCCGCCCGACTTCCATGCTACGCCGATGTCGAGGTTGTTCGACTGCTCCTTCGCCAGGTTCGGATTGCCCACTTCGTAGGCGGCCGTTGCGATGTGCGGGCCGTCGGCAAACAGCTCGTAGTCTTTGGGCGCACGCTCGGTGTAGGCCAGATTGCCCGTGAACTGCCAGCCCGGTGCTGCATTCCACAAAGCCCCCAGGGCGTAGCTGCCGGGCTTGAAGTCCCTGCGGGCCGGCGTGAAGCGCGCCACCCGGGGGTTGCCGAAGGATTCGACCTTGACCGATTCCAGCCGCCCGCCCAGGCTCAGCTTGCCCCAGCTTGTGCCGAGTTCTTCATACGCAAAAACCGCAGACTGCGCTGTCTTGCTGTAAGGTGCAAAAGCCTCACTGCCGTCGGCAGAAAAGCGGTTGGACTCGGTCTGGAAACCCAGCACGCCGTCAAGATTGCCCAGCTTCGCGTGGCGCGCCTCCAGACGAAAGTCGTTGCCCTTGTTCTTGAACACGGTGCCCACCGTCGCGCCTTCAAACTCGGTGTGGCGATAGTCGGTCTGGCTGTACTGGCCCTTGATACTTTGAATCGGACCATGCAGATTGCGGAGCTCGCCCTCAATGGCGTACCGGTCCGATTTCATGCCGATGGTGACTTCATCTTCGGCCACCGTGCCATAAGTACTGCGGTAGGTGCTGGCCGACGCGCCGAGGTAGCCCTGATCAAAAAACACCGAGCCGCCAACCGCACCGCCGCTGACCTCACTGGCGGAGTTGCAGATACGTCTTGAGGTGGTGGTGACGCCCGCTTTGGTGCACTTGAGGTCACGCGGTACTTTGACATCACTCGTTTTCCGGTCAAAGGCGTCCACATGCAGGCTGTACCGGTGGTTGCCACCTTCCAGCAGCACGCCTTTGCCACGCTCCGAATTGCCGGTGGCAGCGTTCAGGTCGGCCTTGCCGCTGATGCCACCTTTTTCATCGAATTGCGGCTCACGCGGGATGCGGTTGTCGATGACATTGACCACGCCGCCGACGGCGCTGCCGCCGTAAAGCAGCGCGCCGGGGCCGCGCAGCACCTCGATGCGTTCGATGCTTAGCGGGTCGCTGGTCACCGAGTGGTCATAGCTGAGGCTGGATGCATCGAGCGAGCCACCACCATTGGCCAGGATGCGGATACGGTCACCGTCAAGCCCGCGGATGATGGGCCGGCTCGCGTTGGGGCCAAAGTAGGTGCTGCTGACGCCGGGCGTGCCGTCCAGGGTTTCACCGAGCGTTGTTTTTGAGCGCAGCAGCAGGCCCTCGCCGGAATACTGCGTGGCCGGGGCAATCAGGTCTGCCGCGCCCAAGGGGTTGCCGGTGACGGTGATTTCTTTCAGGGAAGGCGCGGCGGTCTGGGCCTGCGCCAGTTGTGAACTTAGCGCGAACAGGGTCAGCGTAGCCGCGCCGACGGCGCTGCGGGGGAACAATTTTTTCATGGGAACTCGTTGAATCGGAAGACGGAAACGCCGTGCAATGGCCAACCGGCATCACACGGGACTTCAGGGAAGGGATTCAGCGAGTCAGGGGCGGGCCGCGCGCTTCGAACAGCGCAGCCCGGCGGGCGAGTAGCTCACCCTCGAGAAAGTGAAAGGCGAAAGAAGAAAGAACAATCGGCAACACCAGCGCGGGCGGCACGGCAAGCATATCGCTGTGACATAGCTGATCGTAAACACGGCAGTCGGAATCCTCGGCATGGACCGAAAAGAAATCGGCCAGCCAACCATGGCCGTCAGCATATTCATGCGCATGGCTGCCATCATCATGGGCATGCTCGTGCGCGTGCGCGGCATGAACCGCAGCACCCCCACCATGCACCACGCCATGCATCAGGCCCAGCAGAGGCGCAAGCAGCAGCGCCAGAGCCAAATAGCTCCATGCCGCCCGCCATGCCATGCGCCTGAGCGGCATTCGCCCTACTTCACCGTCACCGCATCAGTGATGCGGTAATAAAGACCGTAGGGATCGTCACGCAGCACCTGCAGGCGGCCCTCGACCACCACGGCTTCCATGCTGTATTCCACCGGGTTTTTGGTCTTGACCTCGACCATGCTTGCGGGTCCTCCCGGCAGGCAGAAGGAGCAGCTCAGTGGCACCGACGACAGCAGGAAGTGGCGCTGCTTCTTGCCGGGCTCCAGCGGCATCATGAAACCCTGGATGCGCTGGGTCTTGCCGTTCATGTCGAGCTGGCTGGCGTTAAACACCGGCAGGATGCGGTTTTTCTCGTTTTTGGTTTTGACATCGGTCAGCACCGACCAGGCCAGCACGTCATCACGCGGCGCCAGCGGCGCAAACGGGCTGTTGGCGCCATGCACACCGGCGCCCTTCCCGGCCAGGCCGTCGATGCTGCCCGGCAGGATGGCCGTGCCCGGCGCCGGCGGCTTGCTGGCGCCCGGCGGCAGCGGTGAGCTCAGTTGCGCCTGCGCTGGGGTAGCGAACAAGACCATGGACAAGACCAAGGCAAGCGCGGATGCGGCTTTGCCGGGCCGCAGGTCGCGCCCCCTGGAGGGGGAGACGCCGAAGGCGTTTCGGGGAGAAGTCATATTTTCAATGCGCGTGTTTCATTCCGCAGTATTTTCCCACCGCCAGGCCTTTGCAGGAAGCCTGCAGGTCTTTCATGCAGACATCGGCCTTTTTGCCTGATTCCAGGCATTTGGCGGCGGCTTCATGCGCGGCAGCCATGGCGCGGTGGCGCTGGATGTCTTCCTTGGTTTCCTTGTCGCTGTGTTGCGCATGCGCTATCGAAAACATAGCTGTGAGCGCAAGCCCGGCGAGGGTTGGAAGCATTTTTTTCATTGGGTTTTTCATGATGGTCCTTTGATTTACCTGGATTGAAGAAGTTCAGACACATTGGCCCGGTAGGCCTCGAACGCGGGCAACAAGGCCGACAGCAGCGCCACCGCCACAGCCAGCACCGGCACGCTCCACAGCTCGGCCGGCCAGGCCAGCCCGCTGATCAGGACGGATTTGTCGAGCTGCACAAACCAGGCCAGCGCGACCATCAGTTCTTGCCCCGCCAGCACGCCGATCAGCGTGGCCAGCAGCGCCAGCCACAGTGCTTCACACAGCAGCAGCGCCGCCACCTTGCGCGGCGGCGCGCCCAGCATGCGCAGCAGCGCCAGATCGGCGCGCCGCTCGCGCACGGCGCTCCACAGCGCGATGAACACGCTCAGGCCCGCCGTCAGCAGCAGCACGCCGGCCAGCGCGCGCAGCACGTCGGTGCCGACGCCAATCAGCTTCAACAGGCGTGTGATCTCCAGCGCCGGCGCCGCAGCCTGCATCTCTGTCGTGGTGTTGACAAAACGCGGGAAGCTCACCGCCGCCAGCGGCGTGCGGTAGCGGATCAGCGCCAGCGTCAGCTCGCGTTCCGCCTCCAGCACCTTGCGGTCTTCCGCGTCCAGCGCGGTATCGGCTTCGTGGACCTGCCAGACTGACTCGGTGGCAGTCAGCACCAGCCGGTCCAGCACCGAGCCGCTGGCAGCGAGAACGCCGCTGACCACATAAAGTGTCTGGCCGTGGCTGTCGCCACCAGCGGCCAGGCCGTGGCTGCCTTCGAAACGGCCACCGACCTTCAGGCCAGTCTGCGCCGCCACCTGCGCTCCCAGCACCGCCTGCATGGGCGCCGTCCACATGCCGCCCTGCGCAAAAGCTGCGCTGTAATGCGTGATGTAGGCCGGCGTGGTGCCCACAATCCGAAAACCGCGGTAGCTGTCGCCCAAGCTGATCGGGATCAGTTGCGCCACCTGCGGGTGTTGTTCGAGCTCCTTCACCGCGCCCAGCGGGATATTGCCAGTGGGCGCATCGATGTGGAACACGCCCGACAGAATCAGCTGCATCGGGCTGCCCTTGGCGCCCACCACCACGTCGATGCCGGCGAGGTCACGTTCGAAAGCCTTGTCGATCTGGTGGCTGGCCAGCAGCACAAAACTCAGGGACGTCAGGCCCAAGCTCAGCAGCAGCAGGTTCAGCCCCGCCGAGAGCGGCCGCGACCACAAAAAACGCCAGGCAATTGCTATTGTTTTCATAGCTGCTTACGCCCGATTGACAAGGGCTGGAAACCGATATGACTGTCAAGATGGACCTCTACACGGGCATCGTGGGTGGCAATCACCAGCGTGGCACCGTGGCGCTGCGCCGTCGCCTGCAGCAGCGCCAGCGCCTGCCTGGCGGTTTCATCGTCCAGGCTGGCGGTAGGTTCGTCGGCCAGGATGACTTTGGGCTGCAGCAGCACCGCCCGCGCCAGCGCCACCCGCTGCGCTTGGCCACCGGACAGCTGCGCCGGCTTGCGCGCCGCCAGTTCGTCCACCCCCAGCGCTGCAAGCGCTTCCCGGATGCGGGCATCGTCCTGCGGCTGCCCCGCCGCCCACTGCGCCATCGCGAGGTTGCCATGCACTGTCAGCGCGGCGCTCAAGTGAAGTTTTTGCGGCAGAAAACCGATGGTCCGCGCGCGCCAGGCGTCACTGGCAGCTCCGCGCAGCGTGCTCATGACCTGCCCCGCCACCGTGATGTCACCCGCGCCGGGCGCCAACAGCGCCGCCGCCAACGCCAGCCAGGTTGACTTGCCCGAGCCCGACGCACCGCGCAGCAGCAGCACGCCGCCCTGAGGCACGTCAACATCGTCGAAGCGAAGCTCGGCACCACTGCGGTAGCGGTAGGTCAGCTGCCGCGAGCTGATCACGCGCTCAGCCCTTTGCAGCCGCTGTGGCGGCCCCCGTGGCGCAATCGGCGCAGACGCCGCGCACCGCAAAGTCCAGGCTCATGCCCTGGTAACCCAGCGCCTTCAAGGCTTCGAGTGCCGATTGAGCCGCCCGGTCCAGATCGTCGGCACTGGCTTGCAAGGCGCTTTCCAGCGGGCTGTCGCGATGGCAGCTCTGGCATTCGAAGTGCGGCATCGCGTGCACGCTGCTTGGCATCGCCTGGTAACGCCGCACCCGGCTGGCATCTACCCGACACAGCAGCAGGCCGACCTGGGTCAGGCGGTCGATCAGGCGGTACAGCGTGACGCGGTCCAGTGCGCTGCCGTCGGCGGCATCGCCCTCACCCGCCAGCGCAACCTGCAGTTGGGCATGTGTGTAGCTGGTGTCCGGATGCGCCAGCAACCAGCCCAGCACGCGGCGTGCAGCGACGGTACGGCGCAGGCCGTGGGCAGACAGCAGGGCGTCGATGGGGTCGGTCACGGATTTGCTGCGAGGAAGTACGGGCGACATGGAGGGGTGACGTCTTAATTACCGCAATAGAGTTGCATTATGACTGATATGCACACCCGGGGGCATCAACGCCGCGATGAAAATCGCGGCAGGCAAAGCCCATTACCCGCTGGATGACCCCGGCCCATCGCGCACAACCCGGCGAGCCGCAAAAAAGGCGCACGATGGCGAGACGCGCACATGGATGCATTCGAAGGCCAGCGAATGCACCCTTCCTGCATGCCCACATCAGAACAAAAGAGGTGGCCGAGCCGACCGCACAACACCGGCCGCTGGTGCGTCGGGGTTAGCCCCAAGCGGCGTGACAAATTGACAGCGCAAAATAACGTCTCTACATACAGGAGCTTTTTCAAATGAACATATTGCCCACCCGCCGGTCCTTTGCCATGCTTTCGTTCGCTTCCATTGCCGCCATCGGCCTTGCCGGCTGTGCCATGCAAAAGCCCATGCCTGCCCCGTCGAACATCGTCAAGCTGAGCACCCAATTGCGCGGCACCAGCGAAGTTCCACCGAACAACAGCCCAGGCATGGGCATGGTCGAAGCCACCTTCAACAAAGACACCCGCGTGCTGAGCTGGAAAGTCAGCTACTCGGGCCTCACAGGCCCTGCATCAGCGGCCCACTTCCACGGCCCCGCCGCTGCCAACGCCAATGCCGGTGTGGTGATGCCATGGCCAAGCGCCGCGAACGGCGCAACCGGCAGCGCCACTGTTGCCCCGGCGCAGGTCGGTGATCTGCTGGCCGGCTTCTGGTACGCCAACGTCCACACAGCAGCATTCCCTGGCGGCGAAATCCGCGGCCAGATGATGCTCGCCAAATAAGCCAGCCCGCATTGGACCGGGAGGCCCGGCCACTGCACTGTCACGCACCCGAGCCGGCGGCCTCTCAACGAGGTTCGCCGGCTTTTTTTCTTTTCCTTGCGCAGCAGCAGCCCGGCCTGCCTCACACCCAGCGACGTACCGTCTATGGACAATATGCGCTCTTCCGGGTCAATCAGGAAGTGGTCGATGCACGTCATCACATAAGAAGCAGAAAAACCGGCGCTGGCAGTGCAGCGGGTTTGACTCGCGCAAGCCCGGCAGCAGCAGCACGTGGTCCTGAGGCACAGCTACGTCGTCGAAGCTAAGAACTTATCCGTAAATAAATGATAATCACTTTCCATGCGCGAGTGCCGCGGTTGGAGTTGTGATGGCAAAAGCCAAATCCTGGGAAGTGACTGACGAATTCTGGCAACGTGTTGAGACGTTGATCC
>NZ_JACDDD010000124.1 GCF_013817205.1 Polaromonas sp.
GAGCTCGGCGCTATGGCGCCGACGTGTCTTCCTGAACTCTTTCATGGTGTCCACCTAAATTCATTGGTGGACACCATCGTTGCCGCTTACGCGCTCAAACTCAAGAAGGGGTTGGCCAGACGCTTACGGATCACGCAAAAGGGCGGGGGCTTGACATGGCGCCAAGGTGCCGGGTTTAACCTTGCGGTGTCCTTCAGGAGTCCACGCCCATGACTCCCCCTTGCCAAGCAGCATTTCCCTTCCGCCCGGCCGTCCGCCTAAAGCATTTCTTCGGGCGCGAAAGGGCCAATCAGCTTGAGCATCAGCTTGAGCCCAGCGCTGGCGTCGGGCTCGGTTCGCGCATCCTTCAGTACCGAGCCTTGGGGTGCGCGCCAGACAAGCAGCCCGTTTTCCAGTTCTACCTTGTAGGCCCCTCGCGCCATAGCCGGCTCGATCAGCGCGATGGTGTCATTGGCCAGCTTGGCGCTGCGGATGGCCAGCGCCACTTCGGTGTTTTGCAGTTGCGAACGCAAGTCCAGGTTCATCGAGCCGATCACCAGCAAGCTGCGATCCAGCACCACCATTTTGGAGTGCAGGCTGGCCCGCGAACCGCTGGTCGAGCCGGAACTCCCCGTCGAGCCGAAGCTGGTCAGCGAGCCCTGCTGCTCGGCACGCATTTCGTAAATCTCGATCCCAAGGGCCAGCAGTTCCTTGCGATAGCGGGCGTAACCCACATGTGCGGCGGGCGCGTCGTTGGATGCCAGCGAGTTGGTCAGCACACGGATGCGCACACCTTTTTGCCGGATCGCCGTGAACTGATCCATCATGCGCCGTCCGGGCACGAAGTAGGGCGAGACAATCAGCAGGTCGCTGCTGGCCTGCGACATCAGTTGCAGCAGGCCGTCAACGGTGGTGTCCTGCGCCTCCTTCACATCATCCGCGTCGGCGGCAATTTTGGATGGTTTGTCGACCAGCAGCACCGCCGGGGCCCAGGTCCAGTCGAGCAGCGCGAGGTTGGTGCTGTCGGGCAGCGGTTCGATCACGCTGACCGTGCCGTCGGGGGCGGTGGTGGTGCGCACGCCGGCCGGTTTGGCTGGCGCTGGTGCGGCGGCGCTGGCAGTGCCGGCACCGTCGGTGCCCGGTAATGCGGGGTTGTCCAGCGGGGCGGCTGTTTTGGGAGCGGGCGGCGCTTTGAGCTTTTCGATGTCTTCCCGGGTCATCAAGGACTGCACCGGATAGGCCAGCGGATTGTTCCAGTAGAGGTCGAAGCTGCGCGAGAGTTCGCGTGCAATGCGGCCGGCTGCCAGCACGTCGGCGTCGATGAAGTTGGTGTTTTCACCCTGGCCGAAATAGGTCTCGCCGAGGTTGCGGCCGCCGGTGATGGCGATCGCGTTGTCGGCGACAAAAATCTTGTTGTGCATGCGCCGCTGCATGCGGTCCACATCGTTCAGCGAGCCCAGAAGACGGAAAAACAGTGAACCGCGGCCGCCCGGCAGCGGGTTGAATAGCCGCAGTTCGATGTTGCGTTCGAAGGCGATCTTCAGCACCTGGGCGTTTTTACCTGCGGTATTGAAGTCGTCGAGCAGGATACGGATGCGCACGCCGCGTGCGGCTGCGGCGCGCAGGGCATCGAACATGCGGTCCGTCGTTTCGTCGGCGTGGATGGCGTAATACTGGATGTCCAGGGTTTTTTCCGCAGCGTTGATCAGCGCCATGCGGCTGGTAAAAGCCAGCTCGGCGCTGTTGACCAGCGCGAACCCCGAATCATTGCGCGTGCCCGCCTTGGCGGCGCGCTGCTGCACCGCATTGCCGAGACGGGTTTTTTCGGGGTTGGCCAGCGCGGTGGACACCGGGCGGTCGACTTCGCTGGGCAACGAGGCGCAGCCGGCGAGCCAGACCACCAGCGTTAGCAAGGCAAACCACCGCCAGGCGGTGGAAGTCAGGGTGGCAGGCGACGGCGCACAGAGGTTCATGAGGGGGGCTTTGGAGTTGCAAGCCACTGTAGCGTAAGCAGGTGTTTCAGCGGGGGATGACCCCGACCGACACTTGCCCAATATCTTGTAGGCGCCCGCCTCGAAGCCAGCGGCGCGCCCGCTGCCGCTAGCCCGACAGCGCTTCCCAGCGCTGCAACGCGTCCATCAGCTCTTCCTCGATCTTGCTGTTGCGGGCATTCAGCTCGGCCGCACGTTTGGCATTGCTGGTGTAAAGCGTGCCGTCGAAGAGTTCCTGTGTGATCGCCTTTTGCTGTGACTCCAACTGCTGGATCAGCGCCGGCAGGCCGTCCAGTTCACGCTGCTCCTTGTAACTCAGCTTCTTTTTTGATAGCGCCTCGCGCCCGTCCTGCATGGGCTGGGACGTGTTTTTGCCTGAAGTTTTGGCGGCGGCGGAGCTGGTGGGGGTTTTGCTGCTGCCGGCCAGCTGGGCCGCGCGTTTCGATTGGGTCAGCCAGTCCGTCACGCCGCCTTCGTACTCACGCCAGAAGCCCGGGTTCTCAGGCGTGCCTTCGTAGGCAATCGTGCTGGTGACCACGTTGTCCAGGAAACGCCGGTCATGGCTGACCAGAAACACCGTGCCTTCATAGTTCTGCAGCAGGTCTTCCAGTAGTTCCAGGGTGTCGATGTCCAGGTCGTTGGTCGGCTCGTCCAGTACCAGCACGTTCGCCGGGCGGGCGAACAGCCGCGCCAGCAGCAATCGGTTGCGTTCACCGCCGGACAGCGTGCGCACCGGTGAGTTGGCGCGCGCTGGCGAAAAGAGAAAGTCGGTCAGGTAACTCTTGACGTGCTTTTTCTGGCCGTTGATTTCGACCCACTCGCTGCCGGGGCTGATGAAGTCTTCCAGCGTCGCGTCCAGGTCCAGGCTGTCGCGCATCTGGTCAAAGTAAGCCACCTGCAGGTTCGCGCCCTGGCGAATCTTGCCGGGCGGATTCGTCACGTCGGGCTGCAACTCGCCAAGAATGAGCTTGAGCAGCGTGGTTTTGCCCGCGCCATTCGGGCCCAGCAGGCCCACCTTGTCGCCGCGCAGCAGGGTGCCGGTGAACTTGTTGACGATGATTTTTTCCGAGCCCGGGTGGCCAAAGCTTTTGGACACATCGGTCAGTTCCGCCACGATCCTGCCGCTTTTTTCACCGCTGGAAACATCGAGGTTGACTCGGCCGACCGCATCCCGCCGTGCGGCGCGGTTGTCGCGCAGCGCTTCAAGCCGGCCGATACGGGCCACGCTGCGGGTGCGACGCGCTTCCACGCCTTTGCGAATCCACACTTCTTCTTGCGCCAACAGCTTGTCGGCCTTGGCGTTGATCACGGCTTCTTGCGCCATCTGGTCTTCTTTTTGCACCAAGTACTGCGCAAAGTTGCCGGGGTAGGTCAGCAGCTTGCCGCGGTCCAGCTCGACGATGGCTGTCGCGACTTGATCGAGAAAGGCCCGGTCGTGAGTGATAGTGATGATGCTGCCGTTGAAATTGACCAGCAGTTCTTCCAGCCAGGCAATCGAGTCCAGGTCCAGGTGGTTGGTCGGTTCATCCAGCAGCAGCACGTCGGGCTTGGCGACCAGCGCCTGGGCCAGCGCCACGCGTTTTTTGGTGCCGCCTGAAAGCGAGCCGACGATGGCGTCCTTGTCCAGATGCAGGCGGTGCAGGGTTTCCTCGACGCGCTGCTCCCAGTTCCAGCCGTCCAGCGCCTCGATTTCGGACTGCAGGGCGTCCAGGTCGGTGTGTTCGTCGGCCGCCAAATATTGCTCTACTACGTGCCTGGTCCTTGCCAGTCCTGCGCTGGCAGCTATGAAAACAGTAGCATGCGGGTCCAGGCTGGGCTCTTGCGGCACGTAGGCAATGCGCAGGTTGTTTTGCAGCTGCAAGGTGCCGTCGTCGGGCTTTTCCAGCCCGGCGAGGATTTTGAGCAGCGAGGATTTGCCGGTGCCGTTGCGGCCGATCAGGCCGATGCGCTGGTTGGTTTCGAGTGAAAAATCTGCGTGGTCCAGCAGGGCGACGTGCCCAAAAGCGAGTTGAGCGTCAAGAAGTGTAATTAGTGCCATGTTGCTAGGGATTATCCGGGTGCGCCGTTTTGCATGCTGGAGTTCGGGCTATTGCAGCCCACGGGTCGTCGCTATAGTTAACCGGAATCTGCGGCGCAGCTCCCCCTGATCCGCCCGCCCACCGGAAGCCTGGCCCATGGATTTACAGATCAACGGAAAACTTGTGCAGGTCGATGCCGACCCGGCTATGCCCCTGTTATGGGTGTTGCGGGACCTGCTCAACATGACGGGCACCAAGTTTGGCTGCGGTGTGGCGGCCTGCGGCGCTTGCACCGTGCGGATCGACGGCCAGGCGGTCCGCTCCTGTATCACGCCGGCATCGACTCTGGCCGGCAAACGCATCCAGACCATTGAAGCGCTGGGCAGCCCCGGCAAGCTGCATGCGCTGCAGCAGGCCTGGATTGCCGAGCAAGTGCCGCAATGCGGCTATTGCCAGTCCGGCATGCTGATGGCGGCTGCAGCCCTGCTTGAAAAGACACCCAAACCCACCGACGCCGACATTGATGCGGCCATGACCAACCTCTGCCGTTGCGGCACCTACCAGCGCATCCGCGTGGCAATCAAGCGCGCGGCTGGCATGGGCTCCGCCGGCCCCGCGAAGAAGCGTGCATGAAAAGAAGGACGTGGCTGTTCAGTGCTGCCGGTGCAGCCGGCGCGTTGATCGTGGGTTGGGGCCTGCTGCCACCGCGCTCGCGCACCGGCTCCGGCAAGCTATGGCCGCCCATCGAGGGCGAAGTTGCACTGAATGGCTGGATCAAGGTCCTGCCGGATGGCGCGGTCCTGCTGGCTATGCCGCGCAGCGAGATGGGGCAGGGCGTCCACACGGCCTTGCCGATGCTGGCGGCGGAGGAGTTGGATCTGCCGCTGTCGCGCATTCACATCGCGCCGGCCGGCACCGATGCGATTTACGGCAATGTTGCGATGCTGGTGGTCGGCCTGCCCTTTCACCCGCAGGAGGCCGAGCAGCGCCCCTTCAAGGTGGAGGCTGGGCAATGGGTGGTTCGCAAGCTGGCGCGCGAGTTGGGCATCAATGCGACGGGCGGTTCCAGCAGCGTGGCCGATGCCTGGACCGTAGTGCGTACTGCCGCTGCAACCGCGCGGGCCTCGCTGCTGGGTGCGGCTTCCCTGCAATGGCGGCTGCCGGTGGCCGAGTTCACGGTGCGCGAGGGCGTGATTTCGCATCCCTCGGGTAAATCAGCCCACTACGGTGAGCTAGCCCGCTTCGCTGCCGCGACGCCGCCGGGCAAGGTCACGCTCAAGGAGCGCAAGGACTGGAAGCTGATCGGCCGGAGCGCGCCGCGCCGCGATATTCCAGACAAGGTCGACGGCTCGGCCCGCTTTGGAATCGACGTTCGCCTGCCGGGCATGTTGTATGCCTCCATTCGCCAGTGCCCCATGCTGGGCGGCGCACCCGGCGCCATCGATATCCCGGCCGCACTGACCATGCCGGGCGTGGAGCGTGTGCTGCGTTTGCCGGCCCATGCCGGCTCCACCGCTGGCTTTGCGGTGGTTGGCAAAAGCTGGTGGCAGGCTCAGCAGGCAGCGCAGGCTGTGGCTGTCAACTGGCAGCAGCGGCCCGCCGGGGCCCTGGATTCGCGCCGGATCGAAGCTGAGCTGGAAGCTGCACTTCAGGAAGGGCGCGGCCTCACCTTTTATGAGAAAGGTGCGACGGACCAGGCCGAAGCCGGCGCCACGCGCCATATCGAGGCGGTGTACCGCGCACCCTATCTGGCCCACGCGACCCTGGAGCCCATGAACTGTACGGCGCAGGTCCGTGACGGCAAAGTCCATATATGGGCACCGACTCAGGTGCCGCAGATGGGCGCTGCCATCGCCGCGCGAGTTGCCGGTGTGCCGGTGGAGGATGTGAGCGTGACCGTCACGCTGCTGGGCGGCGGCTTTGGCCGCCGATTGGAGGTGGACTACATCGCCCAGGCCGTGCGCGTCGCCATGGATTGCGGCGGCCGGCCGGTGCAATTGATCTGGTCGCGTGAGGAAGACAGCACGCATGACTTCTATCGGCCCATGCAGGTCGCGCGCTTGCGCGCCTCGCTGGATACGAATGGCCAGGTCAGCAGCCTGCGCATC
>NZ_JACDDD010000125.1 GCF_013817205.1 Polaromonas sp.
CCCAAACTCGCCTGGGCGCTGGCGCACCGCGGCCAGTTCCCGGTGGACCTGAACCGTGCGCCGCGTGAGACGCTGCTGCGTGTGCCGGGGCTGGGCGTCAAGGCGGTCACGCGCATCCTGCAGGCGCGCCGCGTGCGCCAGTTGCGCGCCGACGATTTGCTGCGCCTGCATGTGCCGCTCAAAAAGGTGTTGCCCTTTGTGCTGCTGGCCGACCACCAGCCCGGTGCCAGCCTGGATGCTGCGGGCCTGGCGACGCGGCTCACGCCGCGCGCGCGGCAAACCGACCTGTTTGATGAGCCTAAGGGCGCGGTGGTGGCGTCCACAGCATCGGCACCTTTGCCTACAGCGGCGGGGCACCCGGCAGGCGCACCATCAGAAGCAAGCGCTGAGGCGCTCTGCAAAGAAAGGACTCTGATATGGGCGTGATGAATGACCCGCTGACGAATGATCTTTTCCCGCAAGCACTGTTGCCGGTGACCCTGCAGGGCCCGGCTGACCTCGAAGGCTTCCGGCGTGCGGCGCGTGCACTGCTGGCGCGGCAGATGCTGCCCGAGCAGGTCAGCTGGCACAGCAGCGACACCCCCGTGCAAGACCTGTTTGCCTCACCCATCGCCGGCGCCGTCGCGGCCACCACCGCCATCCACAACGCCGCGTTTGCCTACGCGCCGCCGGTCGGCGTGCCGCCCGAATTCGTCACCCTCTGCGAAACCGCCATCCTGCACAGCGACCCCAACCGTTTCGGCCTGCTCTACCGCATCCTCTGGCGCCTCGCGCATGAGCCCGGCCTGCGCCATGACCCGCTGGACGCCGACATGGTCATGGCGCAGCAAATGGCGCAAGCGGTGCGCCGCGACATGCACAAGATGAAGGCCTTTGTGCGCTTTCGCACCGTGCAGGACGAAACCTTCCGAAGCAACCCCGGAGGCGGGCCGCTGCATGTGGCCTGGTTCGAGCCCGAGCATCACATCGCCGAGGCGATCGCACCCTTTTTTGCACGCCGCTTCACGCAGATGCGCTGGGCCGTGCTGACGCCCGAACGCAGCATTCAATGGGACGGCGCACAACTGAGCTTTGGCCCGGGTGCCCGCAAAAGCGACGCCCCGCCGCCCGACGCGGGCGAGAAGCTCTGGCTCACCTATTACGAAAACATCTTCAACCCGGCGCGCCTGAAGGTGAAGATGATGCAAAAGGAAATGCCGCGCAAGTACTGGCACAACCTGCCCGAAGCCGTGCTGATTGCCCCGCTGGCCGCCGGCGCACACGAGCGCAGCGCCCGCATGGTCGATGAAGTGCCCATCGGCCCGACGCGGCGCCTGCCGGACATCACGGTCCTGCCCGTCACCATGGCGCCCGATGAAGACTCCCCCGTGTCTTCGCTGGAGCAGCTGAGGGAAGCCACCAACCATTGCCTCGAGTGCCCTATCGGTGCCTGCGCCACCCAATCCGTCTGCGGCGAAGGGCCGCTCCAGGCAAAACTCATGTTTGTCGGGGAGCAGCCCGGCGACCAGGAAGACCTGCAGGGCCGGCCTTTTGTCGGCCCCGCCGGGCAGTTGCTCGATCGTGCCCTGGACGAGCTGGGCATACAGCGCGGGCAGGTGTTTGTCTCCAACGCCGTCAAACATTTCAAGTACGAGCTGCGCGGCCAGCGCCGCATCCACAAGACGCCAAGCCAGCGCGAAGCCGCGGCCTGCCAACACTGGCTGGACGACGAAATCGCCCTGGTTCAGCCCGGCCTGCTGGTGGCGCTGGGCGCGACAGCAGCGCGCTCGCTGCTGGGCCGGGCGGTACCGGTCATGGCCAACCGTGGCCGGATTTTCGAGCGCGATGACGGCCGCAAGGTGCTGGTGACGCTCCATCCCTCCGCGCTGCTGCGCATGCCGGCTGAGGGGCGCGAAGCCGCTTATGCCGACTGGCTGGCCGACTTGTCGGTACTCACGCAGCAGCCGCAGGACTGATCAGCGGCGCATCGGCTCCACCAGCACAGGCACGCGATTGGTCGGCCCGGTACTGGTCGGTGCAGGCGACGGCGCATCCCGCCCATCACGGCTGGCCGGCGGCTGGACCGGGCGGGTGTCCGAATCACGCGGGTCACCCGGGCCGGGATTCTGCACCACGGTATCGCGCACATCCGGCGGTGCTACCGGATTAGGCGGCAATGGCTCGCGGTAGGCCGGGTTGCGGTTGATGTTTGATGCGGGCGGCGCGTTCTGCGCCGCTGCAAGCCCGCTGCCCACCAGCAAAGCCAGCAAAGCCAGCAACAGGCATGAAGTTCTGGGCATGACGCTTGTCAGTTGGCCGGACTGCCGCCACGCTTGGTGTTGGCATCCGTCCTCAGGGGTTTCTGGCTGTTCGGTTGCAGGCCGGGGCTCATCTCGGGCCGCTGTTCCGAACGCATCTCGGGGATGAGCTCATCGGACTTCATTCGCGGCTTCAACTCCGGCCGCGAGCGCAGCTTGAGGTCCAGGGGTGTGGCGGTGATGGGCGCGCTGGCGCCGGGCATGGCCGGCTTCACACCCATTTCGGGGGGCACCGTGGTTGCATTGTCGGGCATGGTGCTGGGTTGCGCCTGCACCGCCGTGCCGAACAGCAGGGCGGCGCCCAGGATGGCGGCAAATGCAGATGGCTTGATTGTCATGGGGTCTCCTTGGGTCAGTCACACCAACCCTGATACCAATATAGGCCGGGCGCCCCGCCCGGACTTGCGGGTCCTCAAGCCGCATGTTTGTAGGAACTGTCTGTGAGGGTTGGACCGGGCCCGCAGGCGCCAAAGCGACAGGCGGCACCAACGGCCCAAGCTTCGCGCAGGGCGAAGCTTGCTAAGCTGCTTTTCATGCAGATCTCGCAACTGGCCACCCAGACCGGCGTCTCCGTCCATGCCCTGCGCCACTATGAAAAGCTGGGCATGCTCCAGCCCGCGCGGCGTGCCAGCGGCTACCGTGACTACACGGAAGCCATGCGGCGCGAAGTGGTCTTCATCGCCATGTCGCGTCGCATCGGCTTTTCTTTGAAGGCCATCGCGGCGCAACTGCCGGCGTACCGCAGCGGCCGGCTGACTTTTGACGACATGCTCGAAGCCATGCAACAGCGCGTTGCCGACATCGATGCGCAGATCATCAAGCTCCAGACCCAGCGCCGCGCCGTGGTCGAACACGTCGCCTGGATGAAAAAACGCCAGCGCGAGCACCTTGCCAGAAAAGCCCAAGCAGTCACCACCCCGGCCAGGCCGCCATGGCCGGTCGTCACCAAGCCCCGCAAAAGGACACCCGCATGACCGCCTCTGCCAACTCCGCCAATTTCTCGCAGCTTGAGCGCGCCGTACTCGCCATGCCCATGGCCCGCACCTTGGGCCTGGCCTTCAAAAGCATCGCGCCCGGCGAGGTTGAGCTGGAAATCCCGGTGCTTGAAGCCTTCTGCTTTCGCCCCGGGCAACTGCAAGCCACTGCCGTGTTTGCCGCCGCCGACTTTGCCGCCGTGGCCGCTGCCGGCACGCTGCTGGCACCGGGCTGGATCAATGCCACGGTGGACGCGACGATCAAACTCGTCGCACCCGCGCAGGGCGCGCTGCTGCGCGCACGTGGTCGGGTGGTCAGCGCAGGCAAGCTGTTGACGGTCTGCGCCGCCGACGTTTACGCGGTGAGTGCCGACGGCAAAGAAATCCTGTGCGCCACGCTGCTGGGCAGCGCGCGCAACCTGCAGCCCCCTGCTTGAGTTGCACATTTTGCTACTGAATTAATAGCTGCTCGCGCTTGCCAGACGGGGGCTGGCGGCCGATTTGACGTAGAACTCACTGATCAACGCCGCGTCTGCAGGTTCCGGGCATGAAACCGCATGCAGCCCTGCGCAGGCGTTTCATTCCCTCACAACTGAGACACTCCGCGCTGTTAAGATTCGTGCCTTTTCGGGCTACGCTTCCCTGAAGCGATTCCAGCGCCCGATTTGTTCACGACTGCTCATCCCTCCCGCGACAACGCGGCGTCCACGCATCCATGACCGTAGCCCTCCCGGCCAGCTCCCCCGCCACCTTCGAAATCAAAAGCGCCAACCTGCCCCTGGTCGCGCTGCTGCTCAAGTCCCCAGACCTGGATGCGCTCGCGCGCGACCTGGCGCTGCGTTTCGGCGACATCCCCGACTTCTTCGACAACGATCCGCTGGTGGTTGATCTGTCGGCGCTAAGCGCTGACGAGCACGCCATCGACTTCACAGCCTTGATCAACTTGCTGTGCAGTTACCGCGTGGCGCCCATCGCCGTGCGCGGCGGCACCCTGGCGCAGATGGACGCAGCGCTGGCCGTCGGCCTGCTCCCCGCGCCCGATGCACGCATCACCGCCGCACGCACGCAGCAGCCCGAGATCACGCCGGTACAGGCGCAGCCGGTCGAAGCAGCACCGCTGGCCACACCGCCGCTAGGCGCGCTCGTTATCGACAAGCCGCTGCGCTCGGGCCAGCAGGTTTATGCGCGCGGCCGCGATCTGGTGGTGCTGGCCATGGTCAATGCCGGCGCCGAAGTGATTGCCGACGGCCACATCCATGTGTATGCACCGCTGCGCGGCAAGGCCATGGCCGGCGCGCGTGGCAATGCCGAAGCACGCATCTTCGCGCTGAGCCTGGAACCCGAGTTGCTGTCGATTGCCGGCATTTACCGCACCAGCGAAACCGCGCTGCCCGACGGCGTTTGGGGCAAGCCGACGCAGGTCCGGCTGGTCGCGGGCCCTGACGGCGACAAGCTCGAAATGCATCCCATCAAAACATGACACCGCGCCTGCCCGCGCAACCCCTCTTTCACCTTTAAGGACTTTCATCCCATGGCAAAAATCATCGTCGTCACCTCCGGCAAAGGCGGTGTGGGCAAAACCACCACCAGCGCCAGCTTTGCCACCGGCCTGGCATTGCGTGGCCACAAAACCGCCGTCATCGACTTTGACGTTGGCCTGCGCAACCTTGACCTGATCATGGGCTGCGAGCGTCGCGTGGTGTATGACCTGATCAACGTGATCCAGGGCGAAGCCAACCTGAACCAGGCGCTGATCAAGGACAAGCAGTGCGACAAGCTGTTTGTGCTGGCCGCCTCGCAAACGCGCGACAAGGAAGCGCTGAGCAAGGAAGGCGTCGAAAAAGTGCTGAACGACCTGGCCGCGATGGACTTCGAATACATCGTCTGCGACTCCCCGGCCGGCATCGAGACCGGCGCGCTGATGGCCATGCATTTCGCCGACGAAGCGCTGGTGGTCACCAACCCCGAAGTGTCCTCAGTGCGCGACTCCGACCGCATCCTCGGCATGTTGTCCTCCAAGACCAAACGCGGCATGGAAGGCGGCGATCCGATCAAGGAGCATCTGCTGATCACGCGCTACAACCCCAGCCGCGTGGACCAGGGCCAGATGCTGTCGCTCGAAGACATCAAGGACATCCTGCGCATCAAACTCATCGGCGTGATCCCCGAGTCCGAGTCAGTGTTGCAGGCCTCCAACCAGGGCGTGCCCGCGGTGCACATGGAAGGCAGCGATGTGTCCGAAGCCTACAAGGACGTGATCGCGCGTTTCCTCGGCGAGGACAAGCCCCTGCGTTTTATTGACGCACCCAAGGTCGGTTTTTTCAAACGTGTGTTCGGAGGAAAGTAAACCGCCATGGCCTCCTTTCTCTCCTTCCTGCTCGGCGAAAAGAAAAAAACCGCCAGCGTCGCCAAAGAGCGGCTGCAGATCATCCTGGCGCATGAGCGCTCAGGCCGTCAGGGCCACCAGCCCGACTACCTGCCAGCACTGCAACGCGATCTGATTGCCGTCATCTCCAAATACATCAACATCAACCCAAACGACATCAAGGTCAACCTCGAGCGTCAGGACAACCTGGACGTGCTGGAGGTGAAGATTGAGTTGCCGGAGGCGGCGGAGAAGAAATAGCGCTCCGAAAGTTGTGAGCCCACACCGCCAGCATCACGCTGCGTCCCCGGTTCGCCTCAGACAGTAGGCGTAACTCCCCACTCCCAACCCCCCGCCCGTCCCTCGCCCCGCTGGGCGATGGAGGGAGCCTCATGTGGCCGCGTGTGCTGCGCTCGCGTGCAAACATGACGGTCTGTTGGGA
>NZ_JACDDD010000049.1 GCF_013817205.1 Polaromonas sp.
GCCCTAAATTGGCCAAAACCCATCCAGTACCCAGACAATTCGACGAACGACACGCATCGGCCGCTGCGCGCCCCAAATCATGTGCTCATCGGACTACTGGTGAAATATCCGGGCTAGCACGCGGCCCGGCTTTGACTGGTTTGCTTTCAGCCGGCGACGTGTTTTTCGTGGGTTTTCGGGGAACGGTCGCCATGGTGGACCACAGTATGTATCAAGCGGGGAGCCGGCTGTTTGCTACAGTATTGATAGCTTTCTGCGCCCAATGGACGGGGGCTTGAAGCCGATTTGATGCATAAGTCGGCGCGAACAGTCAATCCGGCACAAACCGCTTCTTGAACCTTGCTTCATCTTCCGGCAACTCCAGCGTCACCAGTTGCCCCATCTTGCCGTCGCTGAGCCGGCAGGCCGCGAACAGGCTGGACTTGCCCTTGAAGTCGTAGCTGTCCATGTCGATCAGCATGTAGGGGAAGGGCACAAACACCTGCTGCGCAAAAATGACGCGGTGCCGGTTGCGTGGCGACGGAAACAGCTTGTAGTCGTCGGTGGTGATTGCCTGAGCGGGTGCCATGGTGTTCTGGGTGGATTGCGGTGGAGATCCTTGGGGGGTGATTGAATCACGCTTTTGCCGTCGCGCCGCGATCAGGCCCGGGGCTTCCAGCTGTCGCGACGCCGGATGCAGTGGACCCACACCGTACCGGACATGTGCGCGACAGCTCAGGCAGCATGGCATCGCATGTGCGCTGCACCGCCATTGCTCGCAAAGGTGGCAAAGGACGGATGCAGAACCGAGCTGCGCGTGGTCCGCCGGCAGCGTGGCGGAGCCGGTGCTCATAAAAGATGGGAGTGGACCGGCATGAAAGGCGCGCCGGTCGCCGGCGTCTGGCACGAAGTATCAGTATTCGCGAATGATGGGAATGCCGCCGCCACTGCCGCGCTCCTGCGGCGTGACCGGCCTCCCCGGCACCACGACATAACCCGGTGGCGCAGCGCCTGGCGCGGGCTGCGATGGAATCACCACGCCCACACCGGGCGGTGCCGCTTGCGGATACACCGGCTGCTGCTGCACCGGCGGCGGGTAGCCAGGATTCGGACTGCCGTCAGGCGAGGAGGGAGGAACCACACGACCCACCGGCGGGAACAGGCCGTTGAACCAGTCGTTAATCGGATTGGACGGCTGTGGGGCTGTCGCACTGGAGTTCTTTTGCACATCAAAACGTACCTGGCTATTGACCACCTTGCTGCGCAGCGACGCCGAGAAGAAATCACCCACGATGGGCAGCGCACTGTGCGCCCCCTGCCCCCAGTAGTCATTGAGCGTGATGCGGTTGTCGTTGAAGCCAACCCAGGCGCCTGCGACAAGCTGCGGGTGCATCAGGATGAACCAACCATCGGTGTTGTCCTGCGTGGTTCCGGTCTTGCCGGCCACATCGGCCTGGATGCCGTGACGGCTGCGGATACCGATGCCCGTGCCCTGGTCAATCACGCCGCGCATCACGTCCACCAGCGTCTCGGCGGTGGACGCCTGCATGGCCTGCTCGGGCGCTTTGACCTGCCAGCTTTCCAGGACCTTGCCGTTGCGGTCCTCCACACTGGCGACGATGAAGGGCTCAATGTAGCTGCCCTTGTTGGCGATGGTGGCATAAGCGGCCACCATCTCCCTGAGCGTGACCGGGCTGGTGCCCAGCGCCAGCGACATCACCTCCTCCAGCTTGCTCTGGCGCACGCCGGCCGCCTGCGCCAGCGCGGCGACCTTGGCCGGTCCGACGCTTCGCATGACTTGCGCGGTGATGGTATTTTTGGAATACATCAGCCCTTGGCGCAGTGTCATGGGCGCATAGCTGGGCCCGCCGCTGTCGGTGGGCCGCCAGACCTGGTTGCCGCCCAGTGAAATTTCAACCGCGTCATCCATGTAGGTGTTTGTGGGGCGCGCACCGTTTTCAAAAGCCGCACCATACACAAAAGGCTTGAAGGTTGAGCCCGCCTGCCGGCGCGCCTGCTGCACATGGTCAAACGGGTCGGTCGCGAAATCGCGGCTCCCGACCCAGGCCTTCACGTGGCCACTGGACGGCTCGAGCGCCATGAAACCCACCTGCAACCTTGTTTTGTCCTGACGCAGCGCCTGCATGAAGGCTGCATCGGCTTGCAGGCGCTGGAGGATGGCGTCGTCGGCCTCGCCCTGCTCCTTGGCGGCCTTGTACGCGGGCGTTTCGCGCACCAGCGCCCGCACCAGATCTTTTCTGCCAGCCCATCCGCGCGGGCCCCACTCGTTGTTGGCCACGCCCTGCAGGCGCTCGCCCTGGCGGGTGACCGCCTCATTGGCCAGCTTTTGCAGCCGCGAATCTATCGTGGTGCGCACCACCAGCCCGTCGGCATAGATGCTGTAGTCGTTGCGGTCGGCCCATTCAATCAGCCAGCGGCGCAGAAACTGCGTCAGGTGCGGCGCGTCGCCCAGCGGCTCGGTCTGGCGCTCGAAGTCCACCTTGAGCGGGCGCTTTTTCAAGGCTTCAAGCTTTTTGGCGTCAAGCTTGTTGTGTTTGACCATCTGGGCAAGCACCAGGTTGCGCCGCTGTTTCGCGCGCTCGGGGTTGATCACCGGGTTGTAATAACTGGTGCCCTTGAGCATGCCGACCAGGGTAGCGCTTTCGAGCACGTCGAGCTTGCTGGCCGACTTGTCGAAATAGGTTTGGGCCGCCATCTCGATGCCGAAGGCGTTGTACAGAAAGGGGACGGTGTTCAGGTAGGTCTCAAGGATCTCGTCCTTGTTGTAAATGGCCTCAATCTTCAGCGCGGTGATGACCTCCTTGAACTTGCGCGTCAGGCTGCGCGATCGGCCAACCTCTTCCGGGTAGAGATTGCGCGCCAGCTGCTGGGTGATGGTCGAGCCGCCCTGCAGCTCACCGCCAAAGGTGCTCAGCACCGCGCCGCCTATGCGCGTGAAGTCCAGGCCGTGGTGATCGTAAAAGCGGTGGTCCTCGGTGGAGATCAGCGCCGCCACCACATTGGGTGAAATGTCAGCCAGCTTGATGCGGCCGCGGTTGGCGCCCTTGAAAGCGGCCAGTTCCTTGTTGTCCATCGACATCACCCTGGCCGGCTGCTGGGTCCTGGACTTCTGGATGTCGCGGATGCTGGGCGTGAAAGGAATCAGCAGCAGCACGTACAGCAGCACCAGCGCAGGCAGGGCCGCCAGTGACAAGGCCACGCCACGTAAGGTCGGGTGACGCAGGTGGTACAGGGCTCGCGTGGCACATGTCTTGACGGATGTCATGACAACGGGCCGGAAGCGGTCGTAAAGGTCGAAAAACTTGTTCATCGGCTGCCAGTGTAGGCGCTTGGGCTGGCTCGTCGTTACGGGTTGGGACAGGCGCAGGTTCAGGGATTCAGGCTGGTCCGACCTTCTTGAGCGGTTGCCAGCCGGCAAATTGCGGGTAATGGCGCTGTACCACCGCGCCATTGAAATCCCAGGCGATACATTTGCCCAGGTGGTAAGGCGGCCCGGCGTTGTCGGACTCGGGCAGGCCCGCTTGGGCGCGCAGGTTTCCGCGGTACACCGGCACCGTCTGGTAGGCCGCTGTCGCCATGTTGAACAGCAGCTCGCGCAGGTGGGTGCAGCCGCGTGTGCCGCCGAGTGCCTTCTCGATGGCCTGCCGCCAGCCTGGCCCCATGGTGACACCCACCATCTGCTGCAACGGTTCTACCCCCTGCTGGCATTCGTCAAAGGGGGTGTGGTCGCTGGCGGTGATCATCTCGCGGATGGTCAGGTGATCGTCCACCGTCGCACGTATGGCCATGCTGTGGATGGGCGTGCCCGGCGGCACGCTGCGCTCGGAGCGGGCATGCGCGTAAGTGCGCACGTCGGTCATCTCGGCCTCGATGTCCCACAGGCCGTCCTCACGCAGGTAGCCGCGGTAGACCACGGCGCGGGTGTGCAGGTGTTGGCGGGCATGGGGGGCGGGCAAGGGCATGGAAAGGTTTCGACGGGCTGAAAGCACCATTTTCCTCGCAAGCCGGGCCGCTTGCTGCGCCAGCGGCGACACGCCGGTCCATTGGTCAATGAATCGGCCGCCAGCCCATGACTGCCGGGCGTAAGTAGCTATCATTTTTGTAGCGACATTCATTCACGTCAGCGCCGGGGGATTGAATCCGGCAAGCCGCTGCGACAGAATGCGGCCATGGCCAGTTCCCCCCTTTTCCTGCAAGACACCCCCACACTGCGCATCGGGGAGCTTGCGCGCCTGAGCGGCCGCAGCGTGCACACTATCCGCTGGTACGAAGCCCAGCGCCTGATGCCCGGCGCCGCGCGCGACGCGGGCGGCCGCCGCGTGTTTTCGCAGGCGCATGTGGCGTGGCTGGGCCTGCTGGACCGTCTGCGCGCCTCCGGCATGAGCGTGCGTGACATGCAGGCCTATGCGCGCGGCGTACGCCAGGGCAAGCCCGCGCTGGCCGAATGCCGCGAGCTGCTGGCGCAACACCGGTTGAAGGTGCAGCAGCGCGCCGAAGAATTGCGCACCGCGGCCACGCTGATGGATCACAAGATTGCGATGTACGACAAATGGCTGGTGCGCGCGGCAAGCGGCGGTAAGCGGCTGCCTTGAACTTTCTGTCAGGCCGGCGCGTCCAGCGCCGTGTCTACCAGCTGCGTGTCCAGGTACTCCACCAGCTCGACCAGCTTGCCGTCTGCCAGGCGGCAGACATAACAGTACTGGTTGTTGTAGGACCTCCCCTTGTGGGTGGTGACTTCACCGCGGCACTCGACCACCACCATGTCGTCCTCAGCCACAAACCGGGTGGCGCGGTTGACATAGGTACCGGCAAACTGCGCAAAGAGAGGCTTGAACAGCTGCTCGCGCACCACTTGTTTGCCTTCGTAACGACGCGACCAGGCCGTCTGCCCGGTCAGGATCCAGCAGAAGTTGTCAGCCATGGCATCGACAAAGGGCCGGCCATTGCCCTGTGCCAGTTCAGTAAAAATGAATCGCATCAGCTGCTTGTTGCCGGTGGAAGGTAAGGTGCTCATGTGGGTGTCCTCGTCATACAAAGGGGAAGGGACGCGCATTGGGCAAGCTCGAGTGCACTCGAGGTCAAGCGTTTTTGTTTCACACAAAACCGTCAGGCACAGTCCGCATGGTCCATGCCACCAGATCGGTCAGGGCTCGGACACCGGTGGCGGCACGGTCTGCAGAACCGGCAGTTCGCGCGGGGATGCGGCCGGTTGCTCCACACGCGGGTCCGGCGCCTGCACCGCCGGCGGCAGCTCGGCTACCGCCGGCGGCGCGGCCGAATGGATCTGGATGGTCACGTACTTGATCGGCGGCGGCGAAAGCTGGCCCGAAGGGGCCGGCACAGCGGCTGCCCCACCGGCCACTGCGCTCCCCAGTGGTAGCTCGGCCGGCGTGATCTCCACCAGCGGCGCGCCCGGCAGCAGCAGCGGATCCAGGCCCGGCGGCGGCGCCTGTTTGCTCAGCCCGTCCGGCGCCGTGAATTTGGCGCGCGCATCAAGCACTTTTGCCTTGATCGCCTGCTGAAAAAACTCGCCCACCATGGGCAGCGCACTGGTCGCTCCCTGGCCCCAGCGCTCACCCATGGTCACGCGGTTGTCGTTGAAGCCGACCCAGGCACCCGCGACAAGCTGCGGATGCATCAGGATGAACCAGCCGTCGGTGTTGTCCTGGGTGGTGCCGGTCTTGCCGGCCACGTCGGCGCGTATGCCGTAACGGCTGCGGATGCCCGCGCCCGTGCCCTGATCCACCACGCCGCGCATCACGTCCACGAGCATGTTGGCGGCGCTGGATGACATGGCGGCCTCGGCCACAGCAGGCGAAAACTCTTGCAGCACCCGGCCGTTGCGGTCTTCCACGCGGGTGATCAGCATGGGCTCCACATAACGGCCGTCATTGGCCAGCGTTGCGTAGCTGGCCACCATTTCCTTCAGTGTCACCGGGCTGGTGCCCAGCGCCAGCGACAACACCTCGTCAAGCTTGCTCTGGCGCACGCCCATACTGCGCGCCAAGGCTGCCACTCGCTGCGGGCCGACGATCTGCATGACTTGAGCGGTGATGGTGTTTTTGGAATAAACCAGGCCTTCGCGCAGCGTCATGGGCGCGCCGGTGGGGCCGCCGCCGTCGCTGGGCCGCCAGAAGCTGCCGTCACCGAGGGCAATGTCCACAGACTGGTCCACGAAGCCGTCGAAAGGCCGCGAGCCGTTCTCAAAGGCTGCGCCGTAGACAAAGGGCTTGAAGGTCGAGCCGGGCTGGCGGCGCGCCTGCGCCACATGGTCGAACTGGTCAACGGCAAAATCGCGGCTGCCAACCCAGGCCAGCACATGGCCGTTGGCGGGGTTCAGCGCCAGGAAGCCGGCTTGCAGCCGCGTCTTGTCTTCGCGCAGCTTCTGCATGAAGGCCGTGTCTGACGCCACCGACGCCACCGCCTGCCCATCATCCTTGCCGGCGGCGATGGCCGCCTTGTACCCGGCCGAGTCGCGCACAAAGGCCAGCATCAGGGCGCGCTTGCTGCCTTTGACGGTCCAGCCGGATTTGTGTGCCCAGTCCGTATCCGAGAGGGTCTGCAGCTTGTCCGCCTGGCGCGCCACCGCCTCGTTGGCCATGGCTTGCAGGCGTGAGTCCAGGGTGGTGCGAAGCACCAGGCCGTCGGCATAAATGTTGTAGCTGTTGCGGTCAGCCCATTCGATCAGCCAGCGGCGCAACTGCTGCGTGAAATGCGGCGCCGGACCGATCTCGGGTTCCTGCCTTTCGAAGTCCACCCTGAGGGGCTGCTGCCTGAGCGCGGCAAGGTCTTCGGTTGGCAATTTCTGGTGCCTCACCATGCGGCCCAGCACCGTGTTGCGTCGCTGCAGGGCGCGCTCCGGGTTCACCACCGGGTTGTAATAACTCGCGCCCTTGAGCATGCCGATCAGCGTTGCGCTTTCCAGTACGTCCAGGGTGTCCGCAGTTTTGTCGAAGTAGGTGCGCGCCGCCATCTCAATGCCATAGGCGTTGTAGAGAAAAGGCACGGTGTTCAGATAGGTCTCAAGAATCTCGTCCTTGGAATACACCGCCTCGATCTTCAGCGAGGTGATGGCCTCTTTGATCTTGCGGGTCAGGGTGCGTGAACGGCCAATATCCTCGGGGTAAAGATTGCGCGCCAGTTGCTGCGTAATGGTCGAGCCGCCCTGCACCCTGCCCTGCACCGTGTGCAGCGCCGCGCCGACCGTGCGTCGCAGGTCCATGCCGCGGTGCGCGTAAAAGCGCGCATCCTCGGTGCTGATCAGCGCGTTCACCACATGCGGCGAAATCCCCGCCAGCGGCACCCATTCGCGGTTGGCGCGGCTGAACACCGTCAGCTCCTGCCCGTCGGCCGTCAGCACGACCGAAGGCTTGGCCGCCTTGACCTTGCGCAAGTCGCTGATACTGGGCGTGAAGGGAATCAGCGCCAGCGCATAGATCAACAGCACAACAGGCACGGCCAGCAGCCCCAAGACCATGCCGCGCAGGGTCGGATGGCGCAGGCCATGGCCCACGGCTGCAGTCCACACGCGCAGGCGGGAAGGGGCGGGCTCTTTCGGATCGATATCGGGCTCTGTACTCATGTGCGGGGAGCCTAGAGCACGGTCCAGTGGGGATCTGTAGGACGTCAGGCAGAGTCGGTATCGGCACGCGCAGGCGCGGGCTGTGTTCACATTCAGTCGCCGGCCGCGTTCAGCAGGCTGCGGTCACCGCCTACAGGCGGGGCGACCCGGCCGGCCTAGGCTACCGGCAGCGACTATCCCCCCCTCTCAGGAGATTTCCATGATCCAGCCCGGCGCAGAATCCGACCGCATTGATGTCAACGAACCCGCCGCGTGCGCGACCTGGGCCAAAAAACTCTCAAGCACGGAAGACCCATTGCGCGATGCGGTGGCCGCAGTCGGGGACAGGGCAGCCGAGGTCGAAATGCACCTCCAGGGCTCCCGCAGCACCACCAACGCAGACCGCGTTCGCGAAGCTGGCGGCTCGTGAGCGACTTTCTTGGCAGCGCGCTGCACGGCGCCTCGGCGCTTTTGCTTGGCATCATCGTCCTGTTGGGCCTGGTCATCTGGTCCATCAAGCGACATCGCAGTCCCAAACTCAAGATTGAATGCGGCGCGTCGATAGACACGCTGATGCCCTCGCTGGCCGGGTTGAGCCTGGGGAGCGTCACGACAGGCAACTCGGTTGAGTTACTAGAAAACGGCGCTTTCTTCGACGTGCTGATCGCGCGCATGGGCGCGGCGCAACAAACCATTCACTTTGAAACCTTTCTCTGGAAAGAAGGCGTGCTGGGCCAGCGCCTGGCTGACGCGCTGTCTGAACGCGCGCGCGCCGGCGTCCAGGTGCGGGTGCTGCTTGACGCCACAGGCTCCAAGGAAATCGGCAAGGGCGAGCGCAAGCAGATGGAAGCCGCCGGCTGCAGGGTGGTGATGTTTCATGAGCGCTCCATCTACAACATCGGTGTGATGAACGAGCGCGACCACCGCAAGCTCGCGGTGATCGACGGCAAGGAAGCCTTTGTCGGCGGCCACTGCGTGGTGGACGCGTGGCTGGGGAATGCCGAAGACGGCAAACATTACGCTGACCTCAGCGTCCGACTGCACGGCCCCATCGTGCACAGCGTGCAGGCGGCTTTCAGCGAGAACTGGGGCGGCCAGACCGGCGAACTTTTTGTCGGCGACGATGTTTTTCCCGAGCTGGCGCCTGCCGGCAAGGTCAGCATCAACGCCGCCTATGCCAAGCCCGAGGGCTCGGCCCCGGCGGTGAAGATTCTTCACCACACCGTGATCTGCCTGGCCAAAAAACGTATCTGGATCCAGAACCCCTACTTCATCCCCGAACCCGAGGCCATCGACGCCTTTGGCGCAGCCGTCAAGCGCGGCGTCGACGTTCGCGTGATGATGCCGTCCACGAGCGGTTCAGACAACCCCATGGTGCAACACGCCGGTCACCGCAATTTTGAGAAACTGCTCAAGTGCGGCGTGCGCCTGTTCGAGTACCCACACACCCTGCTGCACCAGAAGGTGATGACCATCGACGGCGTCTGGAGCGCCATCGGCTCCAGCAATTTCGACGACCGGTCCTTCGACACCAACGACGAGATCACGCTGAGCATCCAGGACGAAGCCCTGGCCGGCCAGCTCGATGCCGTGTTTGAGAAGTACGTGGACCGCTGCCAAGAAATCGAGCTCAAGGCTTGGCAACAGCGCGGCCTGTGGCACAAGTTCAAGGACAACTGGTTTTATTTGTTCAATGAAGTGTTTTGAGGTGACAGGCGGGATGCGAGCCGTCCGTGCACAATAAAACTGTCACTTTCCGGAACAGCTGCATGACCACCACTCCCGAAAACTGCCGCGTCAACTACATCGAACTGAATGTTGGGGACATAGGCAAAGCCAAGGCCTTCTACGGCAAGGCCTTCGGCTGGACCTTTGCCGACTACGGTCCTGAATATGCCGAGTTCTCCGACGGCGCCATGAAAGGCGGCCTGACCACCACAGCGCCCCCTACGCCGGCCGGCGGCCCGCTGGTGATTCTTTATGCCGACAAACTCGAAGCTGCGCAGGCGAGCGTGCTCGCCGCCGGCAGCAAGGTCAGCCGCGAGATTTTTGACTTCCCCGGCGGGCGACGCTTTCACTTCATGGACATCGACGGCTATGAACTGGCGGTGTGGTCCAGCCAATGAGCGGGGCCTCCATCACCGACGATGACACGGTCTGGCGCTTCAGCTTTCGCCCCCTGACCACAGCCGACCTGCCCCTGCTGCACCAGTGGGTGGCGCGCCCGCACTGGACCGAGTGGTGGGGCGAGGCGCCAAGCCTGGCCGAGGTCGAGGCCGACTACGGCCCCTGGATTGCCGACCCGGCCAAGGTGCAGCCACACATCGCGCTGCTTGACGGCCAGCCCTTTGCGTACATCCAGTCCTATGTGGCAAAAGATTCAGGCGGCGGCTGGTGGGCAGACGAAACCGACCCCGGCGTGCGCGGCATCGACCAGTCGATTGCCGACGCCGCGCATCTCGGGCGTGGCCTGGGCACGGCGATGGTGAAGGCGTTTGTCGCGAAGCTGTTCAGCGACCCGCAGGTGACCCACATCCAGACCGACCCGGACCCGCGCAATGCACGCGCCATCCGCTGTTATGAAAAAGCCGGCTTTCGCCCCATCGGTGAAGTGTTGACACCCGACGGCACGGCGCTGCTGATGATCTGCAAACGCCCGGAACAGCCATGAGCCCAACGCCCGCAGCAACCACCCACAAGGGCGAAGCCATCCTGCAGTTCCGCTACCAGGCCGAGTGGGCGCAGTGGCTGGACACGCACCATGCCGGCAAGGCCGTCTGGGTGCGGCACGCCAAAAAAGGCGCACCCGCCGCCACCCTGACCAGTCCGGAAGCGCTGGAGGTGGCTCTGTGTTTCGGCTGGATCGACGGCCAGCGCAACGCCGAAAGCGTGCACTACTACCTGCAGCGCTGGTGTCCGCGCGGCCCGCGCAGCATCTGGTCGCAGATCAACAAGGACAAGGCGCTGGGCTACATCCAGAGTGGGCACATGCAGCCGGCCGGCTTGGCCGAGATCGAGCGTGCCCGCGCCGACGGCCGCTGGGACGCCGCCTACGCACCCGCCAGCAAGGCCGAAATCCCGCTCGACCTGCTAGCCGCGCTGGCCGCACAGCCCGGCGCTGCAGAATTTTTCGCGACCGTCAGCGCGCAAAACTGCTACGCCGTGCTGTTCCGCATCCAGACCGCGAAAAAGCCAGAGACGCGGGCGCTGCGCATTGAACACTTCGCACAAATGCTGGCGCGCGGGGAAACCGTGTACCCGCAGGGCGCGCGCAAGCCCAACCCGGCCGGAGCCTGACCTGACAGGCCTCAGGGAGCAAAAAAAGGGGGGGGTGGGTCATCCCGGATACGACATCGGTCGGCTTGGAGTTCAATACGGTCAGGAACAGCCCGCTGCCCTCTGCGAGACAGACGCGCATGTCCTGACCCAACCTGCAACCACTCCAAGGAACTCTCATGCGCAAACTCTCCTGTCTCGCTGCTGCGGGCGTCGCCGTCGCCCTGCTCACTGCCTGTGTCACCGCACCCGGTCCCGGCTCCATGAGCTTTTTTATCACCAGCGTGGGCAGCGGCAAGGGCGCTGACCTGGGCGGCCTGGCTGGCGCCGATGCGCACTGCCAGCGCCTGGCCACAGCGGCCGGCTCCACCGGAAAAACCTGGCGCGCCTACCTGAGCACGCCGCCCACCTTCGCTACACCCACAACACCCGCCGGGGCCGCCACCCATGCGCGCGACCGCATCGGCGCGGGCCCGTGGTTCAACGCCAAAGGCATGCTGATTGCCCGCGACCTTGGCCATCTGCACAACGGCAACAACATCAGCAAGGACACCGCGCTCGACGAGCGCGGCAACGGCATCAAGGGCCGGGGCGACACGCCCAATGAACACGACATCCTGACGGGCTCGCGCTCGGACGGCACGGCTTTTGCACCGCAGACCGATACCACCTGTAAAGCCTGGACCAGTTCGACCGAGGGCTCGGCCATCGTCGGGCACCACGACCGTGTTGGCCCCAACACCGACAACTGGGCCAAGTCATGGAACTTCTCGCACCAGTCGGCCGGCTGCAGCCAGGAAGCACTGATCCGCACCGGCGGCTCGGGCAAGTTCTACTGCTTCGCGGCGAACTGAGCTGGCGGGGCGAAAGCCCCCGTCATCCCGGTCTGCGGCCAGGATGCCCATTTTTTCGGTCAAATCGGCCTTCAGCCCCCGTCCCACCTGCGCAGACAGCTATTATTTAGATAGCAGTTGACCACCGGCGGTCAGGAGCCCGGGCCGATCTTGTTACCTTGGTCCGTGGTTTTTCAGCATTGACAGCGCTTGCCCGGCGGCCGGGCGTAAAGAAGCTTGATGCAGCGCAAACCGGCCCCATCATGGAAGCAGCACCATTGCTGATTACCTTGAAGGAGCCGACCTTGACCACCACCGCCGTCGTCCTGGCACGCAAACTGCCCATGCGCGCCCTGCTCATGTTTCTGATGTGCCTGGCCTTCCAGCTCGCCGCCTGGGTGCTGATCGTCATTGCGCTGCTTCAGCTGGGTTTTGCCACTTTTAGCGACGAGCCCAACCCACGACTGAAGAGCCTGGGCCGCAGTGTGGGGCGCTACATCGGCCAGATTGCGGCCTTTGTGTCTTTCTCGACCGAGGCCGCGCCCTTCCCCTTCAGCGACTGGCCAACGACCGAGGCCTGATCGTTATCAAGGTTAATGGCCAAATCGGCCTTCAGCCCAGGGTGGACCTGCGCAGGCAGCTATCACTTTCATAGCAAACAGTGACCTGGACTGGCCGTCCGCGCAAACCAGGATTCAGGGCGTCACGCGCCCCAGCACCTTGAGGCTGCCGTCGGCCGCGGGCCGCAGCACCACCCCCTCGGCCGAGGCCGCGTAGCCCCCCGTCAGCGCCGTGATGTTGACCTGGTGCGTCACCACCACCAGCGCGCCCGGGCCGCGCCAGCGCGACAAAATGGCGCGGGCCTGCGCCGTCTGCGCGTCGCTGATCCCGGCCGATCTGCTGAAAAACGAATTGAAGGCCGGCTCATCCGTCGCCAGATCACCAAACGCCAGCCGCGCCGTCTCACGCCCGCGGCACCACTGGGAGGTCAGCACCGCATCTACCTTGATCTTGCGGCTGCGGAACCGCTCGCCCAGCCTGCACGCCTCGGCCCGGCCCCTGTCGTCGAGGTTGCGCTGCGTGGTGCAATCGTTGAGCTTGAAGTTGGTCGGGTCGCCCACCCCCGGCGCGTTGGCATGTCGAAACAGCACGATGGTGCCCGGCTCGATCAGCTCGGGCCAGGCGTCTGCGGCTGCGGCGGATACGGAAGCGGCCAGCAGCGCGACGCCCAAAAATGTGCAAATTGAAGGATCAGGCGTTTCATGCCGACAGGCTAACAAAGCGGGCTTATCCCGGCGGGTTGTGGGTGCAAGTTGCCGATTCCGCAATGCCCCACGCGGTTGCCGGCAAATCGCTTCCGGGGCAAGATGAGCGCATGTATTTCCAGTCGCCCCAGTACCTCTGGCTGATGCTCGTGCTGCCCCTGCTGCCGATGGTTTACCTCTGGTTGCTGCGGCGCCCGGGCAAGCCGGCCGTGCGCTACAGCAACCTGGGCATGGTTCGCGCAGCAGCCAGCGGGCGCAGCTGGCGGCAACACCTTCCAGCCGCCCTGCTGCTGCTCGCCCTCGCCGGCTTGCTGCTGGCGGCGGCGCGGCCCATGGCGCGGGTGCCACTGCCTTGGGCGCGCACCACCGTCATCCTGGCGATGGATGTGTCGCTCAGCATGCGCGTGGGCGACGTCAAGCCCACCCGCATGGTGGCCGCGCAGGAGGCCGCCAAGCTGTTTCTGCAGGACCTGCCCAGACACGTCGAGGTCGGGCTGGTGACCTTCGCCGGCAGCAGCCAGGTGGCGCACGTGTCCACGCTGGACCGCCCGGCATTGGTGAAGGCCATCGACGGCTTCCAGATGCAGCGAGGCACAGCGGTCGGCAGCGCCATCGTCAGCAGCCTGATCGAGCTGTTTCCAGACCACGGCATCAACCTGGAAGAGCTGACCTTTGGCCTCAAGCCGCGCGGACGCAGCCTGGACGACAAGGGCAAGCCTCCGTCGCAACAAATCACGCCGGTGGCACCCGGCTCCTACGATGCCGCCGCCATCATCCTGCTCAGTGATGGCCGCCGCACCACCGGCGTAGACACCCTGGAAGCCGCAAAAATGGCCGCCGACCGCGGCGTGCGCATTCATGTCATCGGCCTGGGCAGCGTGGACGGACCCGGCGCCGCCATGCCCGAAGGCATGCCCATCTATTTGCAACTCGACGAACCCACCCTGCGCGAAGTCGCCCGCATGACCGGCGGCGAGTACCACCATGCGGGCACGGCGGAAGCGCTGCGCAGCGTCTACGAGAAACTCGGGTCGAGGGTGCAGGTGCAGACGCGCGAAACCGAGGTTACGGCCTTGCTGGCTTTGCTGTCGACGGGGTTGGCGCTGGCGGCTGGGGTGCTGTCGCTGCTATGGTTTCGGCGGGTTGTTTGAACACTTAGGGTGAGAGATTGGAGGTCGCAGTTCATAAGAAGACTGCATAACAGCGGCGTCACTTCTCCATCAGCTGGTCGGCTCACACCCCACGCTTGAGCGCCACCGCAAACCCCCGCGCCACCGCAGACCGCGCCAGCATCGCCCGATACCACCGCAACACATTCTGAAAATCCGCCAGTTCGATCTGGTGCCGCTCATGCCGCCAGACCCAGCCGACGATGGCGAAGTCGGCTATCGAAATTTCTTCGCCTGCAAAGAAGGCGTGATCGGCCAGGCGGCGGTCCATCACGCCGTAGAGGCGTTTTGTCTCGGTCATGAAGCGCTCCAGGCCGTAGCGGCGGTCGGCTTCGTTGTCCAGCGCGATGAAGTGGTGCACCTGGCCGGGCATGGGGCCGAAGCCGCCCATCTGGAACATCAGCCATTCCATGACCGCCACGCGGGCGCGTGGGTCGTTGGGCAAAAAGGTGCCGGTCTTTTCAGCCAGATAGATCAGGATGGCGCCGGACTCGAAGACGCTGATGGGCTCATCGCCGGGGCCGTTGGTATCGACGATGGCGGGAATCTTGTTGTTTGGGCTGATCTTGAGGAAGTCGGGCGCGTTCTGCTCGCCCTTGGTGATGTCCACCACATGCACCTCGTAAGGCAGGCCCATTTCTTCAAGCGCGACGCTGATCTTGCGGCCGTTGGGGGTGTCGAAGGCGTAGAGCTGGATGGTCATGGGGTTTTGTGTTGTAGGGGAGCCAGAAGCAGTCTGCCACAGGCGCGCTTCTACAGCCTCGGGGCGAACGGCATTCGGGTTGCGTGGCACGGCGTATGACAGACACAATAGGCTCATGACGCCCCGCTGCCCTGCCCTCACCACCTGCATCGCCCTGCTGCTGGCCCTTGTCAGCAGCCTGGCCCTGACCACCCCGCCTGCCAACGACACGCTGCGCATAGGCTCCAAACGGTTCACCGAGTCTTACATCCTGGCGCAGGTGCTGGCGCAGACGGCTGCGCCGCACACGCCTACGCCGCCGTCGGTGCTGCAGGGCCTGGGCAACACCGCCATTGTTTATGAGGCACTGCGCTCTGGCAGCATTGACATCTATCCGGAGTACGTGGGCACCATCAGCCTGGAGATTTTGAAAAGCAAAGCGCCGATGACGCTGCAGGCGATGAACACCGCGCTGGCGCCGCTAGGCCTGGGCGTGGCGCTGACGCTGGGTTTTAACGACGGTTATGCACTCGCCATGCGAGAAGACACCGCGCAGCGCCTGGGCATCACATCGCTGAGCGACCTGGGCAAACACCCTGCGCTCAAACTCGGCCTGTCAAACGAGTTCATAGGCCGGGCCGACGGCTGGAAGGGGCTGGCGCAGCAGTACGGCGCGCCGCAAACACCGGTGGCGCTGGACCACGGGCTGGCCTATGACGCGATAGCGCAAAAGCAGGTGGACGTGATCGACATCTACACCACCGACGCAAAAATTGGCCACCTGGGCCTGCGTGTGTTGGCCGACGACAAGGCGTACTTTCCGCGGTATGACGCAGTGCTTCTGTACCGGCTGGATGTGCCGCAGCGTTTTCCCAAAGCCTGGGTGGCGCTGCAAAAGCTGGAGGGCAGCATCAATGAAACCGCGATGATTGCCATGAACGCGCGGGCCGAGCTGAAAGGAGTGGCGTTTGATGTCATTGCGCGGGATCACCTCAACGCCAAGGCCGGTGGAACGGGCGCGGTGAACGACTCCGGCCAGCGCGGCTTCTGGGCCAAACTCTTGGGCCCCGACCTGGCGCGGCTGACGCGGCAGCACCTGGCGCTGACGCTGATATCGGTGGGTGGTGCGGCGCTGATCGGCATTCCGCTGGCGGTGTGGGTGTTTCCGCACCCGCGCCTGCGCGCCCTGGTGCTGGGCGCCACCGGCCTGCTGCAAACCGTGCCTTCTCTGGCGCTGCTGGCCATGCTGATCTCTTTGCTGGGCCTCATCGGTACCGTGCCGGCGCTGATTGCGCTGATGCTGTACGCGCTGCTGCCCATCATGCGCAACACCGTCACTGGGCTGGGCGAGGTATCTGGCGGTCTGCGCCTGGCTGGGCAGGCGCTGGGCATGACGGCGGCCCAGCGCATGCGCGAGGTTGAGCTGCCGCTGGCGCTGCCCACCATCATTGCCGGTGTGCGCACCGCCACATCGATAGCCATCGGCACGGCGACGATTGCCGCCTTTATTGGCGCCGGTGGTTATGGCGAGCGCATTGTGACCGGACTGGCGCTGAACGATGGCGAGCTGCTGCTGGCCGGCGCCCTGCCCGCCACCTTGCTGGCGCTGCTCAGTGAGGCGCTGTTTGAAGGGGTAGAGCATTGGCTGCGGCGGCGCCGGGGCGCTTAGGCAGCTGCGCGCCCCAGCGCGGTCCTGCTTGGGGATTACATGCCAAATGTGCCTCCAGCCCTTTGGTGGCGTGCGCAAGCAGCTACTAAATCAATAGCAGTTTTCAGTCCAGCTTGATGCCGGCGGCAGCCACCACAGAGGCCCAGCGCTTGCGTTCCTGGGTAAAGAAGGCATCCTGCTCGGCCGGTGACATGGTGGACACCTCGGCGCCCTGCCCGCTCAGGCGGGCGCGGATCTCGGGGCTGCGGATGATCTTGATCAGCTCGGTGTTCAGGCGGTTGACGATGGGCTGCGGCGTGCCGGCGGCCACCAGCACACCCTGCCAGGTGCCGGACTCAAAGCCGGTGATGCCCTGCTCTTGCAGGGTCGGCACATTGCCGATCAGCGGCATGCGTGTGGCTTTGGACACGCCCAGAATCTTCAGCTGGCCGCTCTGCACAAAAGGCAAGGTGGCCAGCATGCCGTTCATCAGCACCTGGGTCTGGCCGGCAACGGTGTCGTTGATCGCCTGCGAGCCCCCTTTGTAGGGGATGTATTGCCACTTGGCCTTGCTGGCCCGCTCGACGGCCACACCGGCCAGGTGCGGCGCACTGCCCATGGCGGTCACGGCGAAGTTGAGCGGCTTGGTTTGCGACAGCGCCACCAACTCTTTGAGGTTGTTGGCGGGCACCGAGGGGTGCACCACCAGCAGGTGCGGCGAATACGCCAGCATGGTGACGCCGCGCAAGTCTTTGCTCGGGTCAAACTGCAGCTTGGTGTAAACCGATGGGCTGATGGCCAGCGCGCCGGTGTCGCACAGCAGCAGGGTGTAGCCGTCGGGCGCCGACTTGGCCACCAGGTCAGCGCCCAGGTTGCCATTGGCGCCGGCCCGGTTCTCCACAATCACCGGCTGCTTCAGCGCTTCGGACAGCGCCTGGCTGATGGAGCGGCCAATGATGTCGGATGAGCCGCCCGGTGGGTAAGGCACGATCAGGCGTATGGGTTTGGACGGCCAGGCGGCGGTTTGCGCCTGAACGCCTGATGCAGCGGCCAGGCCCAGGGCCATGGATGTAGCGAGAACCTTGCGGCGGTTGATGGTCATGATGGTTTGCTGAGTTTGTTTTGAAAATGACTGCATTTATGCTTTGGCGACCTCGTGACCAGCCATCAGCTCCAGTGCACGCACCAGGGCCGAGTGGTCCAGGTCCTGCATGCCGTTGGCACTGCAGACCTGCATCAGTTGCGCGGCGCTGGCGGTTTGCGGCAGGGCCACGCCCAGGCTGCGCGCACCTGCAAGCGCCAGACCCAGGTCTTTCTGGTGCAGGCCAATGCGAAAGCCGGGGTTGAAGGTGCGCTTGATCATGCGTTCACCATGCACCTCCAGAATGCGCGAGGCGGCAAAACCGCCCATCAGCGCCTGGCGCACCTTGGCCGGGTCGGCGCCGGCCTTGCTGGCAAACAGAAGGGCTTCACCCACGGCCGCGATGTTCAGCGCGACGATGATCTGGTTGGCTACCTTGCAGGTCTGTCCGTCGCCGTTGCCGCCGACCAGCGTGATGTTTTTGCCCATCAGCTCGAACAGCGGCTTGACGCGCTCGAAGGCCGCGTCAGGGCCGCCGATCATGATGGTCAGGCTGGCGGCCTTGGCACCGACTTCACCGCCGGAGACGGGGGCGTCGAGGTAGTCGCAGCCGAGGGCGTTGATCTTCTTCGCAAATTCTTTGGTGTCCATCGGCGAGATGGAGCTCATGTCGACGACGGTTTTGCCTTTGGACAGACCGGCAGCCACGCCCTTGTCGTCAAACAGCACCTTGGCCACGTCGGGCGTGTCGGGCAGCATCATGAAAATGATGTCGGCCTTTTCGGCCACCTCTTGCGCCGAAGCACAGGCCACGGCCTTGCCGGTCAGCAGGTCGGCAGGCACCTTGCTGCGAGTGGTGAGGAACACCTCGTGACCGGCCTTGATGAGGTGAGTGGCCATGGGCGCGCCCATGATGCCCAGACCGATAAAACCCAGCTTGCTCATGTCTTGTCTTTCGTGTTGCTAAAAATCAGTTGCAGTAGCGGTCGTGCAGTGCCTGTGTGGCTGCCCGAAAAACGCCCAGGTCACTACCGACACCGACAAAGGTGGCGCCCATGTCCATGTAGCGACGCGCGTCGGCCTCTGCCGGCGCGAGAATGCCGATCGGCTTGCCATGCGCCTTGGCGGCGGCAAAGATCTTCACCATCGCGGCCTGCACTTCCGGGTGGCCGGCATTGCCGAGATGGCCCAGGCCGGCGGCCAGATCGGACGGGCCGACAAACATGCAATCGACACCGTCGGTGGCGGCGATCTCTTCAGCTGCTGCAGTGCCAGCAATGCTTTCGATCTGGACCATCACGCAGATGTGGTCGTTGATGCACTTGAAGTAATCGGGCACCGTGCCATAACGGTTGCTGCGCTGCGACACCGACACGCCGCGTATGCCCATGGGCGGGTAACGCGTGGCGGCCACGGCGCGTTTGGCTTCAGCCGCGCTTTCTACAAAGGGCACCAGAAAGTTATAAAAACCGGCGTCCAGCAGGCGCTTGATCTCGACCTCGTTGTTCGACGATGGCCGCACCACAGGCGCGCTGGCGCTGTCTTTCAGCGCCATCAGCTGCGGGATGAAGGTGCTGACATCGTTGGGTGAATGTTCACCGTCGAGCAATATCCAGTCAAAACCGGCAACGCCCAGCACCTCGGTGGTGATGGCGTTGGACAGCGAGGACCAGCAGCCAATCAGCTTTTTGCCGGCCAGCAAGTCGCGCTTGAAACTGTTGGGAAAGGGTTGATACGGTATGGCTTGGGTCATGGGTGGCCTTGTGTAGCGTCAGGTAATCGGGGCGGGGTTGAACAGCACCAGCGCGTTGTGCAGCTTCCAGTGTTCAGCCCAGGTTTTTTTGCGGCCGCTGGCCACTTCAAGCAGCAGGTGAAACAGCTCCCAGCCGACGTCGGCAATGCTGGCCTGGCCGTCGGCAATGCGGCCGGCGTTGATGTCCATCAGGTCGTGCCAGCGCGTGGCCAGGTCGGTGCGCGTGGCAACCTTGATCACCGGCACCGCAGCCAGGCCATAAGGCGTGCCGCGGCCGGTAGTGAAGACATGCAGATTCATGCCGGCGGCCAGTTGCAATGTGCCGCAGATAAAGTCACTGGCCGGTGTGGCGGCGTACACCAGGCCGCTGCTCAGGCCTTTGTGTGTGAGCTTTTCGCCGGGGGACAACACACCGGTGATGGGTACGCTTCCCGACTTGACGATGGAGCCCATGGCTTTTTCGACGATGTTGGACAAACCGCCCTGCTTGTTGCCGGGCGTGGTGTTGGCGCTGCGGTCCACCTGACCTTTTTTCAGGTAGGCGTCGTACCAGGCCATCTCGCGGATCATGGCCTCGGCCACCTCGGGCGTGCTGGCGCGGCATGTCAACTGGTCGATGCCGTCACGCACCTCGGTGGTTTCAGAGAACATGACCGTGGCGCCAGCGCGTACCAGCAAGTCGGTGGCAAAACCAACTGCCGGATTGGCAGTGACACCGGAAAACGCGTCGCTGCCGCCGCACTGCACACCCACCACCAACGCGCTGGCCGGCACCGGCTCGCGGCGCCGCGCATTGAGCCGCTCCAGGTGCGGCACGGCCGCTTGCAGAATGGAGTCAATCATGGACATGAAGCCCACATGTTTGTCGGCCTGCAGGCAAACTACATCGAGTGCGGCCTCAGTTTGCTGGCGCTCATCAACAATCGCAAAGCTGCCCGGCGGCAGAAAGCGCTCGGGTTGCAGCTTCTCGCAGCCCAGGCTGACCACCATGACCTCACCGCCGAAGTTGGGGCTCAGTGTGATGTTGCGCAGGGTGCGGATGGGAATGATGGCATCGGGCGCGTCAATCGCGACGCCGCAGCCATAGCTGTGCTCCAAACCCACCACGTCATCAACATGGGGGTATCTGGGCAGCAACTCGTCCTTGATGCGCTTGACTGCAAAGTCCACCACACCGGCCACACACTGCACGGTGGTGGTGATGGCCAGAATGTTGCGCGTACCCACCGTACCGTCGGCATTGCGGTAACCGTCGAAGGTGTAACCCTCCAGCGGCGCGGGGGCGGGCGGCTGCACGGTGGCCATGGGCAAGCCGACCAGGCCGCGTGCGGCGGGCATATCGAGCAGGCGCTCATGCACCCAGCTGCCGGCGGGAATGTCTTTCAGCGCGTAGCCAATCGGCACGTTGTAACGCAACACCGCGCTGCCCTGGGGCAAATCGATCAGCGCCACTTTGTGCCCTTGTGGCACGCGGTCAACCAGCGTCAAGCCATTGGCAAACACCGCACCGGCCGGCAGGCCGCCGTTGTTGGCGACGATGGCGACGTTGTCCGCATCGTGCATGCGGATGAAGAGCGGGGTGACCCTGGCAGCTTCCATCAGAAGTTTTTCAGAAGTCAACAATTTCTACCCAGTTCGGGTTTTTGCCGGCCGGCTGGCTGATCGCAGTCCCCGGCACACCCGTGGCCGCATCAATCGAGTGCAGCGACACGGCGTGTGAGCCCTGGCCAGCGGACACCAGAAATTTGCCGCTGGAGTCCACAGCAAAACTGCGCGGCGTTTTTTCGGTAAGTGTTGTGCCGGCGGTTTGCAGCAGGCCGGTGGCCGGATCCACCTTGAAGGTGGTCAGCGTGCTGGACGTGCGCTCTGAACCGTACAGGTAGCGCCCGTCGGCCGACAACTGCAGGTCTGCCGCCCAGGGCTTGCCCGTAAAGCCGGCGGGCATGACAGAGCTGCGCTGCAGATGGCGCATCGCGCCCTTGGTGCCGTCATAGGCAAACACATCCACGCCGCCGTCGAGTTCATTGAGCAGATAGACGTGTGTCTGGGCCTTGTTCCACAGGAAGTGGCGCGGACCGGTTTTGGCGGGCGCGACATTGACCAGTGGCGGGTCGTTAGCCGTGAGCTGGCCGGTTTTGGCGTCAAAGCGCCAGCTCGACAGGTTGTCACCGCCCAGGCTGGTGGCAAACACATAACGGCCAGCAGGATCCGGGTGGATCGCATGGGCATTCGGCGCTGTGGGAATAAGCTGCTGCACGGCGCCCACCAGACCGTCGGCGCCTATGCTATTGACCGTGATCTTGTTGCCGCCGTAAGAGGCAGCAAGCAGCCAGCGGCCCGAGGCGTCGATGTCAATGCTGGCCATGCTGTCGGCGAGCGCGGATTCGCCCAGTTTCTTCAAGCCGCCTGTTGCACCGTCGATGGCAAATGTGAGTACGCGAAAAGGTTGTGAGCGGCTGGCCACGTACAGGAATTTTTTGTCACGACTCACCACCATGGGCATGGCCACGCCGCCCACCGGCACCGTGGCCACGGGTTTCAGTGCGCCTGCCGCGCGGTCCAGGTGAAACACCGAGATGTCCTGGCTGTCTGCGTTGGAAACGTAGACCCAGGTGGCCGGGGCGGCGGCGCCGGGCGCAGCCATCATGGTTGCGCCTCCCAACAGGGAAACATACTTTCGCAACAGGTTGATGCGGGGCATGGAACGCTACTTGCGCTGATTGAAGACGGGTTCATGACGTTGACGGGCGTTGAAAGGGTGAAAAGAGTCGGCCGGGGACTCAGACGCCGACCAGACGAGGCAACCACAGCGACAGTGCTGGCACATACGTCACGATGCCCAACACCACGATCAGCAGCGCAAAGAAAGGCATCAGTGCCCGCACGACTTTTTCGATTGGCAGGCCGGCGACGGCACTGCCGACAAACAGCACAGTACCTACAGGCGGCGTGAGCAGGCCGATGCCGAGGTTGACAATCATGATCATGCCGAAGTGCACCGGATCCACACCCACGGCGGTGACCACAGGCAGAAGGATGGGCGTGAGGATCAGGATCAGCGCGGCCATGTCCATCAGCGTGCCCAGCACCAGCAACATGAAGTTGATGGCCAGCAGGATCATGTAGCGGTTGTCTGTCATTGAGGTCAGCAGCGTCGTGACCTTCAGCGGGATCTGCATCAAGGTCATGATGTAACCGAAAGCCGCTGCAAAACCGATCAGGATCATCACGATCGCCACGGTTTTCACCGTGCGGTGCATCAGCTTAGGCAGGTCTTTCCACTTGTAGTCACGGTAGATGAACATCGTGACAAAAAATGCCCAGAGCACGGCAATCGAGGCCGACTCGGTGGCGGTGAACACGCCCGACAAAATACCGCCAAGAATGATGACCATGGTCATCAGGCCCCAGAGCGCATCGGCGCAGATACGCAAGGCCTGCCTCAAAGGGATCACTTCGCCTTTGGGGAAGTTGCGCTTGCGCGCCACCACCAGGCAGTAGGTTGCCAGGGTCAGGCCCAGCAACAGCCCGGGCAGCACGCCGGCCATGAACAGCGCTGCAACCGAGATCGAACCACCGGCTGCCATGGAGTAAATCACCGCGTTGTGGCTGGGCGGGATCAAAGTGGCCTGGATGGAACCGCTGACTGTGAGTGCAGTTGAAAAATCACGCGGATAGCCCTTTTTCACCATCTCGGGAATCATCACCGAGCCGATGGAGGCCGTGTCGGCCACCGAGGAGCCCGAGATGGCGCCGAAGAAGGTGGACGCCAGAATATTGACGAGTGACAGGCCGCCACGCACAAACCCCACCAGCACGCTGGCAAAAGCCACCAGCCGGCGCGACATGCCGCCCTCGGCCATGATGGCGCCGGCCAGCACGAAGAAGGGAATCGCCAGCAGCGAGAACTTGTTGACCCCGCTGGCAATCTGGATCATCACGGCGTCTAGCGGCAACTCGATCCACACTGCGCCCAACAGGGCCGCCAGCCCCAGTGAATACGCCACCGGCATGCCGACCAGAATCAGCACCACAAAACTACCGAGCAATACAAATGATTCCATGATCATATTTCCGGAGTGGCTTCAACCACGGTGGCGTCATAACGCACGATGGCGCGGGCGTACTGGGGACCGAGAAACATGTTCTCCAGCACAAAGACAAGGGTGAAAAGCCCGCCCAGCGGCAAGGGCAGATAGGTCAGGCCTACCGATATCTCGGGAATGGCGGCCAGCGACTGATTCATGGTTTCCATCGACAGCTTGAAGCCCCAGATAATCATGAACAGGCAGACGGCGAGCATCAGCGCATCGACCAGCACACGCAGCACTTTCTGCACCGGGGGCGAGAGCCGGTCAGTCATCATGCCGACAGCAATGTGTGATCCGGCGCGGTAACCCGCCGCAGCGCCGATAAAGGTGAAGACCACCATCAGCAAGATCGCAATCGGCTCGGGCCACTGTGCGCCGTAACCGAGCACATAGCGGGCAAAAACGCCGACCGGGATGATGAGGCTCATGGCAACGATGGCGAGCCCGGCAACCCAGATGCAGGCCAGGTAGAGCACGTCGATGGCGCGTTGTGTTTTTTCGATCATGTTGGAATCCACTTCCGCAGACCTGTCGCACAGACAGGCCTGCGGGTTGATTGGGGATACCGCCGAAACGGTACCGGAACGAGACGCGGGGAATGGCTTTCGCCCCCCCCCGCCGCGCACCGTCTTACTTGACTTCCGAGATACGCTTCATCAGGTCGGCATAGGGCGCGCCGTATTTGGCGCGCACTGGTGCGGTGGCGTCAAAAAACAGCTTCTGGTCCACCTCCGTAAATTGCACGCCGGCAGCTTTCAGCTTGGCCGTGTAGTCGGCCACACTCTTGTCCCACAGGGCGCGCTGCTCGAACTGGGCTTCGCGTCCGAACTTCTTGACCAGGACCTGTTCGTCCTTGGACAGTTTGTCCCAGGTCACTTTCGACATCACCAGCATTTCAGGAATGATCAGGTGGTTGGTCTGGGCGTAAAACTTGGTGCCGGTGGTGTAGTGGTTGGACGTGAACAGGCTGGGCGGGTTGTTTTCCGCGCCGTCGATCACACCGGTCTGCAGCGCGCTGAACACTTCGCCGTAGCCCATGGAAATACCGTTGCCGCCCATGGCATTCATGGTGTCGACAAACAGCGGGTTGCCCATCATGCGAACCTTGACACCTTTGAGGTCGGCAGGGGTTTTGATCGGTTTTTTGGTGTAGAGGTGGCGCGAGCCGCCGTCCATCCAGGCCAGGGCCACCATGCGGGTTGGGCCGTTGCTGACCTTGTCGAGAATTTCCTGGCCGATGGGGCCATCCACGACCGCACGCATGTGCGCCTCGTTGCGGAAGACAAAAGGCATGTTGAACACGTTCACGTCAGGCACCACAGCGCCAACCGGTCCCAGCGAGGTGCGCAGGATGTTGATGGCGCCGATCTGGGTCTGCTCGATCATGGTTTTTTCGTCGCCCAGCACGCTGCCGGGGTACATCTGCATCTTGAACTTGCCATTGGTGGCGGCTTCAAGCTTTTTACCCATGTTTTCAGTGGCTACGACGGTGGGGTAGCCTATCGGGTGTACATCTGCAGCCTTGAGCACGGTTTGCGCATGCACGGCAAATGGTGCGGCTAGCGTGAACGATGCCAGCGCGGCTGCGGCAATGAGTTGGCGGCGGAAAGTCATGGTTTGTCTCCTTGGTGGACGGTTTTAAAAGCTACTGACAGAAACTGGAAAAAAAATGAGCGCGCAAGCCCATCACCTCAATCGGCAAAAGGGCCCGCCTTGACGAAGCCGCCACCCTGGAATTGCACGGCAGGGTCGCTGAGATCAGGCACCGGCGTACGCGCGTACACCGCGTCGCGGAAGATGTCAGAGCTGTCCTGGGCCACATAGCCAATGTGGCGCGCGCGGCTGTTGTCCCACCAGGTGACGGCGTTGTCGGACATGCCGAACACGATGCTGTGGCCGAGGACTGGTGTGCTCAGGCAGGCGGTGATCAGGCGGTGCAGGTCGTCAAAGCTGAGCCAGGTGGCCAGCATGCGGCGGTCTTTCGGTTCTGGAAACGACGAACCTATCCGCACGCAGGCAGTTTCGATGCCATAGCGGTCAAAATAAAAGCGCGACAGGTCCTCGCCAAAAGCCTTGCTGACACCATACAGGCCGTCGGGCCGGGGAGGTGCATCGGCGTTGATGGTTTCGCCCTGGCGGTAAAAGCCGGTCACGTGGTTGGAGCTGGCAAACACCACGCGTTTGACGCTGTGCTTGCGCGCGGCCTCATACAGGTTGTACACGCCGAGGATGTTGGCCTGCAGAATCGGGCCAAACGGACCCTCCACCGAAACCCCGCCCAAGTGGACGATGGCGTCAACGCCCTGCACCATGGCATCGACCGCGGCGGCATCGGCCAGGTCGGCAAGCACGATCTCTTCGTTGTCGCCGGCATCACTCAGTGGGGCGCGATCCGACAGGCGCAGCGTGCTGCAATTGGCCTTGAGCCGATCGCGCAGCTCCTGACCCAGGCCGCCAGCAGCGCCGGTCAGCAGCAATTTTTGGTGAACCTTGATTGCCATCTCTCTCTTTTCGGGAAACCTGTTGGTGCAAACGCTGGACATTTCCCTCGGGTTTGCTACAGTTGCTTGAATCGATCAACACATCAGTCATACGTTGTCTGATGACACTGAATTCTAATGACGCACTTTTCCCTGTCAAGAGCTTTCTGCGGTCATCAAGGCGAACTCCTACTACGAGCCAACCCGATGGAATCGAATTTGCTGCCAGCCCTTTCCGACGGAGCCCCGCGCATGCGCCGGCCGCGCGGCCTGGTCACCGAGATCGTGGAAAGCTTGGTCGCCAGCATCCGCGAAGGACAGCTCAAGCCCGGCGACAAACTGCCTACCGAGGCCGAAATCATGGCGCGTTTCGACGTGAGCCGGACTGTAGTGCGGGAGTCGATCTCCAAGCTCCAGGCATCCGGCCTGGTCGAAACACGGCACGGCATCGGCACGTTTGTGATCGAGCACCGGGACGCGGGCAACTTCAAGATTGCCGCAGCCGACTTCGCTACCGTCAACGACGTGATCTCGGTGCTGGAACTCCGCATGAGCCTGGAAACAGAGGCCGCTGGCCTCGCCGCCCAGAGGAGAAGCACTGAAAACCTGGAGGCCATGGCCACCGCGCTGCGGGCCTTCCAGGACTCCATCCATGCCGATTCCGACGCCGTTCCGCCCGACTTTCAGTTTCATATGGAGGTGGCGCGGGCGACCGGCAATCGCCATTTTGAAGACCTGATGACCTACCTGGGCACCATGATCATCCCGAGGACGCGGGTGAACACGCCGCAAAGCGCGCCCGAAGGCCGGCTGGTTTACCTGCAGCGCGTCAACAGCGAGCACGAAAACATCTACAACGCCATCCGCAACCAGGACTCCGAGGCCGCCCGTGCAGCGATGCGCACCCATCTGTCCAACAGTCGTGAGCGCCTGCGCAAAGGCCAGGGGCTGGGCGCTTCACCCGGCGGTTGAGGCCCGTGTAATTTTTTGGCGGGGAGGGAATTCCCTGACAGCACCAAGAGCGCTCAGTTGTACGATGACTGATCTTTTTCCGACCTTTCCCGATACCCCGAACGCTGGCTGTCCTCCAGGAGCACGGCCTTGCCTTTCCACAAAACAGGAGACAGCATGAAACGCCGCTCATTGATTCACTCCGCCGCCGCGCTCGCCCTGCCGCTTGCGCTGGGCACCACCGCCCTGCCCGCCTGGGCCCAGGACAAATACCCGTCGAAAAACATCACCTACCTGGTGCCATTCCCGGCTGGCGGCACCACCGACATCCTGGCGCGCCTGATCTCGCAAAAACTCGGCGCCGCGCTGGGAAGCACCATCGTCATTGAAAACAAGGGTGGCGCTGGCGGCAGCATAGGCTCCGAGCAGGGCTCACGCGCTGCCGCCGACGGTTACACCCTGGTGGGCGGCACCGTCAGCTCACACGCCATCAATGTCAGCCTCTACCCCAAACTCGGTTATGACCCGGTCAAGTCCTTCACCCCCATTGTCCTGATCGGCTCCAACCCGGTGATGCTGGTCGTCGGCGAAAAGAGCCCGTACAAGACACTGCAGGACGTGCTGGTTGCAGCCAAGGCAAAGCCCAAAACCATTTCATCGGCCTCGGCAGGCAGCGGTACCTCGCAACACATGGCACTGGAGATGCTCGGCTTCAAGTCGGGCACGCAGTTCATCCACGTACCTTACAAGGGCAGCGGCCCGGCCATTTCCGACGTGATCAGCGGCCAGGTCGACATGATGTTCGACACCTCCGTGGTCGCAGCACAGCACATCAACAGCGGCAAGCTGCGCGCGCTGGCCGTGAGTTCTTCCAAACGCCTCGACGCTTTCCCCAATGTACCGACCGTGGCAGAGTCCGGCGTACCCGGCTTTGAAGTGACGTCCTGGCAGGGTCTGTTTGTTCCCGCTGGCACGCCAAAACCTATCGTGGACAAGCTGCACGAAGAAGTCATGAAGATCCTGCAAACTGCAGAGTTCCAGGAGCGCCTCAAGGGCCTGGGCATGCAGGGCTCGACCATGACGCCGGCGCAGGTCAGCGAGTTCCAGAAAAACGAAGTTGAAAAATGGGCACAGGTCATCAAGGCCGCCGGGATCAAGCTTGAATAACACAGCTCCCGGGGTCATGCGAGTTGCGGTTGTGGGCGCCGGCCAGGCTTCAGCTCCCCACTTGCAGAGCATTGCAGATCTGCACGAAGAAGTAGTGCTGGCCTGCGTGGTGGCGCGCAGCGCCGGCAGGCTCGCGGCTTTGAAACTTCCAGCAGGCACCGTCCCCAGCACCCGGCTCGAAGACATCCTTGAAGACGCGACCATCGCTGCCGTGCTGGTGCTGACGCCGCCCAATACCCACCTGGAGATCGTGGAGCAGTTGGCGCGGGCCGGCAAACATGTGCTCGTCGAAAAGCCGCTGGATGTAAGCCTGGAGAGGGCCCAACAAATGGTGGACATCTGCGAGCAACGCGGTGTGAAGCTGGCGGTGATGCTGCAGCATCGCATGCGCGATGCCTCGCTGGCGCTGGCTCGACTGATCAAGGAAGGCCCTCTGGGTGACCTGCTCAGCGCATCGGCCAGCATCCGCTGGTGGCGGCCGCAAAGTTATTACGACGAGCCGGGCCGCGGCACCATGGCGCGCGACGGCGGCGGCGTGCTGATGACACAGGCCATCCACACCCTGGACCTGATGCTGAGCCTGACTGGCATGCCAGACAAAGTGATGGCGATGGCCAGCACCAGTGCGGTACACCGCATGGAGTGTGAAGACACGGTGGCGGCCGCGCTGCACTACCCGAATGGCGCCATCGGCAGCATTGAAGCGACCACCACTGCGTGGCCGGGCTTTCCCGAGCGCATCGCGCTGAACTTCACGGGCGGCAGCGCCACCCTGGAAGCTGGCGAACTACTTGCCGAACTGAGCGGCGGGCGCAAGATGCAGGCCGGGGTGCGCCAGGCCACAGGCTCGGGCGCCAACATCATGGCCTTCGACCACACGTTTCATCGCGCCGTGCTGCAAGACTTTGTCACCGCCATCCGCCAAGACACGGAGCCGGCCGTCAGCGGGCGTTCTGCCCTGCAGGTGCAGCAGCTGATCGCCGCCATCATGGCATCGTCGAACAGCGGCGCTGCGGTTTCGCTGCCGCCCTGACAGGCAAGCGCCGGACCTGCCGCGCGCATTTACGC
>NZ_JACDDD010000126.1 GCF_013817205.1 Polaromonas sp.
CCTAAATTGGCCAAAACCCATCCAGTACCCAGACAATTCGACGAACGACACGCATCGGCCGCTGCGCGCCCCAAATCATGTGCTCATCGGACTACTGGTGAAATATCCGGGCTAGCTGGAACAGGCGATCGGCGCGGCGCATGGGTGCAGTGTTATTCAGGCTTGAAGCCCATTATCCACGGGCGCCAACAGCTATCAAAAAAATAGCATGCCGGAAGCCGGTCAAGCCAGCCGGCGCAGCGGGCGAGACGCTCCCGTCCCGTCTTGGGTGCAGCCCGTTCGAAGCCTTTTCTGCCTTGGTCTCAGACCTTGATGCCAATGTGAATGGCAGCTTCGTCGGGCCCCTGGTAAGCCTCGAAATCCGTGCCATAGCTGCGTTGTATCTCGGGATGGGTCTGGAAAAATTCCCAGATCGCACCCCAGGTTTGCACCACCACCTGCGGCATGGCTCCCTTGGCCGTGAAGACCAGGTACGCGCCGGGCTGGATCTCCACCGTGTGCCATGCGGCGCCGGCGGTGGGCGCAGATACAGCGGCTCCGACGGTCACGTCGAAGGCGCCGGTGTAGTCGGTTTCGTAGGCGGAATAAACCCCGTACATGCGTGGGTCCGGCAGCCGGCCGGGGATTTCTTCGAAGAGTCCTTCGGCAAAAAAACGGCCCCAGTGCCCGGCCAGCCGGGCGGTGTGGGGGTCCTGCTCGTCCCGGTTGCTGGTGCGAACCATGATGCCGGACACCAGAAAGGCGGCGGCCACGGTCTGGCGAGTGGGTTGCATAAAAAACTCCTTGGATAAATGAAGATCCCTGACGCTGCACCCCGTCAAACGGGAGACGGCCAGGCTATGGGGCTCAGTTGAGGGCGTGCAAGCCCACCCGGTTGCCGTCCAGGTCGGTGATGTGCGCGAAAAAACCCATGCCGGGTGGCAGGGCCTGCCGGCCTAGCGCGACCGTCCCGCCAGCTTTGGTGGCACGCATCAGCGCTGCGTCCAGTGAGGGAGAAGCGTCGAGGTAGATCAGTGTGCCGTTGGCGCTGGGCACAGGCGCCGTGGGACCGACAATCAGGCAGCCACCGACGCCGTCGCCCTCATGAGGAAACACAGCGCCCTCGGAGGGACCCATGGGCTCACGGCGCAGCTTGCAGTTCAGCGCTGCTTCGTAAAAGGCCTGGGCGCGGTCTAGTTGCGTGCTGGGAATTTCAAACCAGCTGATTGCATTTTTCATCAAGAAATCCTGTTGTGTTGAAGAAGCCTTGATGATGCGGACCTGCTACTGACAGCGTGGTGTCAGTAGTCTTGGCGGGAACTCGCGCTCAAGGCTTCATCGAGCATTTCCACCCAATGCCTGACCGGCGTGGCGGTGCCGCTTTGCAGATGCGTGATGCAGCCGATGTTGGCCGAGACGATGACTTCGGGTGCCATGTCCTGCAGGTGGCCCAGCTTGCGGTCGCGCAGCTGGTAGGCAATCTCCGGCTGCAATACGGAATAGGTGCCGGCGGAGCCGCAGCACAAATGCGGCTCGCACCCCGTCAGCTTGACGTTGAAACCCAGCGCGCCCAGGTGCTTTTCAACACCACCGCGCAATTGCTGGCCGTGTTGCAGGGTGCACGGGGGGTGAAATGCAAGGGTGCCGCTAGTGGCTGTCGAGGGAATTTTTTCGCGTAACACCTCGACCAACTCGGGCAACAGCTCGCTCAGGTCGCGTGTCAGCGCGCTGATCCTTGCCGCCTTGGCCGCGTAGGCCGGGTCGTCCTGAAGAATGTAGCCGTACTCCTTGACGGTGACGCCACAACCCGAGGCGTTCATGACAATCGCTTGCACACCGGCTTCCACATGCGGCCACCACGCGTCGATATTGCGGCGCATCTCGGCCTTGCCGCCGTCCTGGTCGTTGAGGTGAAACTTTACAGCGCCGCAGCAACCCGCCTTGCTTGCCACAACGGTCTGAATACCGGCGGCGTCGAGCACGCGCGCTGTGGCGGTGTTGATGTTGGGCATCATGGCGGGTTGCACACAGCCGGCGAGCATCAGCATCTTGCGCGGGTGTTCGCGCTGCGGCCAGCGCCCTGCAGATTGAGGCGCCGGCACCTTGGCTTTCAGCGCCGCAGGCAACAGGCCGCGCAGGGCCTGGCCGACTTTCATGGCCGGTGCAAACAGCGGTGAGGGCAAGCCCTCCTTGAGGGCCCAGCGCACCGTGCTTTCGATGGCGGGCCGCGCCACACGCTCATCGACCAGCTTGCGGCCAATGTCCACCAGGTGGCCGTATTGCACGCCGCTGGGACAAGTGGTTTCGCAATTGCGGCAGGTGAGGCACCGGTCCAGGTGCATCTGGGTGTTGCGCGTCGGCACCTCACCCTCGAGCACCTGCTTGATCAGGTAGATGCGCCCGCGCGGGCCGTCGAGCTCGTCGCCCAGCAACTGGTAGGTCGGGCAGGTCGCGGTGCAGAAGCCGCAGTGCACACACTTACGCAGAATGGCCTCGGCAGCCAGGCCGTCGGGCGTTCCCTGGAACTCGGGAGAAAGATTGGTTTGCATCAGAAGTCGGGGTACATGCGGCCAAGGTTAAAAATGCCGGCTGGGTCAAACTCATTTTTCAACTGACAGTGGATCCGGTCCAGCGGCGGTTTTAATGCGTCAAATCGACCTCCAGCCCCCGTCAATCGGGCGCCATCAGCTATAAAAAGCGTAGCATTTCCATCCACAGCAGCAGCCGCTGCACGCAGTCCTTCAGCGTCTTCAGGCGCGGCGCGCACCCAGCGCAGGCCGCCATGCCACTCGACCAGCGGCGGCTCGGGCAATTCCAGCACGGGCGCGGTCTGCGGCACCGACAGACGCCACAGGTCACGCGTGCCACGCGCCTGGAACCAGGGCAGTTGCTGGTCACGACACAAGGTCCAGTCCGGCGCGGCGTCTGCGTTGTCCTGGCGTTCGCCGCCCAGCGACTTGCAGGCGGCTTCCACGGCGGCCACCGCACCGCGCAGGCGCAGATTGAGTGTGGGCGTGTTCCCGTCGTCAACCCAGCAGCTGGCGTTGAGCGGCAGCGGCTGACCGCCCCAGCGATTCAGCTGTGCCAGCGCCTCGGCCTGGTCCATCGCGAATTTCAATGTGGCTTCGGCGGGCGCCAGCGGCAGCACCTTGAGGCTGACTGCGGTGATCAGGCCCAGCGTGCCCATGGCGCCGCACATCAGGCGCGAGACGTCGTAACCGGCAACGTTTTTTATGACCTGGCCGCCGAAGGTCAATAGCTCGGCCCGGCCGTTGAGCAGGGTCACACCGAGCACGTAGTCGCGCACCGCGCCGACGCTGGCGCGCGCCGGGCCGCTCAGGCCGGACGCCACCATGCCGCCGACGGTGGCGCCCCCTTCAAAATGCGGCGGCTCGAACGGCAGGCACTGGCCGCGTTCGGACAGCACGGCTTCAAGCTCCGCCAGCGGGGTGCCGGCGCGCACCGTGACCACCAGCTCGCTGGGCTCGTAACTGGTGATGCCGCTCAATGGCCGGGTGTCCAGCATCTCGCCCGCAGCCGGTTCACCGTAAAAATCCTTGCTGCCGCCACCGCGTATGCGCAGGGCAGAGCCGGCTGCGGCGGCGGTGCGGACCTGCTCGGTGATCAATAGAAGCGCTGAATCCATGGCGGTGATGGTAAGTCGGCTGCTTGCCGGCCGGTTTGATTTTTTTGAACGGCCGGTGTTCGGTTTTTTACGCCGTCACGGTCAGGCGGAAAAGAAGTTGACCGGCAGTCCTGGCACATCCACACGCCGCGACAACACGGCACCGGACAGTGGCATAGCCGCCAACTCGGCGGCCGTGCGGCCATGGCTGGCGCTGGTCAGGTACAGCGTTTGCAGGTCGTCGCCGCCAAAACACACCATGGTCGGACACGCCATCGGAGTGGCGATCTCGTCCAGCAGTTCACCGGCCGGCGATAGCTTGAGCACGCGGGCACCTTCGAACATCGCCACCCAGTAGTTGCCCTGGCGGTCCACCGCCGCGCCGTCGGGTCGCCCCCCATACTCCGGCGAGCCGGGTTGCCAGCCCGCTGGCTTGAGGGGAAACTGCTTGAACACACGCGGGTTGGTCAGAGTGTTGCCGGCAGCGTCCCAGTCCCAGGCGCGGATCAGATGCGCGGTGGTGTCCGACCAGTAGAGGGTGCCGCCGTCGGCGGACCAGGCCAGGCCGTTGCCCACGGTGGCGTCGCCGGTCATGCGGACCAGCGCTCCGTCCTGCAGGCAAAGCAGCGCTGCGTTGCGCGCATCGCGCGGCTCGTAAATCGTGCTGGCCCAGAAGCGGCCCAGCGGGTCGCATTTGCCGTCGTTGAAGCGGGTGGTCGCCGTGTTGTGCCCGGCAGCAGCCAGTTGTTCCAGCGCGCCGCCCCAGCTGCGCGCGCGGTAGATACCATCGCGCAGCGCAATCACCAGCCCACCGCCTGCCGCCGGTGCGATGCAGCCGGGCTCCAGATCATGCGGCGCGGCCATGCGCCAGCTGTCGACCGTCGCCATGAAGACGTTGCAGCGATGGATGGTTTTTGCCGGAATGTCTACCCAGTACAGCAGCTGCTCCTGCGGGTGCCAGAACGGCGATTCGCCGACCTCGCTGGGCGCTGCCGAGACCACCTGCCAGCCAGCCGTCACGATGCGCGCTCCACCTGAATGCTCATCCGCGCGCTCATCGATTCGCCGGGCGCCAGCACCTCGATGCCCAGATCCTCCGCGCGGCCGGTGCCGGCCTGCAGCAGATTGACAGCGTTGTTGACATGGCTGACCGGCTCGATCGCCACAAAGTCACGGGTGGCGTTGGTGAAGACCACCAGCCGGCTCAGGCTGGAGGTGATCCGGGTGTGCAGAAACTCATCGCGCAAGCTGACACTGCCGCCCCAGCCGTCAAAACAATGGTCCACGTCGAGGCCGACGCAGTCGGTGTCCAGGCCACCCGAGGGCTCGCGGTGGGTAGGTAATTTTTCACCGCTCATCTCCCAGCGCCCGCTGGCTTCGAACGCGACATGGCTGCCTGCACGCTTGACGAAGTAGGGGTGCCAACCGAGCCCGGCCGGTGCCGGCACGGCCGACTGGTTGGTCATGCTGAGCGTCAGTTCCAGCGCATTGCCGCGCAGGCAGAAGGTCTGCGACGCGTCGAAGGCGAATGGCCAGGCTGCGTCGGCGCGGTGTTCGCAGGCCAGCATCAACAGTGCCCCGTCCTGCTCCAGCACCGTCCAGGGCCGCTGCCAGCCGATGCCATGGATGGCATGCGGCTCGGGGCCGTTGTTCTGTACCAGCGGATGGCTGGTGCCCTGCCACTTGAGCGTGGCGTGACCGATGCGGTTGGAAAACGGCACCAGTGGGTAACTTCCCGACAGACGGACAGTGGCGAGTTCAACAGCAGGCGTCGAACGCAACACGGGAACATCGTCGAACCACAGGCCGGCAATACAGCCGCCCAGCTCGGGTTTGATCTCGCAACGCAGTCCGCCCTCTGTGAGGGTGATGGAATCGTTCTTCATGGCTTCTCCTGCTGCCATTGTGCAGTGCAAATTGGCCCCCACGTTCGCTCTCTGCGCGTAGCTCTCTGCCCCCCGAGGGGGCCGCTGCGCCTGCGGACCGGCAAAGCCGGACCCGCGGCCCCTGCTTGAGAAGACAAGAGCCCCCACGTTCGCTCGCTGCGCGTAGCTCTCTGCCCCCCAAGGGGGCGCTGCGCCTGCGGACCGGCAGAGCCGGACCCGCGGCCCCTTCTCGCGAAGAAGAGACCTCGCCGCACCCTCTTCCGACGCCGACACGCAAAAAAAATGGCCCGCCGAAACCGAAGTTCTTGCGGGCCGAACATCCAAGGGAGACTCTCGGTTTTTTAGATCCTGCCGCAGCTGCGGGGCAGCTGCGGCATGTACCGTGTATTAACGGCTGTAGGCAGTTTCGCCGTGGGAGGTGATGTCGAGGCCTTCGCGCTCGTCTTCCTCGCTGACACGCAGGCCGATGGTCAGGTCCACGATCTTGTAGGCGATGAAGGACACCACACCGGACCAGACCACCG